>VFZW01000168.1 GCA_016871055.1 Acidobacteriota bacterium
AGCCGGTCGGCACGCGGATGATCTGCGCTTCGATGTTCTGCGCCAACTCGCGGATGCGTTCGATCGAATAGCCCGCATTCATCCACTTGTTGAACGCGCCGCAGATCGTGATCAGCAGCGACGACGATCCTGAGATTCCCGCGCCCGCCGGCGCCTCCGAATGCGAATCGAGTTCGAGGCCGGTTTCGGGTGCGAAGAAACGCACCGCGTACGCCAGCAGCGGCAGCTTGTACTTCTTCGCCGCGCGCAATTCCTCCAGCGAAGCAAACATCTCCTCCACGCCGAGATCGCGCGAGCGCAGAAGGATCGCGCCGTCGTTGCGCGGCACAAGCGTGCACGACGTGTAACGATCGACCGCGAAGTTCACCGTGCACGCGTTGTCGTGATGCAGATAGAGCGGCCAGATATCGAGTGTGCCGCCGGCGAGATCGACACGGCACGGGGATTGCGAAGTAATGCGCATGAATCGACCAGTTTACCGCGCCGCTTCCGCTAAACGAAACAACGAAGCCTCGACCCTCCCGAGACGCCCGATCCTCCGGGCCGGTCCGTCACCGCGTCGATAAGCGCGCCAGTATTGCAACCGACGCCACCGCCGTGATCGGCGCCGCGATCAGCACCAATCGCACCAGCCCTTCCGGCGTCAATAACCCGAGCAGCGCCGCGTTGGTATCGTCGCTCAACAGGCGCGGCAATCCGAGAATCGCGACGAGCAGCAGCAGAAACCCGATTCGCAGGCGGCTCTTGGCGGCGTCTTGATTGACGGCGCGCTTGGCGATCACCGCCGCGAGAGCCGCCACGAAAACGCAGCCCAGCAGACTCAACACCGGCAGCGCCAGCGCCACCGCCGCCGGTGGCGTGATGACACGTTGGGCCTTCCAACTCACGGTCGCGATGCCCATCCAGGTCACCGCCATGCCACCGGCCCATCCCAGCAGCGCGGCGCGCGCCAGGCCTCGCAGCGGGACGCGGCGCCCTTCGGTCGCGAAGACCGAATCCACCGCCATCGGTGCAACGAAAAACAGGCTGAGCATCGAGTACGGCAACAGCAGCATCACGTCGAGAAACTCGAAGCCCTTCAAATACGGCACCAGGCCGCCGAACAGCGCGGCGACCAGAATGTTGTTGAATACGGTGCGCGGGATCACCTGAGATAGCATAATGCATAACATGCATTGGAAACGATTTCTCCTTCCCGCCTCGGCTCTCGCCTGCGCTTTTCTCGGCTTCGGATTTCAAGCCGCCAAGAAGGCCGCGCCCGCCAAAGACCCGCTCCTCGCGGGTTTTGAAAGGTCGACTGTCGCCTCGGTTGCCGACGCCGTCGATCAAATCACCGGCACGCGCGGATTTCTTTCGCACGACATGCGCCCTCGTACCGGCAATATCCGCGTCGTGGGACGCGCGACCACCGCGCTGTTGAAGCCCGCGCCGCCGGAGAAAGCGACGCCCGCATTGTCGACCGGTATGTCGACCGCCATGATCGACAACGCCAAGCCTGGCGAGGTCGGCGTGATCGTCATCGAAGACGGCCTCGATGTCGCCGGCATCGGAGGTCTCATGGGCACGGCGGCGAAAGCGCGCGGTATGGCCGGCGTGATCGTCGACGGCGGCGTCCGCGATCTCAAGGAAGTGCGCGGTCTGGGCCTGGCGATCTACGCGCGCAGCGTCGTGTCCTCGTCGACCGTCTCACGTTTCGCCGGTGTCGCCAAGGACGTTCCCGTACAGTGCGCCGGAGTGCGGATCGCTCCCGGCGATATCATCGTCGCCGACGAAGACGGCGTCGTCAGCGTACCCGCCGCACGCGCACAGGAAGTCTTGAAGCGCGCCCAGGAGATCGACGAACGCGAAACAAAAATGGTGCCTTACATATTGAAGTTCAAGGCGCTCACGAAAGCGGTTGAAGTCTTCAACAGGATTTAGAACTGGTAGAGCTCCGCGACGACCGGCGGGCGATCGCTCGCCGCGCCGACGACGGCCTCTTCCAGAACAAGTTGGCGGATGAAGATGCCCGAATCGCCCAGGTAAACCTCGAACTCGGCGGGGTGGGGAAGTGCGCCCTGAATGAGCGCTTCCGAAAGCGGATCTTCAATGTAGCGTTGCAGGGCGCGCCGCAACGGCCGCGCGCCGTACGAGCGGTCGACCATCGTTTTTTCGAGCACCCACTTGGCGGCGTCGGGCAACAGTGTGATCTTGATCTGCTTAGCGGTGAGATTGGTGTTGATCTGCGCCACCAGCATCTCCATGATCTTGATGAGATCGTCGTCGACCAGCGAGAGGAACAGAATGACTTCATCCAGGCGGTTCAGGAATTCCGGATTGAACGCCTTCTTCACCTCGCTCATTACCTGGTCTTCGATCTTGGCCGGTACGCCCACCGACGGCGCCGCGAATCCGAGCGTTGCCTTCTTGTCCAGGAAGCGTGCGCCGAGATTCGACGTCATGATGATGATCGTGTTCTTGAAGTCGACCGTGTTGCCGAGGCCGTCGGTCAACTGGCCGTCTTCAAACACCTGCAACAGGATGTTGTAAATGTCCGGATGCGCCTTTTCGATTTCGTCGAGCAGGATGATCGAATACGGCTGCCGCTTGACGCGCTCGGTCAACTGGCCGCCCTCTTCGTAGCCGACGTATCCGGGAGGCGAGCCGATCAGCTTCGACACCGAGTGCTTCTCCATGTATTCGGACATGTCGAAGCGCAGCAGCGACTTCTCGCTGCCGAACAGAAACTCGGCCAGCGCGCGGGCGACTTCGGTCTTGCCGACGCCGGTCGGCCCAAGGAACAGGAACGATCCCGACGGCCGCTTTGGCGATTTCAATCCGGCCCGCGAACGGCGAATCGCGCGAGCCAGCGCCGAGATCGCCTTCTCCTGGCTGACAACGCGCTTGTGCAGCTCTTCTTCGATACGCAGCAGCTTGGCGACTTCCTCTTCCCGGATCGCCGTCATCGGCACGCCGGTCCAGCGCGCCACGACGTCTTCGATATCGTCCTTGGTGACGACGCCGGTCGAAGTATCGTCGAGGTTGTACTTCTCACGCAGAACGCGCAGATTCTCACGCTCCTTGCGTTCCTCGTCGGAGTAGTAGCGCGCCTTCTCGAACTCGTGGTTGGCGATGGCGTTCTCCATGCGGTGCACGATAAACTTGATGCGCTTCTGGATTTCGGCGACGTCGCTGGGCAGCGTCGTCTGCTTCAGCTTGACCCGCGCGCCGGCTTCGTCGATCAGATCGATCGCCTTGTCGGGCAGAAAACGATCGGGAATAAAGCGGTTCGACGCAAAGACGGAAGTTTCGATCGACTCGTCGGTATAGGCGACGGCGTGGAATTTCTCGTACCGCTCTTTGATGCCGAACATGATCTTAATCGCGTCCGACTCATTCGGCGGCGGAACTTTCACCGCCTGGAAACGGCGTTCCAGCGAGCGGTCCTTCTCGATCGACTTGCGATACTCGCCCGGCGTCGTCGCGCCGATACACTGAATCTCGCCGCGGCTCAGCGCCGGCTTCAAAATGTTGGCGGCGTCGAGTGATCCCTCGGCCGAACCCGCGCCCACCAGCGTGTGCAGCTCATCGATGAAGATGATCGCGTTCTGATTCTCCATCAACTCCTTCATGATAGTCTTCAGCCGCTCTTCGAACTGGCCTCTGTACTTGGTTCCGGCGACGATCAAGGAAAGATCGAGCGCAAGGATGCGCTTCTCGCTGAGGAACGACGGTACGTCGCCGTCGGCGATGCGCTGCGCGAGACCTTCGACGATGGCTGTCTTGCCGACTCCGGGTTCTCCGATCAGGACCGGATTGTTCTTCGTCCGGCGGCAAAGAATCTGCACGACCCGTTCCAGTTCGTGATCCCGGCCGATGAGCGGATCGAGCTGCCCGTCAAGGGCCGCCTGCGTTAGATCGCGCGAGAACTCCGCCAGCAGCGACGATTCCTTCGGGCGGTTCGAGGTAATCTTCTCCGAAGTGCTCCGTGCGATCTCTTCGCGTACCTGCGACAGACGCAGACCGCGCTCATGCAGGATCTCGGCGGCGAAACACTTCTCTTCGCGCAACAGGCCGAGCATCAGATGCTCGGTGCCGATGTGTTTGTGATTGAGCCGTTCGGCTTCTTCGGCGCCATAAGCGAGCACTCGTTTGCACTCATGCGAGAGCGGCAGATCGACCGAGGTCGAAACCTTCTCCCGAATCGTCGTGTGCGCTTCGATCTGCTTTCGGATCGACTCGATGGCGGCGTTGGAGCGAAGGAACCGGTTGGCCAGCGCTTTGTCTTCGCGCAGCAGGCCCAGCAGCAGATGCTCGGTTTCGATGTACGGGCTGCCGAATTGCGACGCTTCGTAGCGTGCGAAAAAGATCACGCGGCGGGCTTTTTCTGTGTATCTTTCAAACATGGCTAAATGCGGGCTGTGATGTCAGCCAGTCCTCCATGGTGCAATTGCAAAACGCGGTCACAGGCTTTGGCGAACTCACGGTCGTGGGTGACGAAGATCGAAGTAAGCTTGTGCGACTCGTGCAATTCTTTGATGAGCGCGGCGACGCGATCGCCGGTTTTTTCGTCGAGATTGCCCGTGGGCTCGTCGGCAAATAAATAGTCGGGACCGCCGACCAGCGCGCGGGCCAGCACAACACGCTGCTGCTCTCCGCCTGACAGTTCGCCGGATCGGTGGTAGGCGCGGGATCGTAATCCAACTTCATCCAACCTCGCTAACGCCACCGGCGCGGCATCTTCATACCGGTCGCCGCGAATCAGCAGCGGCATCATCACATTTTCCTGCGCCGTGAACTCAGGCAGAAGATAGTGGGTTTGCCACACAAAGCCGATTCGGCGGTTTCTGAAGTCGGCGAGTCCGGTTTCCGAAAGCGCTTGGATGTCGTCCTGACCGAAGTATATCCTACCGCTAGAAGGCCGATCAAGGCCTCCTAAACAATGCAAAAGACTAGACTTGCCCGCGCCAGAGGCGCCGACAAGGGCCACGCGTTCGCCTTGCTCGACCTGGAGAGTCAAATCTTGGAATACCGTCAATATCTCATCGCCAGAACGGTATGATTTCGTTAGGCCTTCGGTGCGGACGGCAGGCGGGGGCACGACTTCAGGCTAGCATGCCGGCAGTCGCGATCACACCTGACGTCCGCGTTCGGGAAATGCTACTGCAATCGCCGATCGGGCTAAAACACCAGCCGTAACCCCAACTGAATGTTGCGCGGGTTGCCGCCGCTGGTAATCTGGCCGAACAGCGGATTGGCTACATCGGATGTGGCGCCGCGCGCGTCCAGTGCCAGCGCCGGCGTATTGGAGATGTTGAAGAACTCCGCCCGGAACTGAACGTTAACGCGCTCCCGGAACTGAGTGTTCTTGAGCAACGAGAGGTCGAAGTTCACGCAGCCCGGGCCGCGCAGCCGCGGCTGGCTGACGCTATCGGTCGGAAGCGTGAACGGCGCGGCGCGTTGAAACGCCGTGGTGTCGAACCACCGTGTCAGCGTTTTTTCGCTGCCACTGAGCACGGGATCCTTCAACCGATTGGCCCGCCCGTTCGTGGAACTAAAGTTGAACAGGTTGGTGGTATCGGGTGCCGTGATGAGCACCGGGCGCCCCGATTGCAGAACCGTGATGCTGGAGAATTGCCATCCCCCAAATACCTTTCCCGCCACCGGATGTGCATTCGCCAGGAACTTGCGGCCCTTGCCGAACGGCAGGTCGTACACATAGCTCAGCACCAGCCGCCGAGGCAGATCGTTCGCCTCCAGGCCTCGGTTATAGCGTGCATTGTAAAGGCTGTTGGACGGCCCCACCACCCATGTGTTCGACTGCATGGTGTTGGCGATGGTCTTCGATCCGGTGAACGACGCCGACAACGTCATGCCGTTTGAGTACTGTTTCTCCAGCCGTGCGTACCAGCTTTGATAGCTCATGTCGCCGTAGGGATCGCGGTGGGTAAGCAGGTCCAGAAACTGCGGATAGGGACGCAGCGCCTGCCGCGCCTGAATCGTCGGCAGACTAAGCGCGCCGGATGTAATCTTGCCGAAGAACGGATTTGGTACCGGCGCCAATAGACCGGCGCCGAGCGACATCAACGCCGGATCGTTCTGGTTCCGTTGCCGGTTCCAGTAGAGATGCGTAGTCTTGGATCCCACATAGGCCACTTCGAGCATCGTCGTCGAATTCAACATTCGCTGGATTGAAAGCGTCCAGTTGCCAAGGTAGGCATTCGGTCGGTTTCGAATATCGCCGCGGACGTTCTGTCCGGCGAAGTTCGTGGTTCGGTTCGGAACAATGATGCCACCCGCGAACGGATTGCTCCAGGAGGAGCCAACCGGCGGCGTGTTGACCAACGGATTCGGCGGGCCAAGGAATAGCGCATTCGAGAGGAAGCTGCCGTTGCCGAAGTCGGTGGCCGCCGCGTTGACGCCGAGGTAGGTGGCGTAGAAGATGGCTGCGCCCGCGCGAACAACCGTCTTGGGCGTGACCTGATAGGCCAATCCAATGCGCGGAGAAAAATTCTTCTTGTTCGGATCGCTCGTGTAGCCGCCTGGCTCGATGAGCTTAAAGGTCCCCTTCACGCCGGCAACGGGGTCGACGGCGTCAAAGTCGATATACCCGATATTGCCAAATTTTTCGGCGTATGGCGTCGTGTACTCCCAACGGAATCCCAAGTTCAACGTTAACTTGTTGGTCAGGCGCCAGTCGTCCTGAATGTAGGTGCCGTAGTAGCGCTGGTACAACGACAACGGCCGGGTAATCGTAATGGCCCCAGCTTGCGGCACGCCCAGCAGAAAGGTCGCGAATCCGTTGCCTGAATTCAGCGCCGTTACCGTCGGGTCCGGGCCCTGACTAAAGACGCGATCAAAGATGTATTGGCCCGCCGACTGCTGCGAGTTGAACACGTTGAGCTTGATCAGTTGTGTTTCAAAACCAGCTTTGATCTTGTGTCGCGTCTTGATCATGGTCACGTGATACTGCGCCTGATAGGAGTCCTGAGGAGCCAGGTTCCGTCCCGGTCCGCCCAACTGGTTGAACTCATTCGGCGCCGCGCCTGTCACCGCCAGGCCTGCCCCTTGCGCATACGTCTGTACCGAGATCTGCGGGAACTGTTGGAACAAGATGTTCCGTGTCACCGCCGGCGAAAAGCCCAGCGAAGCCACGTCGAAACCCTCGCTAAGCGGCTTGGAATCGAACTTCAAACGCGTAAAGCTGATGCGCCCTTCGCCGATCATACTCGGGCTGAATGTGGACGTCAGACTCACTAGCGCACTGTTCGCCGGATTCGAACTCAGCGAACGCGGCGGGAAAGCCGGGTTCAGCGCGACCTGGGTTGTGTTCTTCTGTTCCCGGCCGCCGTATCGGCCATATACCCGGTGTTTGTCGTTGATGATATGGTCGATGCGTCCGAACCAGGAGTTCTGGTTGGTGATCGCCATGCCGACGCGGAAAAAGTTGTTCACGAGAGCGGCGCCTTCACCGGGCCGGTTCGATTCACCCCAGAAAGGAACCACCCTGGCCGAGATCGGATGGACTCGCCCAGCCGGAATCCGATTCCCCGGAAAGGGATCCCGAATCAGCCTGCCCGGAGCGGCCGGATTCGCTCGCGTCGTGGTGTAGTCGTAGACGGCCACCAGTTGGCCTGTTCGATCCAGAGTTTGGGAGAAATCGCCTTGCCTTTGTAGCGAAGTCGGCACGGTGGCCAGCGCCTGGTCCGGACTTCCCTGTCGAATGCCCTCATAAATGCCGTAGAAGAACGTGCGGTCCTTGATAATCTTGCCGCCAACGCCGGCTCCGAACTCATTGCGCTGGAAGAGTCCTTTTGGCACCCGATTCCGGTTGTTCTGCCAGCTGTTGGCATTCAAGTGATCGTTGCGAAGGAATTCAAAGGCCACGCCATGTAGCTGGTTGGTGCCGGACTTAGTCGCGACGTTGATAATCCCGCTGGCCGCGCGGCCAAACTCCGCGGAGTAGGTGGAGGTCTCTACCTTGAACTCGCCCACCGCTTCAATCGGCACGGTATACGCGTTGCCGGATTCGGTGGTGCCCCGCGATGCGCCGCCATCGATCAGTACGCCATTCTGCTGGGCTAGACCGCCGTTGATCTGCGATGTCGTCGAGACGCCGATGATGTCCTGCCCGGTTCCTCGCTGACCAGCCGTGGGGATTACACCCGGCGCCGTCGCCGCCAGTGCGAGCGGGTTGCGGCCCAGCAGCGGCAGTTCAACCACGCGACGCTGCTCCCGGCACTGCTCCCCCCGCAGAAAGGAACGGCACAATGCCAGAAGACTTCGACATCGGCCTCTACCCGGCCATCACCCCCCATACCATCGAAAAGTGCTACAACCGCATCCAGGAACTGAAGGCCAAAACCGCCCCAGCCAACTTCCTGGAAGCCCTCGTCGCGAACGAACTCATCCACGCCTCCTGGGAGCTGGAACGCGCCAGAAACGTAAAAAATACAACACCTTACGTCGCACAGTTCCAGAACCGCGGGAGCCGCAACTGGCGCCGCGCCCTCAAGACGCTAAAGTCCCTGCAAACAGCCCGCGCCGCCCAGTCCACCAAGCTCGATGTGCGGAACGAGCAGGTCATCGCCCAGGCCACGCCCCTCGCCGATCCCACCAAAATGCCGGACCGCAAATACGATGGCGCAATTTGGAAATGGGAAACTGAACAATTCCACGCTATGGGACGTCCGGAGGAATAACATGGCTACACCAGCGCAATTAATCGCCAATTCAAATAACGCGCACTTCTCCACCGGGCCAATATCCGAAGAAGGGAAGCGCTCGAGCAGCCAGAACGCCCGCAAACACGGCTTCTCCTCCATGCTCCCGGCCAACGACGCCGAAGCCGCCGAACTCGCCGCCTTCACCGAAAATCTGAAGGCCGCCACCCTCCCCGAAGGCATCCTCGAAGAAGACGCCTTTTTCCAAATCCGCGATGCCGCCTGGCGTCTGGAAAAAATCCGCCGCGCCTCCAACGACCTCGAGGACGTCGACCCCCTCGAAGACGAAACCCGCGCCGCCGACATTCAATCCAAGTCCCGCTACCGCGCCGCCGCCGAGATGCAGTTCTTCCACGCCATCGCCATCCTCCAGGATCTCCAAACCGCCCGCCTCGGCCGTCAACTCCACCAGACCGAAGCCGAACAGGAGTTCTTCCCGGAAATCGTGCCGCCCTCGGTCTACGCTGTCGCCGATTTCTGCGGACACCAATTTCATAAAGAGGACCGCGTCCAACTGGAGCGCATCAGCGGCCTCCCGTTCTTCGCGAAAAATTCACCAAACGAACCCAATCCGCCATGCTACAGTTGATAGGAAATGGCCGGTGATACAACGAAAGGATCCCTTCAACAACGCGGCGTCCGCATGACGCGCCAGCGCCAGATCCTCCTCGACCTCATCGACAAATCCGGTAAACACCTCGACGCCGAAAGCCTCTTCCATCTCGCCCGCGAAAAGGATCCCAAGCTCAACCGCGTCACCGTCTACCGCACGCTCAAGCTCCTGAAGCTCGAAGGCCTCGTCGACGAACTCGACCTGCTTCATTATCAGGGCGACCAGCACTACTACGAAACGCGCATGAAGCGCGAACACGCCCACGTCGTCTGTCTCTGCTGCGGCAAGATCGAAGAATACTTCGGCGAGCCGCTCCTCGACATGCGCACCCAGGTCCAAAAAACGTTCGGATTCGAACTTGTTGTAATGCGCACAGAGATGGGCGGCTACTGTCCAAACTGTCAAATGGCGCGCGAACAGGAACTCCGCGAAGCCGCCACGGCCACCTAGCCATGAGCGCCGAGCTCGAAGTTCGGCCCCCGGGAGCGCAGCCCTTCCGCGTTCCGATCGAGCCCGTCCCCTTCCTCATCGGCCGTAGCCCCGAGAACCATCTTGTGCTCCGGGACAACCGCGCCTCGCGCGCCCATGCCCTCATCCGCCGCGACGGCGACAGCCTCATCATCGAAGACGCCGGCTCCCGCAACGGCATCGAGATTAACGGCATCAAGCTCGAATCGCACGTCCTTCGCGCCGGCGACACCGTGACCTTCGGCGTCGAAGAGTCCTACGCACTCGTCTTCCATCCCGACGCCGATAGCGGCGGCCTCCGCAAGCTCCGCAGCATGCTCGAAGTCGCCCGTACGCTCGCCGGGTCGCTGTCGATCGATCACGTCCTCGGCGCCGTCGTCGATGCCGCCATCGACATCACCAACAGCCAGCGCGGCTTCCTGCTCCTCACCGTCGACGGCGCTCTCGCCACCCGCGTCGCGCGCCAGGCCGGTGGACGCAGCCTTCCGCTCGACGACCTCAATGTCCCCGCCAGCCTTCTCAACCAGGCCCTCCGCAACCGCTCCGAACTGCTCACCATGCGCTTCGACGACGCTCACAACCTCGTCGATACCGCCTCGCTGAACATCGTCCTCCGCTCGGTCGTCTGCGTCCCACTCATCAAGGTGCGCGCCACCGAGATGACCGAAACCGCCGTCGTCGGCACCATCGCCGACACCATCGGCCTGCTCTACATGGACTCCCGCGAGTCTCATGCCGAACTCACCTCCACCAGCCGCGATCTCCTCCAATCGCTCGCCATCGAAGCGTCGTTTGTCCTCGAAAACGCCCGCCTGCTCGAACAGGAGCGCAAAAAGCTCCAGTTGGAACAGGAACTCAACATCGCCCAATCCATCCAGCGCGATCTGCTCCCCGACGCCGCCCAGTTCCCAACCAAAGGCTGGCTCACCGCCGCGGGCCTTTCCATCCCCCCGCGCCAGGTCGGCGGCGACTACTTCGATCTCATTCCCGCCGGCCCCGACCGCTACGACATCGTTATGGCCGACGTCTCCGGCAAAGGTGTCAGTTCCGCCCTGCTCGCCGGCCTGCTCCAAGGCGCCTTCGTCATGTCGACCGCCGAGCAGATCCCGCCCGCCGTCGTCTGCGAACGCCTCAATCGCTTCATGCTCGAACGCACCCACGGCCTGAAGTACATGACGATCTTCCTCGGGTCGATCCACCGTGACGCGCCCATGCAATGGGCCAACGCCGGACACTGCTCACCGCTGTTGATCAAGTCCACCGGCGAGTCGTACGAACTCGTGCCCACCGGTATGCCCGTCGGTATGTTGGATGAAGCCCGCTGGCACGATGCCGCCGCGCAACTCCACCCCGGCGATACGCTCCTGCTCTACACCGATGGCGTCAGCGAAGCCTCACGCACCGGCGGCGAACAGTACGGACTCGAACGCCTCGGCGCGCTCGCGATTCAGTACAGAGCCTCCTCGCCCGCCGAACTGGCCAAACTGATCCAAGGCGACATCGCCGCCTTCACCCAAGGGGAACCGCAACGCGACGATCTGACACTCCTCGTACTCCGGATGAACGAATAAGCGCGCCGGTCGCGCCGGAGCGAGTCCGGTGTGCGCGTGCTCCTCAATGACCATGAAGCGCTCCGGTCCTACCGGGACGGCGGCGATATATATCGCCATAATTCGCATTTAATGTATTGACATTTATAGTTATTATGGTATATTAGAGGCGCATGTCGTCAGCGAGCACACCTCGGCCTCCGCGCCGCCAAACGGCGCCGCCAAGCCTCTTAGTGTACCCGTACCACGGCTACGCCGACCGGTCGCCGCTGCGCGTCAAATCCAACGACTGTAACCGCGTTCGACTTTGGGTTCACGTTTTGCAGCGCCGGCTGCTGGGCTGCGGGGTTAGGCGGTTGCCCTGGAGGTCCGGGCACATTCGGCAACGCGCCCATCCAGGAAACTCCCGTCGGATTTCCGACAATTTTCAAATCTCCGCTGGTCAAATCGTAGATCAATATCTGCGAACCGGCCGGCTCGGTGCGCGTCCCTCGGGCAATCAGCTTCCGCGTCGCCGGAAAGATTGTCAAAGGCTGGACCGCCGCGAATCCGGCCGGTGTCGGCAGCAGCCTCGCCGAGGCGTTTTCCAGATCGAAGATCACAATCCCCGCATCGCCGACGACCCGCGAGGTCGCCTGCGCGAACAGGATACCCATCGGCGGAAATGGCGTCACGTTGGCGAACGTCGCCACCTCGGGCGGCAAGTCCATGCGGAACGACGATGCCGTCACGCCGTCGAACACATACATCGTGTCGGCCCGGTTCTGTCGCCCCGGATCGGTATTGGATCCGTAGATGTAGTCGTTGACCTCGTTGACCGCCTGGCCGACGATGCTGATTTCACCGGTCCCCGGCAGCGAGGCATCGTCAAGCGTGCGGTTCGTCAGATCGAGTGTGCGGAACGCCGTCGCGCCGCACGGATTTTTCACCGTCGTCTCTGCCGTCCGCGAGGTCGCCACCGCGATCGACCGCGACAGCTCCAAATTGAAAATGCGAATCTGCTGCACGCAGGAGGAAGCGAACACGCCCTGCGGGAACGCGATCACCTGCGGTTCCTGTCCCGCCGCTACCGGGAAACGAATAAAGGCGTCGCGCGAGTCGTCCTTGGCCCGAGCGATCACATAATACTGTCGCAGCGCCGGGTTCCAGCTAAACGCGACTCGGAACCGGTTGTTAACGGGTCCGCCTCCGCCTGGTCCACCCGGAATGCCGGGGCCTCCCGGACCGCCGCCGCCGGGTCCTGGCGCCGGCGCCGGCGCCATCAGCGGCAGCCATCCGTCGGGAAACGCTACCGACGAGATCGGCGCGAACTGTGCGTTAATCAGCCCAACCTTGGCGCTGGTCACTTTGTCCAGCGAGTCGACCGCCACCACCGCCTGTTGGCCTTGTTGGATATTGGTTGGCGGTGTTACAACTTCTTTCACCCCATCCCCAAAATCGACCTGCAGGTTGGCGAGGTTGATTCCACCGCCGCCTTGTCCGCCGCCGCCCGGAACGCCTCCACCACCGGGAGCGCCGCCCTCGGTCACTTCGCCGGTAGTCGTATTGATCTGCGCCACCCGCAGCGTCTGTCCCCCGAGAATGGCGTTCAACGTTCCGTTCGGCACTGGATTCAGCGTGATCGCCTTGCCGGACAACTCCACCTGCATCGCCTCGGAACCAGGGTTCAGGATCGCGACCTTATTGCTGATGCCGGTCTGAACATCCCCATCCGGCGGGCCGACCAATGCCGCCAGCGCCGCGCCCTCGTTGGTCTGCGTGAACGGCGAGGGCAACTGCGCGGCTACGGCCGTATAACATCCATCGAGCTTCGCCGCCGATTTCTTCTCCGCATCGACCAGATATGACGGCCAGCACCCATCGTCGCCGCGCACTCCGGCAAGTACGGCGAATCCCGGCCGCAAGTCGCTCGCCGTCATTGCCCGCAAATTGGTGGCGTCATCGGGCAGCCGGATAAAATCGACCCTCGGTTCGGCCTGGGACTTGTAAGTCACGCGA
>VFZW01000169.1 GCA_016871055.1 Acidobacteriota bacterium
CCGTAGCGCTCGCGGTAGTTGCGCGCTAGTTCGAAACCGGCCACTTTGCTGATTCCGTAGATGGAGCGCGGGCGGAACCGTGTGTGTTCGTTTTGCGGCGCGAATTCGGCGCTGCCGAACATTTCCGAGGAGCCGGCGAAGTAGAAGTGGCACTCGGGGACGAGGTCTTTCAGCGCGGCAAGCAGGTAGTGGGTGCCGTTGATATTGGCCGTGAGCGTGGAGAACTCGTCGTCGAAATCATAACTGACGAAGCTGGCCGCGGCCAAGTGATAGCATTCGTGCGGGCGGATCTTGGCAACGGCGTTAAATATGCCGGCGTAGCTTTCAAGTGACGCCGGGTGGAGATGGATGCGGTCGAGGACAGGTAGCAGGTTCTCCATCCGGTACTCGGGCGCTTCGATGCCGGCGCGGCGAACGAGGCCGTGTACCTCATAGCCCTTCCCGAGCAGTAACTCCGCCAGATAGGAACCGTCCTGGCCATTGATGCCGGTAATTAGTGCACGCTTGATTTCCATCGCCAACGTCTATCGGATCACAATTCCGAGACGGCGCGCTACCCACGTGTCGTTCCACCTGCGGACGAACGCGCCGAGGCTCATGACTTGGCGCCACTCTTTCCAGAAGGGAAGAGGGTTCGACCAGTTCGGCATCGAGCCGATCATAAATGCAAAGACATATTTAGTAAACGATGGGCGGAGCGGTTCGAAGAACTGATCGCGCTGGTCGAGAAGGAACGACGCGTAGCTGTGCGCCCAACGAAACGGAACATAGCCGTAGTAGTGGCGCAAAGCCTTGTTCGCTTCTTCGAAGCCGATCGTCCGCTGCCGGAAGGTCTTATTCTCTTTGTGCATGCGCGAGTTGGCGAGTAGCGCGTCGATGCGCAAGAGCTTGTGCGATTGAGCCAGACGCAGCCAAAGTTCGTAGTCGAAGGCGACCTGAAAGTCTTCGTTGAAGCCGCCGGCATCGCGCAGGATTTGTGTTCGTAGGAAACACGCCGGTTGGCAGATATAGCAATGTTCCTTGAGTGTTTCGCGGTCGAACGGTTCGGTGGGGTAACTGGAGATGCGCTGGCCTTTTTCGTCGATCCAATATGCGTTCCCGTAGACGGCGGCGACATCTACGTTGGCCTCGAGCCAATGCACGGCGGTTCGGATGGCACCGGGGAAGTAGGTGTCGTCGGCGTTTAGATACGCAAAGTACTTGCCGTTTGCGGATTCGAGGCCTTTGCGGAGCGCTTCAGCGGGGCCGCCGTCACGTTCAACGACCAGGCGGACGCGATCGGGATGCTTAGCCGCGTAGCTTTCGATGGTTTCGACGGTGCCATCGGTCGAGCCGCCATCGACGAGGATGTGCTCGATGTTGGGATAGTCCTGCATCAGCACGCTTTCGATTGTCCGAGCAACAAACGCCTGCGTGTTTAGACACGGCGTCAAAATCGTGACGAGGGGTGCTTGGCTTTGGCCGGGCTGCATCATGGTGCTCGCGGTGTCGCTTCCTTGTCAAGGGAATAGAGATCTTTTTCCGGGAGACTCGAAGGCTCGAATCAGCGCCGTCGATCCCTCCGAACCGATCAGCGGTTAGTAAAAGTGCGGGAACAAAATCCCGAGCCTGCTATCCACTAGCAGACATGGATAACAGGTATATCACCTTTTAGTTAAGGTGGAAGCCCTAATTTTGGGCAACGCCATTGACCATGTTGGCCAAGTTGTCAACAGGCACCAACATCCAAAAGATTCCTCTGCGGGAGAATTTGTCGTTGCGCGGTTCGGAAACTGTCTGTGCATGGTGGTCATTGATCCGCTTGGCGGTCTGAAAACAACCAAAAAGCATCCTCGGCGCGACCGAATTGCGAGATAATCAGGGTGAGTATCGCAAACAGGATTGGGTTCCACCAAACGTCCATTTGCCGGTCCCAAGCCATGTCGTGAATCTGGCCGAATAGCGAGAAGTTCCAGATGCCGGAGAAGAGAACTCTCCAGAATGGACTCAGCTCGATGCCCCGGTATCCGGCTCTTGTTGGAGCACATCCAGTAGCCGAAGAAGAAGTTGGAGGGAATGGGCCGTGAAGTCTTCCCGTATATTACAGAAGTAGCAACGCCCGTCGCGCCGCTTCCACGCCGCGGTACTGCGCCTCTTCGAAAATTGAAAACCCGCTCAAATCCGCCGTGGCCAAGAAGAACCGCTCGCGTCCTTTGATCCACGCCAGGCGGTGGGGGTTGGTGAGAAATCCCGGCGTTGGGCGGATCATCGCATGGCCGATGCGGAACATGTCGATGTGCGAGACGCACTGGCGGATGTCTTTGTGCGGGCGTTCGAGGTCGGTGAGGATGCGCTCTTTCCACGTGTTCCAATCGGTGCTTTGAAGACCCTTGCGCGCTTCGCTCGGCGCGCGGCCGGAGAGCGCGTAGTAGTAGGTCCACACGGTTTTGTCGATGCGGGCGCGAACGTCCTGATGCGTGGCCACGACGTAGCCCAGCGAGGGCGAGCCGTAGATCACGTTGTCCCAGGCGGCTTCTCCGTGGCGCTCGGCCGGGATGCGGTCGAGCGTTAGATTGGCGACCAGCCACGGCGTCCAATCGAGGCCTTGCGGTTTCGGCACAGTCGGGTCGAGATGCGGCAACAGATAAGCGGGCGCGGCATAGATGACAACGCCCGCTTCGTAGATCGTCTTGGGCGTGTGGACGCGCCACTTTGTGCCGGGCTTCTCGATACGGAATACCGGGCTCTCGGTGCGGATGTGGTCTTTGACTTTCGCCGCGAGGCGCGAGGCGATCCACCCGTTGCCTTCGGGCCACGTGAGCGGGCCTTTCTCTTCATGTTCCCGGGCGGCGAAGTAGTGAATGCCGGCCCAGGCGCTGGTCTCGTGAGAGGCCGAGCCGAAGTCGTCGCGCGTCGAATAGTCGGCGAGCCAGTGCAGATAGGGCGAGGTCAGCTTTTGCCGCGCGAGCCAGTCTTTGAAGTTGATCTGATCGAGCGGCGAGGGTTTCGGCGCGGCGGGAATTGTGAACTGGCCGGAGGCGCGGAATTCGGCGACACGAGCGGCGAATTCCTTGAACTGGCGATGGTCCTCGGCGGTGAGGCCGACTTCGGGTTCGATCCCGTCCTGCCAGCGGCCGTGAATGTAGAGCCGCTCTTGCGGAGAATGGCAAAGCCAGCGTTCATCCCATTCGCCGTCTTGCAACAAGCCGAGTTCGGTGAAGAGGTCGCGCACGAGGGTCGACTCTTTGTTCGGCACGGGCACGTAGTGCGCGGCCCACGGGTAGGTGCTGATTTCGTTGCGGCCCGACCGCGAGTTGCCGCCGTGTTCGCGTTCCATTTCAAGCAAGACGAAGTCGTGGAACTTATTGCGCTTCAGCCACCAGGCGGCGGACAGTCCGCCGATGCCGCCGCCGACGATGACCAGCGGGATCTTCTCGATGGCGTTGACGCCTTTGACGGCGCGATCGCGAATGGCATGACCGGTGTTCTGCGACTCGAAGACGAAGCCGCCGCCGATGCGGCGCTCGGCTTTGGCGGTGAGCCCGATAAGGGCAACGCGGCGGGTGATCAAAACGCTTTTTGCAATCGCTCGCTGGCAGCGGCGAGCGTCTCTGGCTTTTTGCAGAAGCAAAAGCGCACGTAATTCTTGCCCAATTCGGGGCGCGAGAAGAAACTCGAGCCTGGCACGGCGGCGACGCCGGCGTGCTCGATCAGGTGCCGCACGAATTCGACGTCGTTGGCGAAGCCGAATTTCTCGATGTTCGTCATGATGTAGTACGCGCCGCGCGGGCGGAAGCACTCGAAACCCGCGGCTTCGAGGCCGTCGGTGAGCAACTGCCGGCGCGCGCCGTACTCGATTGACAGGTGATTGTAGAACGCGGCGTCGGCGGCGAGCGCGGTGATGCCCGCGTGCTGCAGCGGCGTGGCGGCGCCGACGGTGAGAAAGTCGTGGACTTTGCGAATCGAGTCGGTCAGATCGGGCGCGGCGAGCACCCATCCCACGCGCCACCCGGTGACCGAATACGTCTTGCTCATGCTGTTGACGAGCACGGCACGCTCGCGCATGCCGGGGATCGTCATAACCGGCACATGGATGTTGCCGTCATAAACGATGTGCTCGTAGATTTCGTCGGTGATGCAGAGCGCATCGTGCTCGATACAGAGGTTGGCGATGAATTCGATTTCGACGCGTGTAAAGAGGCGGCCCGTCGGGTTGTTGGGCGTGTTGAGGATAATCGCCTTGGTCTTCGAGGAGAACGCGCGACGCAACTCTTCTCGATCGAACGTCCAGTCGGGCGGGGTTAACGTAACGAGCTTCCGCGACGCGCCGCAGAGTTGCAGATCGGGGTGATAGTTTTCGTAGTAGGGCTCAAAGACGATGACTTCGTCGCCTTCGTTGACGGTGGCGAGCAGCGACGCGATCATGCCCTCGGTCGAGCCGCAGACGACTGTGATTTCGCGCGCGGGATCGATGTCGAGATCGTAGACGGCTTTGTATTTGCGCGCGATGGCGTCTCTGAAAGCGGGCACGCCCCAGGTGATGGGGTATTGATTAAACTCGGCGGCGATGGCGTCGGCCGCGGCCTGCTTGAGGAACGCCGGGGCGGGGAAGTCGGGGAAGCCCTGCGCGAGGTTGACAGCGTTGTGTTTCATAGCCAGCCGGGACATCTCGCGGATGACCGATTCGGTGAACTCTGCGGTGCGCGCGCTTCGGAACTGACTACGGTCGCTGTAAGCGCGCACAGCGGACTCGCTTCCGCTCGGCGGATCTGCGATTGGGTCGCCGCTAACGGGCCGCTGGGAAGCGGCCTGTGCGCTTGGACGCGGCAACGACAGGCTTTGGCTCATTTGTTGATTTTATAAGAGCGAGGTCGCGCGCGTACAATTTCTTGTAGACCGCGGCGTTGCGCAGCACGCTTTGGATGTAGTCGCGCGTTTGATCGAACGGAACGGTCTCGATGAATTCCGCCTGTTCTTCGTAGTTGGTCCATCGCCGCCATTTGATCACGCGCGAGGGGCCGGCGTTAAAGCCGGCAAGCACGTCTTCCCAGCGGCCGTTGAACGACGCGAGCATCGTTTTGAGGTAGAACGTGCCGAGGCGGAGGTTGACGGCGGGGTCGAAGAGCATCGGCGTCGAAAAATCTCGCATGCCGACGCGGCGGCTTAATTCGCGGCCGGTCGAGGGTAGGATTTGCGTGAGGCCATAGGCGTTGGCGTAGCTAATGACTTTGGGATTGAACTCGGACTCCTGGCGGATGAGGCCAGCGACGACAAACGGATCGACGCTGTTCTCTTTTGCGTATTTGTGCAGGTCTTCCTGAAACGGAAGCGGGAACGCATGACGCCAGAATTTTTCGCCCGCGGGATCCCACGGGAAGTAGAGATAACCGGGCAACAAATTCTTTACGTAGCGCAGGCCTTTGTCGGCTTGGCCGATTGATGTCATGAACTCGGCGAGGTCGGTGGCCAGCCGGATCGGCGATGCGAATTCGCGTGCGCCGTGGCGCAATTCCTGCTCGACGTAGTTGTCGAGACCGGCCAAGCGCAACAGAGCCGCGCGTTCGCGGCGGTTTTGCGCGCTTGGCGGTTCGGTTGCCGACAAGGCGGTGCGCTGCGGCCAGCGTACGTTTGCGATCCACTGCGTGGCGTCGTCGTCGGCTTGCGGCAGGCCGTTTGCGCGGTCGGCCGCAATCAGCGCGTAGTAGGTGTTGGGGAAGCGCGAAGCGGCGGCGTCGAAGTAAGCGCGCGCGAAAGCGGGCTTGTGGCGCTTCTCTTCGATGCGTCCGAGGAAATACAGGGCCGCGTTCGCTTTTTCGGAGTGCGGGAAGCGCTGCAGGTGTTCGCGCAGCAGTTGCTCAGCGCCGGCGCGACGGCGGAGATAGGAACTCCACACCACCTTCCAATGGCAGAAGGACGCCTTCTCGTCGCGATCGTATTTGTCGGCGCAGGCTTTGTAGAGCGGTTCGTAGGCAGTGAATTCGTTCTCTCGCAGATGGCGATCGGCTTCGGCGAGCAACGCGTCGAGATAGGCGCGCGAGCCAACGTGATTCATCGCGAGCCGGCGGAAGGCGGCCGTGCGATCGGCTTCGAGATTCATGCGGCGAGCGGTGTCGTAGAGCAGGCCGGTGCGCTCGGCGTCGGCTTCGGGAGTGGTGAGCGTAAGGGCGGCGAGTCCGGCGCGGACGCCCGCGTATCGGCGTGCGCGGTGGTCGATCGCCCAGGTACGGACCAGCGCGAGTTCACGCTGCGCCGCGGGCCAGTTGGGAGAAGCTTGCGCGAGTTCCGTCCGGATAGAGGCCGCTTGCGCGCCCGACGCTTTTTCAATCCGCGCGAGATAGTTTTCCGGCGTGGCGGACGGGGCTCCGAGCGCTCTCCATTGCACGGCGGCCTGCACGGCTTCGGTCGAGGAGGGATAGCGGAAGTAGACGCGCGCGTAATCGTCGCCCGACTTCGACGCTTCGGCGATGGCCATGTCCCCTTGCGGTTGCGGCAGAGCGGCCTCTTGCGATTTCAGAATGCGTAGCGCCTGATCGGGTTTGCCGATGGCCTGCGCCGACTTTGCCGCGAGCAGCGCCGCGCGGCCGGTTATCGGCGAACCGCCCGGCTGTTTCCAGACGGCATCGAGCGTGGCGAGCGCGTCTTCGTGACGGTTCAAGGCGGCCAGCGCCTGGGCTTTGAAGAACGCGAGGTAGTCGTCGATTTTCGCGAGGGGCTTGGCGGCCTTGTCGAGGAAGGCGAGCGCGGCGGCATGGTTCTGGCCTTCGATATTTGTTACGCCGAGAGCGAGGCGTGCAGCGGCCGACTGCGCCGTGTCGCCGTTGCGGGTGATGCACTTTTCGACCTGTGCCCGTGTTTGCGGTGTGAGCTTGGCGCGGAGCGCGCGAGATTCCGCTTCACAGGAGGGCGCGGCGTTGGCTGCGATTGCGATGAGGCTGAGCGCGAGAACCTTTTTCGCGCCGGCGACGAGGGCTTTGCGCTCGGTCGCGGTCGGCGTGGCGGCTACACTTGGCGCGGGCGCGATGAGAGGCGTCGCGGGCTTCACATTGCGCAGTTCCAGCGATGCCGCGGCGAGCGTCATTAGAAGTTCCATCGCGTGCACATCGGGCAAGCCTTCGGCGAGCAGGACGCCAAGCACGCGCGTTTTGCCGACCAGCGGAAACAGGTGTGCGCGCCGGCCGGGATCGCCAATCGCATTCGCGATGGCTTCGGAAAGCTCGGAGGCCGCGTGCAACGCAACGACGGTTTCCTTCGTTTCAACGGCCTGTCGAAACGCGGGCGCATCGGAGGCGGCAATCGAAGTCGAGGGCTGGCTGGCGCCGCGTGTGGCGTCACAATGCAACTTGCCGCCATCAACGCGGAAGAACAGCACGGCCGACGCTAAACGGCCCGCGGTGTCGGCCAAAATCTGTGTCCACTGCTCGGTCGACTCGGCTTGCCGCAGGGCGCGAGCCGCCTGTTGGAGTTGGCGCAGACGGTCGTCGATCGCGCATGCGGGATTCATACTAATCGTCGCTCCCGAAGAAGTCGCCAACGCCGCCGAGCAAACTGTGTTCATCGCCGCCCGTGCTGCTCGGCGCGAGTTCCCGGCGCAGCTTTGAAAGCGTCATGCTCTGCACGATGGCGCGGCCGGGGCCGGTGAGCGTCGCCAGGAACAATCCTTCGCCGCCGAAGATCGCGGTTTTGATACCGCCGACGAATTGAATGTCGTAAGTCACGCTCTCTTCAAACGCTACGACGCAGCCTGTGTCGACTTGCAGCATTTCGCCGGGGCCGAGTTGGAAGTCGACGAAATCGCCGCCGCCGTGAATGAATACGGTGCCTGGGCCGGTGAGCCGTTCGAGGATGAATCCTTCGCCGCCGAAAAAGCCCACGCCGAGTTTCTTGGTGAAGGCGATGTTCAATTGCACAGTCGTCTGAGCGGCTAGGAAACTATCGCGCTGCACCAGCACCGACTGCCCGTTTTGCAAATCGAAGTTCTGAATGCGCCCCGGATAGCTGCCCGCGAAGCCGACCTCGCCGGCTTGCATCGCGCGGAAGTAGGTCAGGAAAAGGCTCTCGCCCATTACCGTACGCTTCAGCGCGCCCCAGAGTTTCTGTCCGATGGTGCCGCCGGACATGCGCGTTTCCCAGTGGATGCTCGGTGTCTTGTAGAGCATCTTGCCGGCTTCGGCGTACAGTTCCTGGCCCGGTTGCAGCTCCACCCGCACGACCTGCAAGTTGTCGCCTTGGATCTTGTATTCCAGCGGCTGCAACGGCGACGGCGCGGCGCCGCCCACACCCATGCCGGACGGATTTCCGCATTGCGGACAGAAACGCGCTTCGTCGGCGACCATGCCGCCGCATCGCGAACAGTAAGCCATAATTCAGGGGAGCCCTCTCGCTTCGTATTTTACAATGGTGGATGAATTTGCGAGTAGCTGTTTTCGTTTGTTACGCGTTGGCCGTGCAGATTTTGGCCGCGCGGAGCGGCGGCACGTTTTGCGGTACGTATCCGGAGCGATGGCGCGAGGAACTGGATCTGCATGCGAAGGCGGAGCGGCTGCGGGCATTGTCGAAGGTTCGTTCGGCCGAGCCGGTGCGCCACGCCGACAGCGATGTCGGGCATATCGCGGTGATGCGGAACGACGATGCGATTTTTGGCCGGCGCAATCCGTTTAATCTCGTTGGCCTGCAGGTGGCGTTTGCGCGTGGCACGAGCGGTTATACATACCGCACCACGGACGGCGGCTACGATTCGTCGGCGATTAACGGCGCCACAGCGATTACCGGAATCGGAGACGACGATTCGCGCAAGCTTGCGCTGCCGTTTTCGTTTCCTTTTTACGGCGAGTCTTACCGCGAGGTCTGGGTCAACTCCGACGGCAACCTAACCTTTGCCGAAGGCGACAGCGCGTCGACCGAGCGCAGTCTCGGACGCATGGCGGCCGGGGCGCCGCGCATTGCCGCTCTGTTCACGGATCTGGATCCCTCGGCCGGCGCGGGCGCGATTCGTGTTTTGTCGACGCCGCAGCGCATGGTCTTCACATGGGACCGTGTGCCCGAGTACTCCGACTTCGGATTCGGCCGGCCGCAGACGTTTCAAATTCGGCTGTATCCGGATGGCAAGATCGAGATGGCGTGGGAGACGATTGCCGTCGCCGAGGGCGTCACCGGAATTTCGCCGGGGGACAGCCCATCGCGCTTCTCGCTCGCTGCGTTTCGCGATACGCGCACCGGCTCTGGCGACGGTCTGATTGCCGAGCGTTTCGGTGATGGCCACGAACTCGATTTGGTCGCCGCGGCGCGCCGGTTCTATGAAACGCACGACGACTCCTACGATTACCTAGCGTTCTTCAACGCAATGGGCTCGCAGATTGGCGGCGGGACGCTGGCGTTTGAATCCACGGTACGGACAAAGCGGCGAGGGATCGGCGATACAGCGGTGGACGTTGGCAGGCAGTATGGTTCGGCGGCGCGGTTGCAAGCGGTGCTAAACATGGGGCCGTTGTCGAACTATCCCTCCGCCCCGGCGAGCCCATTCGCGCCGCGTGGCAACACGGGTGACACAGGGATGACCGTTGTGGCACATGAGGCGGGACATCTCTTTCTGGCCTTCGTCAGCGTTCGAGACGCGGCGAACCCGGCGCTGCGGCCGATGTTGGGGCGCCAAGGGTTTCATTGGAATTTCCGGTTCAATTCGGAGGCGTCGATTCTCGAGGGCAACCGGATTCAGGATAACGGCGAGAATGCTCAGCCGCGGTTCGCGACCGTCGCGACGGTGGAGGGTTTCTCGCCGCTCGATCAATACCTGATGGGTGTGCGCGCGCCGGAAGAGGTACCGCCGACGTTTCTGGTGGAAGGCGCTTCGATTAGCCCGGGGATTGTCGACCCGCGTGTTGGCGTGGCCTTTGGAGGCGTGCGGCGGAATGTGACCGTTGACGATCTGATTGCCGTGGAAGGCCGCCGCGTTCCCGATCACACCGTCGAGCAGCGGCGGTATCGAATCGCATTCATCCTGATTGTGCCCGAGGACACCGAGCCGAGTGCCGCGGATGTCGCCAAACTGGAGCGGTATCGCGCGGAATTCAGCGAGGCGTATGGCCGTTTTTCGGAGGGCCGGATTCAGATGGAGTCCGAGTTGCTGCGATCGCTGCGGCTGTCGATCGAGCCGGCGGCCGGTGCGCTCGTCGGATTCGCTCAGAATCTGACCGCGTCTCTGACGGCGCCGGCCGAGGTTGACCTGCCGGTTCGCCTAACCGGTCCGAGCGGCGTGGTGGATCGCGTGATTCCACGAGGCGCTCGCAGCGTTTCGCTCTTGTATCGTCCGTCGCGCGAAGGCGTGGAACTGCTGAAGCTGGAAGCGGTGGGTAATTCAAGATACATGGCCGCCGAAGCGCGGCTGGCCGTGGCTGCGAACGTGGGCGGCTTGCAGTTGCGTGTGGTAAGCGGCGATGGCCAGGTGGCGACTCCAGGACTTGCGCTGCCGTTGCCGGTCGCCGTGCGGGTCACCGATTCGAACGAACTGCCCTATGCCGGGCTGCGTGTGACCGCGACCGGCGGGACGGTTGCGAACGCGACGGTTGTGACCGCCGCCGACGGGACGGCGTCGTTTGTGTGGACACCTTCGTCGTCGGCTGTGAACACGCTACGGTTTACGGTTGAAGGGGCGGTGTCTCCGGTGGCGGAAGCGGTAGCGTTGTCGAGGCCGGCAATTGCGGCCAATGGTGTCGTCAATGCGGCGTCGTTTCGGCCTGGCATCGCGCCGGGTGCGATAGCGACAGTGTTTGGATCGAACCTGCGAGGGGGTGTGGTGACAGTGGACGGCAGAAACGCGACGGTCTTTTTCTCAAACAACACGCAGATCAACTTTCTGGCGCCCGCGTTTGCGGCGCTCGCCGCTACCGCTGTTGTCCGGATACAGAACGTCGCCGGGGCCTCCGAACCGACGAGCGTTCCGGTGGCGCTCTCTCAGCCCGGAGTCTTCCATGACACGGCGACGGGCTTGGCCGCTGCGATCGACCGAGGAAGCCGGATCTTTGAGATCTACGGAACCGGGTTCGGAATTGCGCCGGTAACGGCGACGGTCGGCGGCCGCCCCGCCGAAGTGTTGTTCAGCGGCGCCGCGCCGGGATTTCCCGGTCTTCACCAGATCAACGTTCGTGTGGATGCGGGTGTGCCGGCCGGTTTGCAGCCGGCGGTACTGACGACCGCCGGCCAGACCTCGAATGAGGTTAGAATTCGAATCACTTCACCGCAATGACGGTGCGGATGACGCCGCCACTTTCAGGCTGATTGGACGGAACCGACCGCATGCTGACGACCACGTCGGTGGTTGACCCAGGCGGCACGGCCATCGGAACGCGGACGTTGAGCTGCCAAACTCCGACCAATCCGGGGGCCAAGCCGGAATAGAGAATGGCGTCGTCGGGTACGCGGCTGCTACCGACGACCACAACGGGGAGTTGCGGTGTTGCGAGTGCGCCGGGATAAACCGGCATGTTGTAGGGGATGAAAGAGCCCTACGGGAAAGGAGCAGCGACTCTATTCCGACCTCGAGTCTTGCATGGTGCGCCGCGAGGCGCACGGCGAAGCGTAGACAGAGGCATCGGTGGGCCGGGCGATTGAGCCCCGATAACTGACGAACCGCGTGCCGACACTGTTTGCTTAGTGGGGAAGGCGATATCCGCGGCGGCGACAAAATCGCGAGCCAAAGCGGGACGCGGCGTGGTCGAAGACCCTGGCACGTCGAGAAACAACATGCACGAGAACCGGGAGACCTCCAAAGTGTCTGTCCAACCGACAGACCGGTCCGCGAAGGCGCAAAGCCGCAATGCGGACGTGTACGCAATGGAGGAGTCTGACTGCCGCGTAGTACCTGTGAAACAGCCGAACAAAGAAGGGCGACCTACGGCGGAGGCTGTGGAGGGAAGGCGGCAGCCCAAGGAGAACGACGCGCAATCCAACATCCAACCGACACAGAGCGGGCAACGGGTGTCCCAAGGATTGAGCGGCGTGCGCCGAGTGGCGCGGGAAAGGAAACAAGAGCGGTTCACCGCTTTGCTGCATCATGTGACCTTAAATCTGCTGAGGGAGAGTTTTGACGCATTGAAGAAGAATGCGGCTCCCGGGGTGGATGGCGTGACATGGCTCGATTATGAGGCGGGGTTGGAGGATCGGCTCGCCGATCTGCACAGCCGCGTACATCGTGGCGCGTACCGCGCACAACCCTCGCGAAGAGTCTATATACCGAAGGCCGACGGACGGCAACGTCCGTTGGGCATCGCGGCGCTGGAGGACAAGATTGTTCAACAGGCCGTGGTGACCGTGCTCAATGAGATTTACGAGGCGGACTTTAGGGGCTTTTCTTATGGGCTCAGGCCGGGGCGCAACGCGCATATGGCGCTCGACGCGCTCAATGCGGGGCTGCAAAAGAAGCGAGTGAACTGGATACTCGATGCCGACATCAAGGGTTTCTTCGACCACGTCAGTCATGAGTGGCTGATGAAGTTCCTCGGCCATCGAATAGCCGACGACCGAATGCTGCGGCTGATCCAGAAATGGCTGACGGCGGGCGTTTCGGAAGAAGGCGAATGGTCGGAAACGACGGTGGGTACTCCGCAAGGAGCAGTAGTTTCACCGCTGCTGGCTAACTTATATCTGCACTATGTTTTCGATCTGTGGGCCGAGGTATGGCGCGAGAAAGTGGCGCAAGCGGACATGATCATCGTTCGCTACGCTGACGATCTCGTCGCCGGTTTCCAGCATCAAGCCGATGCCGAGCGTTTCCTGCGAGACTTCCAGGAACGTTTGGCGAAGTTTGGGTTGGAAGTCCATCCGGAAAAGACGCGGCTCATCGCGTTCGGGCGCTTCGCGGCGTCCGATTGTCGGAAGCGCGGGCAGGGGAAACCGGAAACGTTCGCGTTCCTCGGGTTCACGCACTACTGTGGCAGGAACTCGAAGGGCCACTTTGTGGTCTGGCGGCGTACTGTGTCAAAGCGGATGAGGGCAAAACTCCATGCCATCAAGCAGGAGCTGCGCCGGAAGATGCACGAGCCAGTGGCGCAGGTCGGAGCGTGGCTGAAGCGGGTGGTGGACGGGTATTTCCGTTATCACGCCGTGCCGGGGAACCTTTCCATGCTTTCGCGTTTCCGAGAGCGGATCTGTCGTTACTGGCGGCATGTACTGCGCCGTCGCAGTCAGCGGCGGAAACCCGATTGGGAACAACTGCGGCCGATCTTCGATCGATGGATTCCTCGCCCACGCACTCTTCATCCATATCCTGATGTTCGCTTCGACGCTCGAATCCAAGGGAGGAGCCGTATGCGGTAATTCCGCTCGTACGGATCTGTGCGGGG
>VFZW01000170.1 GCA_016871055.1 Acidobacteriota bacterium
GTACAGGCCAAACACGCGCGTTTCGGCCGTGTGTGTTCCTTTTCCCCATGGCGCGGTATAGGACCCGTAGCCGAATGCGGTTCTGTTCCATCCCCAGCCGTCAACCTGGAAAACGCCGCGTGTCGGTACCGCGCCAACCAGGGTGAAATTGCCCTTGGCATTCGCGTGCTGATAGTGAAGCCCGTCGAAGCTGCGGCCAACGTCCGTCCATCCGAAGTGCCCCAATAGCCGCATGTTGATGCGAGTATTTTTCAACACCGCCAGCGCCGCATTCTTCGGCGTGGTCTCGCCGCCGTCCATGAACTCGAACCGCCCGGCCTTTATCGAGTGCCCCGTCGCCCCGCCATAACGCACCCATAGCTGTTTCGGAAAGACCATCGCCGCATTCTGGTTCCGCCGATTGGCTGTGAAGTAGTTCGAACCGAGGCCAAGCGCGCCCTGGGCGCCTGGACCCTGCGCGGTGTCGGGCAGCCCGAGAAGGAAGGGAACTGCAAACTCCGCGTTCCAGTCCCATGTCTCCTTCTTTTGTGAGAATCCGATCCGGAAAATATTGCCGGAGTAGATGTAGCTACCGTCGCCGGTGTCGGACTGGAACCAGTCGAACGCCTCGCCGCGTGCGCGTAGCGAGCCGCTAACCACGACGTTTCCGATCTTTAACGGCTTAGGCGCCGTTTGGGCGAAACAGGTGATGGCAGATAAAACAAGAGCGATTGATTTTGTCATGCAGATCTCCGTGTCGCGCACAGGTACGACCCTATTTTGCGCGGTTTCTTAGTAGAAATGGGGGAATATCCGCCACGGCGGCGCGGCCGGCGGTAAAAAGACCACGTGGCGTCCGGGGCCGCGCTAATGCTGAAATTGTTTGCTGTGCGATTCCAGAAACTCGAGAATCTCGTTTCGCATTGCGAAGTAAGCCGGCGTATCCATCACCGCCGTACGCGACCGCGGCCGCGGCAGCGCGACATCAATCTCCCTGCCGACCCGAGCCTCTGGGCCATCCGTCATCAGAATGATCCTGTCCGAGAGTAACAGCGCCTCATCGACATCGTGCGTGACCAAAATCACAGTTCGTGGCTTGGCCGCGCACAAATCAACCAGAAGATCCTGCAACTCGCATCGGGTGATCGAATCGAGCGCCCCAAACGGCTCATCGAGCAGCAGGAATCGAGGCTCCATCGCGAACGCGCGAGCGATCGCCACGCGCTGCTGCGTGCCTTGCGATAACTCGGCCGGCCGCTGCGAGCCGTACTCTTCGATTCCCACCAGCCGCAAGTATTTCTGCGCTCGTTCCCGGTTCTGCTTCCGCCTGTTCTTCGGATGCGCCTGATCCACAGCGAGCAAGACGTTATCGAGCGCCGTCAACGAAGGGAGCAGCGACGGCGATTGAAACACCATCGCCCGTTCGAGCCCCGGTCCGTCGATCTCTCGGCCATCGATAACAACGCCGCCGGCCGTTGCGTCCTGCAAGCCGGCGATGATTGACAACACCGTCGATTTCCCGCAGCCCGAGTGCCCCAGCAGCGCAACGATTTCACCCGGCTGTATCTTCGTGTTGAAATCGCGCACCACCGTTTGTGGCCCAGTCGGCGTATAGAATGTCTTCGTCAACGAGGTGATTTCCAGCGGTCGCATCTATCGCACCTCCGCTGGAACCGAGGTCGAGCGCGGCGAAACGGGTGCAGCCGCCTCGCCGCTCTTCGACCCCGCCGCCGCAAGGAACTCGGTCACTCGCGCGCGAACCCGTACCGCGGCTTCGTCGTGTAGCAACGCCCGCGGATCGCGTGGGCGCGGCAGGTTCACCGGCACCGCCGCGCTCAGCCGCGCTGCGGGCCCTCGGCCAAGGGCGACGACTCGATCGGATAGTAATATAGCTTCGTCTACCGAATTTGTGATCATAAGCGCCGTCGCCCGCGGAGACTGTTCCTGACAAAGTTTGACGAGCTCTTGTTGCAGCGTTAGCCGCGTCAGCGCATCGAGCGCCCCGAACGGTTCATCAAGCAGAATCAACCGTGGTTCGACCGCGAAAGCGCGGGCGATTGCCACCCGCTGCCGCATGCCGCCCGACAACTGGCTCGGCCGTTTCTCCGCGGCCTTGCCCAACCCGACCATTTCCAAATACTTCGACGCCTGCGAAGCCTGTTGTTGCTTCGTCCACGCCGGAAACGCACTCTCCACCGCCAGCAGCACATTCGCATGCGCCGACAACCACGGCAGCAGCGAGTAATTCTGAAACACAATCGCCGCATGATTCGGGAACGATGTTACCGGCATTCCGCTGAGAAAGACGCCGCCCGCGTCCGGCGCAGTCAGACCGGCGGCAATCTTCATCAGCGTTGTTTTCCCGGAGCCGGAGGTGCCAACGATCGACACAAATTCGCCTTCGTCGAGAAACAGATTCACGTTGTCGAGCACGCTGCGCGGTCCGAACGATTTGGATACGCCTTGCAATTTGAAGTAGGCCATCTTTTATGCGGTCCTCAGTTTGTTCTCGACAAACGCCATCATGCGGTCGAGCGTGAAGCCGACGACGCCAATGGTCAGAATGCAAAGCAGAATGTGCGAGTAAATCAGGCTGTTGTACTCCTGCCACAGAAAGCCGCCCACGCCCGGCGTTCCGGTTAGCATCTCCGACGCCACGATCACCAGCCACGCGATGCCCAGGCTCAAGCGGAACCCCGTAAACATGTACGGCAGAGTCGATGGCAGCAGCACCTTCGTGAACCGTTTCCACGGCGAGAGCCGCAGCACCTTGGCGACGTTTATGTAGTCCTGCGGAATCGCACGCACGCCGTGCATCGTGTTGATTACGGTTGGCCACATCGAGCAAATCGCGATTGTGAACAGCGCGGCCGGTTCGGACTGGCGGAACAGCACCAGCCCCAGCGGCAGCCAGGCCAGCGGCGAGATCGGCCGCAATACCTGAATCACCGGATCAAACATTTTCGACAACAGTTGCGACGCGCCCAAAAGTAGCCCCAGCGGCGCGCCGAAAAGGATTCCCAGTAGGAATCCCTTCGCCACGCGCACCAGGCTGTAGGCCGCCAACAGTCCGATGCCTTGGTCCATCTCGCCGCGTTTTTCAAGCGGCTGCATAATGTAGAGTTTGCTCTCTTCCCACGTCTTCATGGGGGACGGCAAATCAGCCGACCAGAACGCGCTGGCCATCGCCCACAGCCCGATCACCAGCGTGATGCCCACCAGCGACAACGCGAAATTCCTCAGTGAGTTCATCATCGCTCTATGCCTCCACCCGGCTGTGAATCGCAAAACTCTTCGCGTACTTCTCTGGATCCTTAGGATCGAACACGCCATCGGCGAGTTTGGCCGGCACCATGTCCGTCGCCGGAACTTTCACGCCCAGGTCCTTCATCGCGGTCGCATACAAATCGGGCCGGATCACCTTGTCGACGACCTGTTTGTAGTTCGGAGCGCCCTTCACCATGCCCCAGCGGCGGAACTGTGAGAGCCACCAATAGCCGAACGTCTTCGCCGGGAAGTTGCAGTTTCGCTGGGAGAAGATCATGTAGTTGGGATCCTGCTCCTTGCGTCCGTCGCCGTAGTTGTAGACGCCCTTCAACCGGTCGAGAATGATCTCCTTCGGGCAATTGATGTAGGTCGGCCGCGAGATGACTTCGGCCACCGCGGGCCGGTTCTCCATCTTGTCAATGTGTTCGCTGGCCAGGTGCAGCGCCTTGAGGACGGCCGTGACCGTATTCGGATTCTTCGCCGCGAACTCCTCGGTGAAGGCGCAGACTTTTTCCGGATGATCGGGCCACATCTTCTGCGTCGTCGTGACCGTGTAGCCGATGTTATCGGCGATCGCCCGTAGGTTCCATGGCTCACCCACGCAGAACCCGTCCATCTTGTCGACCTTCATGTTGGCCACCATCTGCGGCGGCGGAATCGTGATCAGCGTAACGTCCTTATCGGGATTGACGCCGCCCGAAGCGAGCCAATATCGCATCCACATCGCATGGGTGCCGGGAGGAAACGTCATCGCGAAGGTGAGCGGATCGCCCTTCGCCTTGGCCTCGGCGGCCAGCGGTTTCACATCGGCGGCCGTCTTCACCTTGCCCTTGAACTTGTTGGCCATCGTGATCGCCTGGCCGTTGCGGTTGATCATCCACGGCACGACCATCGGCTTCGCCGGCGAACCCATCAGGCCCATCGTGGATGCAAACGGCATCCCGATCAACATGTGCGTAGCGTGATTTTCGCCCAGGGTCAGCTTGTCGCGGATCACCGCCCACGATGCCTCTTTCGAGACCACCGAGTTCACGCCGAATTTCTTGAACAAGCCGAGTTCGTGCGCCATCACAATCGACGCGCAGTCGGTCAGCGCGATCATCCCGAAACGCACCTGCGAGGCCTCTGGCGCATCGCTGGCGTAGACGGAGCCGGCCCAGCCAGCGGGCAAGCCCGAGAGCAATCGCGCGGCGGGGGACAAAGCGGCGCTCGACAAAAACGAGCGGCGAGTATTAGACATGACTTCTCCTGAAGGTGAGTATTTACTCGACGGGGAGAGAAGTGGATCGGATAACAGGATCCGAAGGTAGAACTAGTCGCCGGAAACGGAAGCCGGCTGCCATGCCGCACCGTGGCGGCTGATCATCTCATGATGCGCGGCGGTTTCATCCGCCTCGCTGAATTTCACGAATAACGCCAAACCGGCGCTAGCCGCGACGAGAACCCCAAGGAGCAACAAAGCCTGCGGCCAGGCGCTGCTCGAACTCTTAAACAGAAACCCTGCGGCCACCGCGCCGATGTTGCCACCCGCGCCAACCAGGCCCGCCACGGCGCCCATCGCTTTTTTATTAATGAACGGTGTCACCGCGTACGTCGCTCCATTCGAGAGCTTGATGAACAGTCCTGTCAGCAGCATCGCGGCAACCGCCAGGCCAACGCTCTTCGCCTGGGAAAACGCCATCAGCGCCAAACCCTCCAGTGCGATCGTGGCCGTCAACATCGTCGTGCGGCCGCGCAGGCCCCACTTTGCATGGCAGCGGTCACTGATGATTCCGCCCAAAGCGCGCGCGAACAGATTCATCATGCCGAACGTGCCAGCCAATATCCCAGCCGTCTGGATGCTCAATCCAAAGTTGTCGACGAAGTAAAGAGCGGCGATATTGTCGATCGTCAGCTCCATGCCGAAACACGCCGCGTACATTACCGCCAGCGACCAAACGCGCGGGTCGCGGCACGCCTCGCGGAAGCCCGCGCCGGCTGTCGGCTTCGGAGTCCAATCGCCCTCCGGCGAATCCTGCGTGAAGTAGTAGTAGGCGATGCCCATCACGAACAGCGCCGCGCCCGGTACTATCATCGCCAGCCGCCAGCTCCACCACGCATCCGCGCCCAAGCTCGCCATCGCCGCCACCAGCAGCGGCATCACCATCTGCGTTACGCCGCCGCCGAGATTGCCCCAGCCCGCCGCCGTTGCGTTCGCCGCGCCGACAACGTTCGGCCCGAACATCACCGACGTATGAAACTGCGTGATGACAAACGACGCACCGATCGCGCCGATCGCCAATCGAAATGCCAGAAACGACTCATAGCTATTCGCGAAACCGATGCCCATCACCGGTAGCGAGCCAAATACAAGCAGCGCCGTATAAGCGCGCCGGGGGCCGAACTTATCGCACAGCCAGCCGAACAACAGCCGCGCCAGAATCGTGATCGCAACGCTCGCGATGATCGTATTGCCGACCTGGTCTTTCGTCAAATGCAGCTCGGCGCGAATGATTGGCATCAGCGGCGCGATGCCGAACCAGCCAAAGAAGCAAAGGAAAAACGCCAACCACGTCATGTGGAACGCGCGCATCGGCGCGGAGCGGAAATCGGTGAGAGTTATCGATGTAGCTTTCATGCGGTCTGTAGGTAAATCAGTCCTTCCTCAACGCGAACGGGAAATTGTGTAACGGGCGGCAACTGCGCATCGCAGCCCTTGCTCACCTCGCCGGTCTCCAAACAAATGCGCCAGTTGTGCAGCGGGCACGTCACGGTTGTGCCGCCGACGATCCCATCGGCCAGCGGCCCGCCTTTGTGGGGACAGCGATTTTCAACGGCCAGGAATTTCTCCCCCGTGTTGAACAGCGCGATCGACAACTCGCCGATCTTCACCGTTCGCCCTTCACGCGGCGGAATGTTTTCCGTCTCCGTTATCTGAATCCAACTCATGCGAACACAGCCTCCTTTACGGGCTCAATCTGAACGAACTGAAACGGCCTTGGCGCTTCGCGCTCCATCCAAGCGTCGTAGGACTTATCCTTCGATTTGCGCAGCCGCTCGATGAGCCCTTTCTTCGCTTCCGGCGCTGCATACACCGTGTCTTTGCGAACCTTCTCGATACCCAACCGCTCGACAAAATCGTAGGTGCGTTCGAGGTAGTTGGCGTTCTCGCGGTAGTACTGAAAGAACAGGTCCGACGCTTCAAACGCCTGCTCGGTCGTCTCGACCGTCACCAGCAGATCGGCCTTGCGCACGCCTTTGCCTGCCGCGCCTCCGACGACCACCTGCCAGCTTCCCTCCTGCCCGATCAAGCCGAGATCCTTCACCGTGGCCTCGGCGCAATTACGCGGGCATCCAACCACCGCCATCTTGTATTTATGCGGCGTGAACAGATTCTCGTATCGCCGCTCCAACTCTACGCCCGCCGAGATCGAATCCTGCGTGCCGAAGCGGCAGAACTGCTCTCCGACACAGGTCTTCACCATGCGGACGCCCTTCGCGTAAGCTTGTCCCGATGGCATCCCGAGATCGGCCCACATCTTCGGCAGGTCCTCTTTTTTCACGCCCAGCAAATCCAATCGCTGGCTGCCCGTGACCTTCACTAGAGGCACGTTGTATTTCTCGGCGACATCGGCGATTTTCCGGAGTTCCGCCGGCGACGTAATCCCGCCCCGCATGCGCGGAACCACCGAAAACGTTCCGTCGTTTTGAATGTTCGCGTGTACGCGGTCGTTGATGAATCGCGCCGACCGGTCCTCTTCATGCTCGCCGCAGTGGATGACATCCAGCAGATAACTCAGCGCCGGCTTGCATACCGCGCAGCCCTTTCCGTTGCCGTAAATATCCAGGACATCCTGCGCCGTCTTCAACTTCTGCGAGCGGATGATGTCCTTCAGCTTTTCCTGCGGGAAGGGAACACACGCGCACAGCACTTTCTGTTTGTCCTCGACGAAGCCCGGCGCCACTGCCTTCAGCAACTGCGTGCAAACGCTCGAGCAGCTTCCACAGCCCGTCGCCGCCCGCGTGCGGTCTTTCAACTGCGCCAGAGTCTCCACGCCGTGCGTGTGGATCGCATCGACGATTGTCCCTTTGCTCACGCCGTTGCAGCCGCAAACCGTCTCGCTGTCCGGCATTTGCGCCACATCGAGCCCGCCATCGGCCGACGGCGGCGGAAACAACAGGTGCTTTCGCTGTTTCGAGAGATCCTCGCCGCTGTTCAACCAGCTCTTGTACTTGTGATCGTCGCTCGCATCGCCGACAAGGATCACGCCCACAAGCCGGTTGTCTTTGACAAACAGCTTCTTGTAGATACCCAGCGAGCGGTCTTCGTACGCGACGACTTCAACATCCGGATCGCTGTCGTCAATCACGCCCGCCGAGAAGACATCGACGCCCATGATCTTTAACTTCGCCGCCTGGGCTTTGCTTTCAAACGCCGGACCTTTGTTGCCCGTGATCGTCGCCGCCAGCACCTTGCCCTGCTCATACAGCGGCGCAACCAATCCAAACAACTCGCCGCGAAACTCCGTGCACTCGCCGACCGCGTAAATGTCCGGGTGCGACGTCTCCATGAATTCGTTGACGACGATCCCTCGATTGACCTCGACGCCCGCAAGTTTGCCCAGCGCCGAATTCGGCCGGATGCCCGCGGCTATCACTACTAGCTCCGCGTCGATCTCCTCGCCGTCGGCAAACCGCAGGCCCTCTACTTTTCCATTGCCCGTCAACGCCCGCGCACTCTTTTGCAGCAAAACGTCGACGCCCAGATTCTTCATCTTGCGGTTCAGAAACATCCCGCCCGTCGGGTCCAACTGCCGGTCCATCAAGCGGTCGCCCAGGTGCACGACCGTAACCGCGCAACCCTGCACTTGCAGCCCGCGCGCCGCTTCCAGCCCAAGCAGTCCGCCGCCGATGACGACCGCCTTGCAACCCGGCCGCGATTTTTCCAGCAGATCGCGCGTATCGTCCAAAGTGCGAAACACATGGACATTCTTCTTATCGACGCCATCCATCGGCGGCACGAACGCGCTCGACCCCGTCGCGATGATCAATTTATCGAACCGCGTCACCGAACCGTCGGCCCCCGTCACCGTTCGGGCTTCGGAGTCGATCGCCGTTACGCGTACGCCCAGGCGCGGCGTAATGCCGTTGGACTGGTACCAGTCGATGTCGTTGATGACGATATCGTCCGCCGATTTCTCGCCGGCCAGCACCGACGACAACATGATGCGGTTGTAGTTGACGTGCGTCTCATCGCCGAAAATCGTGATCTGGAAGTCGTGCGTGAACTTCAGAATCTGTTCCACGCAGGCCACTCCCGCCATGCCATTGCCAATAACTACGAGCTGTTTCATCGGACCTCTCCTGTACGTTCCACGCGAACGGCGCACTGCTTGTAATTCGGCTCCCTCGAAATCGGATCGAACGCGCTCTGCGTCACATCGTTCACGTTGGTTTCGAAAAAGTGAAACGGCATGAACACCTGTCCTGGCGCCACGATCTCGGTTAGCCGCAACTCCACCTCACGCACGCGGCCGCGCCGCGAAACCAGGTCGACCCGGTCATGCGACCGCAAGCCCATCGCTCGCGCATCGCGCGGATTCATCTCCAGCCATGCCGACGGCGAGAGCCGCTCCAGGATGGGAACTTCTTTCGTCTTCGTGCGTGTGTGCCAGTGCTCCACCGTCCGGCCCGTATTCAAGACCAACGGATACTGTTTGTTCGGCTGCTCGGGAAACGGCTCCCACTCCGCGCACACAAACTTCGCGCGCCCGTCGGCCGTTGGGAACGTGCCGTCTTCGTAGAGCCGTGTTGTCGCCGCCGGCGTCGCGCCTTCCGCGAGCGGCCACTGCACCGGGCCCTGCGCCAGCATGTCGTAGGTGATGCCCGAGTAGTCGCAGAGACGTCCCTTCGAAACCCTTCGCCACTCGTTGAAAGCGTCCTCGGGCTTTGTCCAGCCGGGATACAACTCTTCGCGGCAGCCGAGTTTCTCGGCGGTTTTGAGGAAGATATCGAAGTCCGATTTCGCCTCGCCGATGGGCTCGACGGCCTTGTTCGCCTTGCTCACGCGGCGTTCGGAATTGGTGTAGGTGCCTTCCTTTTCGCCCCAGATCGCGGCGGGCAAAATCAAGTGCGCCAACTCGGTTGTCGGTGTAGGGTGATAGCCATCCTGTACAACCACGAAATCGAGATTCGAAAGCGCCTGCCGCAACACATCCTGATTCGGAAAGGAGACCAGCGGATTGGTGGCAATAACCCACAACGCGCGAATCTTGTTTCCCACCGCGCCTTCGATGATGTCCGGATATGCCAGCCCGCGTTTGGCCGGCAGCCGCGCTTCGTCGATGTTCCACAGCGCCGCCAGTTCAGCCCTCTCGTTCGGGTCGTCGAACTTGCGATATCCCGGCATGCTCGAAGCAAAGCCCGTTTCGCGTGTGCCCATCGCATTGCACTGGCCCGTGATCGAAAACGGCGACGCGCCCTCGCGGCCGATGTGTCCGGTCAATAGCGCCAGGTTGTTGATCGCCGCCACCGTCTCGGCGCCCTTGGTCGAATGATTCACGCCCATCGTCCAACCGATGAACCCGGCCTTCGCCTTGCCGTACAACACCGCGGTCTTGTAGATCTGTTCTTCCGAGAGGCCCGTCAACTCGCTCACGCGTTGCGGAGTGTACGGCTCGACATGTTTCTCCAGTGCTTCAAAGCCCGACGTGTGCGCGGCGATGTACTGGCGGTCGATCAGGCCGTGGCGGATCAGAACGTGCGCCATGCCGTTTAACAGCGCCAGGTCCGAGCGCGGCTTGATCGGCAGATGAATGTCGGCCATCATCGCCGTCTTCGAAACACGCGGATCGGCCACGATGACGGTCTTTGAGGGATTCGCTTCCAGGTACTGACAAAGGATCGGGTGATTGTCGGCGATGTTGGCGCCGATCAACAAAATCACGTCCGCCTTCTCCATGTCCTCGTACGCGCCAGGAGGCCCATCGCTGCCGAAGGAGAGTTTATAGCCCGAGACCGCGCTCGCCATGCACAATGTCGTGTTGCCGTCGTAGTTCTTCGTGCCGAATCCAAGTTGAATCAACTTGCCCAGCGTGTAGAACTCCTCGGTGACCAATTGCCCCGTGCTGATCACGCCGAGGGAATCGGCGCCGTATCGCTGCTGCACCGCGCGAAACTTCTCGACCATCGTGGCGATCGCTTCATCCCACGAAATGCGCACAAACTTGCCGTTTTTCTTGAGCAGCGGGTACTTCGCACGATTCTCCGCGTCGATAATGTAGTGCTCGCTCAGTCCCTTCGGGCAGAGCTTGCCGCGATTCACCGGATGTCCCTGCAACGGCCGAGCCGCGATCGCCTTGCCTTCCTTCACTCCGACTTCAATGCCGCAGCCCACCGAGCAGTAACCGCAAGTCGTCGCCACCCATTTCTCGGGAATCTTCTTCGCCGACGTGTAGCCTGTCGATGCATCGCGCCCAAACGCGTATTCGCTTGCCAGATTGTCGATACCGATCAGCCGTTTGAATGTCCCAATCATGCCGCCCTCCCGGAGGTGAACGCCGCAGCGACGTTCTTCGGAACAACGCTTACGAAGAACAACCACCGCCCCAGCCACTCACCGGCTAATGCCAGCGCCAGTGTCACCGCCACCGGAACTTCGGTCAGCGGCATCACGAGCCCGGCGACCACCAGAATTGCGAGCCGCGTCAGGAATTGCTTCTGCAATCGCCCCGACAGAAGTAAGGACGACGCCCGCAACTCGAACGCCTCCGAGCGCGACAGCCACAGGAACTTCAGCGTCTGCGCGATTAACTGGGCCGCGCCACCCGCCACCGCGGCCCAGGCTGTCCATGGCGCATCGGACACGTTAAGCGCCCGCACGAACAGAGGTCCAAGGAACAATGCCGTCGCGTAGAAATCGATCATCGTGTAGCGGCTGAACCACGCCGGCCGCGCCCGAACCACATAGATTCTCGCCGACGAGGTCACGCCCAAAATCCCGAACACGGCCGTCGCGAGGCCCGCCGCCGTTCGGCCTCCAATGTCGAAATAGAGCATCCCGGCGTACGCATGCGCCGCGCCGGCGAACAGCGAAAGCGTCAGCACTTCACGGCTCAACCAGGATCGGCGCAGGCCCTTCATAGCGCGCCAGGCGTGAATCGGTCGGCCGAGGTGCAGTGTCGACGCTCCCAGGCTCAGTCCCGCGATGCCCAGTGCCGCGATCGCCGCGATCCCCAAACCCGCGCCGACACCCATCAGATCGAGCGCCCACAGCGCGATGAACGCGCCCACCGAGAGCTGCGTGAGAACCAGCATGAACACAAGCGGCCAGTGCGGATGTTCAACGGAGATGCGTTGTGTATCGACGCGGCCCATGTCCGGCGGAAGATCCGCGGGCAGCGTCACCCGTGTTGTCGAGATGCTGTCTCGCGAGGACGGCAAGCCCGGCGCGTCGGCGGCCATGTGTTCGGCGCGCCACGCCGCGATATCGACGATCTCGATCGTGATCGCTTTTTCAGGGCACGCATTCGCGCACGCCGGCGCATCTCCATCTGCCAGGCGGTTGTGGCAGAGATCGCACTTGCCGACGACGCCGCGATCGGCGTTGTACTGCGGCACGCCATACGAACAGTTCCAGGTGCAGTATTGACAGCCGATGCAAATATCCGCCGAGTGTACGACCACGCCGGTCGCCGGATCTTTCGTGTACGCTTCGGTCGGACATCCGATCATGCACGACGGCTCCACGCAGTGGTTGCATCCCATCGAAAGGTAATGCCTCTGCGTGTTCGGATAGTGGCCGCCCTCGACTTCGCCAACGCGCCGCCAGTTGATCGCCGCCGGATTTCCGTTCTGCTCGTTGCAAGCCACCACGCAACACTTGCATCCGATGCACTTCGTCATGTCGAAGTGGAATCTGTACTGCTCGCCGGGGCGCGGTTTGCGCTCGGGCATTAGCGGCTGCGGTTTCGTTATCTGCACGAACCGGTTGGCTGGGGTGTAGATCAGTTCTCGTTCGAGTAACGGTAGAGACACGTCGGGCCTTCTATCGCGGTTTGCGATAGCGAAAATCCGGGCGCAACTTCAATCGGAGAAGTGTGCGGTGTTTCTACAGGGGGGAGAGGTGCGAGAGGACTAGATCTCGCGGAACGGCACGAGAGACAGGATCGCGCCGATCAACTTTCGTTAGTCTAGCGAAGCGGGGCCAATCCGTCAAAACAATATTTTTTGTGGGACCTATAAAAGCGAAATCCCCCGCGCAGCGCTGCACGGGGGATTTCATTCAATCCGAAACTACTTGCGGCGGCGGAAATAGATCGCGGCCAACGCGGGAATCGCCAGAAGGGCGGTCGACGGTTCGGGTGTGCCCGAACCTTGATGCCCGGAGCGGACATTTCCCTCTATCTCGAGTGTATAGTTTCCGGTCCCGCCGTTAAAGAAACTTGTCACCACGGCGACGTAGTTGTTGCCGCCGTTCAGGTTCCGGACGATTTTGGAAAGCAATACAGGGCCGCCGCCGTTGTCGTCGGCTTCAATGGCGTTGGCTGTCGGCGACGCCGCATTGACCGGAGCACTATAGAGCGTCAGGAACGAATTGAATTGCGCTGCGGTTGTTTCGATACGTACTGTGGTTCTCGCAAACTCCGAAGTTGCTGATAAGGTGGCCTCTGGTGCAAACCCGCCGGGATGGGGGAAGATTGAAAAATGTCTCGCTTTGCTCCGGTTGAAGAGCTGTTCGCTGGCCGCCACTTTCTCATTCACGCCCATATACTGAGCTTGGTTCTCTCTTCCCGCGTCCGAAGTGGTCCCCTTTTGCTCCGCCATGGTGGGAAACTTTTGGTCCGCCCTTGACACCCCCGCCATGCTGGCATCAGTGATGAACGGCTGATACGCCGAAGGTCTGCGCCGTGTCCACGATTTTGGCGCCTCTTGCTTGATCCGCGGAGTCTCCGGAGCACTCGCCGGCTCAAGTTCAGAAGTTTCGCACAGACCT
>VFZW01000171.1 GCA_016871055.1 Acidobacteriota bacterium
AAGCCAGGTCCTTGGCTGCTCTCGACCTCGCCATCCCTCAGGCCCTTTCGCTGATTTCTCCTACCATCGCCCAGAACTGCTTCAGGCATTGCGGCTATGCCTCTTGTTAAGTCGAGTTTCGCTCTAGACAGCCTTCTCAACGAGGCCGTACAAAGCGTCCGTAAAGAGAAGCGGCGCGAACGCAAGGTTCGCTCGCGGAAATGAATCGAGTTGTCCTCGACACCAATGTGTTGCTGAGTGCCCTCATTTCGCCGGTCTCGCCTTCCGCGGAAATCTACGCGCTTTGGATCGACCGGCGAATCACCGTATTGAGCGCCCCGGAACAACTGGACAAAGTCATGCGTGTGACTCGCTATCCGCGAATACGTGCGCTGCTGCATCCGTCGCTAGCGGGGCGGTTGGTCAACCGGCTTCGTGACGTCGCCGTCCTCGTAGAACCGTTGCCTGTTGTGGACCGCTCTCCCGATCCCGACGACAACTATTTGCTGGCGATCGCCGAAGCAGGGCGAGCGCACTATCTGGTTACCGGCGATAAACCAGTATTGGGCCTGAAGAAGCACATGTCCACAACGATCATCGCGCCGGCCGCTCTGGTGCGGCTATTGAAGAGCGGCAAGTGACGATAACGCCTAAAGCAAAACGAGTCCTTCCCAAAATCGCGAACTGAGCCTCTGATAAACTCGCCGGTATGAAAACCTACATGCTTCCGCTACTAGCCGCCTGCGCATGGGCGGCCGACGCCACCGTCGAATCAAACGTCGTCTACGGCATGTACTCCGGCGCGGCGCTGCTGATGGACGTGCACAAGCCCGCAAACTCGAACGGCTACGGCGTGGTGTTCATCTCCGGCAGCGGCTGGACGGCGCCGATGGCCTACTCGTCTTGGCAGCTCAAGTCGAACGGGCAATCGATGATGTACGCCAAGCCGCTGGTGGCCGCGGGTTACACGGTATTCACGCTGAATCATCGCGCCCTACCGCGCTATCGATATCCGGCCGCCGTCGACGACGTGCAGCGCGCGGTTCGCTTCATCCGGCACAACGCCGCGAAATATGGCATTCGCGCCGACCGCATCGGAGCGTCGGGCGGATCGTCCGGTGGACATTTGGTCAGCATGTTGGGAACGCTCGACGGCAAAGGAAACCCGGCCGATCCCGATCCGGTAGAACGCGAAAGCGCAAAAGTGCAATGCGTGGTGGCGCGCGCCGCGCCGACGAACTTTTTCACGATGGAGCAGGCCGGCGCGCGGTTCGTTGGCGTGTCGCTGCCGGCGGCGAGTCAGGGACGCGGGCCCGATAAACTGACGGCCGAATACAAGCTCTACACCATGGCTTCCCCCTCTTCTCACATTTCTTCCGACGACCCGCCGTTCCTGCTGGTGCACGGCGACAAAGACGAATCGGTTCCCTACGCGCAGTCCGTCGATTTCGAGAAGGCGCTGAAAGCGGCGGGCGTGACGACGAAACTGGTGCTCGTTCCCGGCGCCGGACATGGGGCGACGTTCCCTGGTGCGGTGAACCCTCCGGATTACATGGGCGAAATGGTCGCGTGGTTCGACCGCTACCTGAAAATGAAATAGCGGCCGCCGAGGCGGCCGCTATCGGGTACTTGCTTTGGCTTACAGGCCCTTCTTGGCGAGCAGCACGCAGAGATCCACAACGCGGCTAGAGTAGCCCCATTCGTTGTCGTACCATGCGACGACCTTGACCAGATTGCCGTCGAGAACCTTGGTGAGGTCCGCGTCGACGATCGAGCTGTTCGAGTTGCGCATCATGTCGGTCGACACGACCGGGTCGGTGGTGTAGCCGAGCACGCCCTTGAGCGCGCCTTCCGACGCTTCCTTAAGAGCCGCGTTGACCTCGGCGGTCGTCGTGTTCTTGTTGGTCACGCAGACAAAGTCGACAACCGAAACGTTCGGCGTCGGCACGCGCATGGCGTAGCCGTCGAGCTTGCCCTTCAACTGCGGCAGCACGAGGCCGATCGCCTTGGCGGCGCCGGTCGAGGTCGGGATCATGTTGATCGCGGCGGCACGGGCGCGCCGCAGATCCTTGTGCGGGAAGTCGAGGACGTTCTGATCGTTGGTGTAGCTGTGAATCGTCGTCATCGAGCCCTTGAGAATGCCGAACTTCTCATCGAGCACCTTGGCAACCGGGCCAAGGCAGTTCGTTGTGCACGAAGCGTTGGAAATGATGTTGTGCTTGGCGGCGTCGTAAGAGCCATCGTTCACGCCGAGAACGACGGTGATGTCTTCGCCCTTGGCGGGAGCGGAGATGATGACCTTCTTCACGGTGCCACGCAGGTGCTTGGCTGCCTGATCGGCGTCGGTAAAACGGCCGGTCGATTCGACGACGATCTGCGCGCCGAAAGAGGACCAGTCGATTTCAGCGGGGTCCTTGGTTTCGAAAACGCGGATGCGCTTGCCGCCGATGGTGATGGACTCGGCGTCGCTGGTGACTTCGGCGTCGAGTTGACCGAGCGTCGAGTCGTATTTCAAGAGATGCGCGAGCGTCTTGTTGTCGGTAAGATCGTTCGTCGCGACGAACTCAATCTCGGGGTTGTTCAAACCCGCGCGCACAACGTTCCGGCCGATGCGGCCGAAGCCGTTGATCGCAACTTTTACTGCCATGTACTTTGAATCTCCTTGCGGAAGAGGTGGGATATCTCTTCAGTGTACCGTGTCGATCAGGTACAGGCGCATGGAGCGGCTGATAGTTTCGGCGGGTTTGTACTTTTTCAACCAGTCCAACTCCGGCTTCAGACCGGCTTGAACCGCGCGCGCCGCTTAGAATGATTGATTGCGGACGCTGACCAGCGTGCAGCCGGGAGCTTCGAGCGGCCACCAGAATTCTTCGAAACGGCCAGGGAATTGCTCCTTCCACTCAACAACGCCGAAGTAGGCGAGACGGCACTTCGCGATGTCGCGGCGATCGAGCGCGGCAACGGCGCGATGCAGATCCTGGCCCCAGTCTAGGTCGCTTTCGGCTAGGATACGTTCGGGATGCGCGCCCGCGAATTCATTGAACCAGAACGCATAGAGGGATGCGCCTCCGTTGTGTTCCATGTGAGCCAAACGCCGAGTGCGATGGCGATGTAACGGCGCGTGCTCCAAATATGCGCGAGCGCGATGCCGGCGGCGATCGCGACACCGATATAGAGCACAAGGGCGTGCCGAATGCCGAGGTTCACGTTCGACGGCAACAGGATCAGCAGCGCGACGGCGAAGAGGCGCCAGGCCCAGCGCGCTTCGCGTCGGAGGAGCGCAAGAGCGAGGAGGATCAACACCGGGGTCGGCGTCTTGAAGAAGAACGCAACCGGGAAGAATCGCCAGTCGCCGGTGTTCCCGCTGTGGCCGAGTAGATAGGTAACGTGACCCTCGGCATTGGTTTGCGCGCGACTTCTACACCTTCGGCATAGGCGGTGAAAAACGCGCCGAGACCGGCCACGCGCGCGGAGATCGACCCGCGCATCTCTTCGCGCGGCTTCCAGAACTCTTTCTTGAATCGGTACGCGGAAGCGATAACGGCAAGCGCAAGCAGCAAGCCGGCAAGCAGTTGCACGGCGTGGCGGCGCGAGAACTTTCGAATCAGAATTGCGGCGAACACGGGCGCGAACGCAAGGACGGTGAACTTCGACACCAAAGCGAGCCCAAGTGCGAGAGCGGCCCAGAGCGTGTTCGGCCACTGCGGGTCGCGCTGCCACACATCGAAGCGCCAACCGAAGGCGGCAAGGAGAGCGACAGGCGCGAGGTCGGTCGTCGCGAGGCCGCTGTGACCCAGTATCGGCGGTAATTGTGATGCGACGAAGTGCGTGGCGAGCGCGATCTCGGGCGAGAACCGGAAGAGTGTCCATCGCCAGAGCGAGACGCAGAAGATCCAGAAGAAAGGGAGGATGCCGGCTCGAGCGAGGAGCAGCCCGCGCCGGTATTGTTCGCCGGCGCCGAGCGCGGCGACGCCGCTACTATGCGGGTCGACGTCGGGATTGTCGTGGCGGCCATCGAGAAGATCCGGCAGTGCGCCGATAGCGATTCGAGCGAGAGGCGGATGCTGGCGCTCGCGCGTGTATTGCTTTTTCTCCCACCATTCGAGACCGCAGGCAAGATGGAAGGCTTCGTCAAAGGCCTGCGAGAAGACGCCCCAGGTGGAAGCGATGCGGACCGAACCAATGACGAGCAGCGCGAGAGGAAGCCAGAAACGAATCACGCGTCCTCGGCGGCTTTCTTGAGTGCGGTTTCGAGCGCATCGCGATCCATCGTGGTGCTGATGAAAAGCTCCTGGCGCGCACCATCGCTAAGCGCGATCGCTTTCCACCCGTTGGTAACGGGAACGGTGACGCGAACCTTCACCGGGCCTCGTGCGTCGCGGACGATAGCGATGCGGCCCGGGACAATCGAGCGGATGTCGTCGCGATCGCGCAGCAGCCGATTGAGCATGGCGCGCACGCCATCGAGGATGGAATGCTCGATCTTCAAGCGGTTGTTCTCCGTACGCAGGCGCATCTTGGCCATAACACTCTATTTGAACTGGTTTTTTCACCTGTCGCGCGGGTGTGCATAATCCTACATCCGGAGGTTCAGCTCCGAGAGGCCTCGCCAACCCTTTTGTTTGCGCGGTCACGACGCCGGCGAGTATTCCGGCAACTACCTAACCTGTTTCCGAACCTGAAAGTCCAAGCCAAACGCGCCATTCTCATCGCGCAGCGCAATGAGCGACCACTCCCGGCTCATGTTCCATTCCAAACGCACGACCTGTTGTTGCGAGCGGTTGAGGTTCGTCACGAACGTCATCGTCACATCCTTCGACACCTGCTGTTCGACCGTGACGCGCGCTTGCGGTGTGCTGTCGAGACCGGAAATCGTTGGATCGATCTTGATGCGGCTCACGCCGAAGAAGCGCTGCAATTGGCTCGACAGCGGCGCGGAGATTGCACTGCCCAAAAGCGAGTTGCCGCCGCTTTCGAGGAACGATCCGCTGGCGCTCGATTGGCTCGTGCCGACAGTGGCCGATGTCGGTGAGCGGCCGACTGTGAGCAGGGCGATAATCTCACTGGGTTGAAGCGGCGGATCGGAACGATACGAAACGTTGAGCTTCTTCACCGGCCCGGAAAAGTTGACTGTCACGTTGACGCCACGCACGCGCGTTTCCAGATCCATGTCGAGCGTGGGCTCGATCGTCGCGGGATTATAGAAGGCGACTTCGCCGCGCTTGATCGAATATTTATTGCCGAAGAAATTCACGTCGCCTTGACTGATCGAAACTCGGCCGAGCACGACGGGCCGCGATCCCACGCCGCGCACCTGCAAATTCGCTTCGGCCTGCAAATCGTTCGTGAGCGATGTCGTGAATTGCGTGTCGGGCGCAGTTCGCACTTTCACGTCAAGTTGCATGTTGGCGAGGAAGCGATTCGGTTCGCCGGGCGCCGCCTGTGCGCGACCGGCGCCGGCGAGCAGGCCGCCGAGATCGATGCGCGGCGTAAAGCCGGAACGCAGCACGGTGATGTTGCCCGCCAGCAAGCTGCGCGTGGCGGCGCCGGTGAGCGTTAGATTTGCATCGCCGACGGTGCTGACTCCCTCGGGGTATCGGATGCGCACGCGCGAGGCCTGCGCTTGTAGGCGATAGAACGTCTCGGCGCTGGCGAAGTCGAAGAAACCCGCAAGCGACAGTTCGCCGCCGCCCGATTGCGCGGTGAGTTTGTCTTGAATCGTCGCGCGGCGCCGGTCGAAGAGAACACGTCCCGTAACTTTGTCAAGCCCGTTGGGGACACCGTCAACATTGAGCGTGGCGTCCTTCAATTCCAGCGATCCGAACACCTGAGGGCTGGCGAGTTCGCCGCGGACGCTGGTCTGCATGGTCGCAACGCCGGTGGCCACGAAGTCCTGGCTGTAGGCTCGCAAGCCCGCTAGGTTAACGCGGCCGTTGACGCGCAGATCCCACGGACGTTTTTCCGCCAGCGAGAACGTCCCGCCGACCGAAAGGTTCGTATCCTGTCCGACGAAGCGCGCCCCGCGAATCTGAATCGTGCGTCCTTCGGCGGAGAAGACGACCGGTCCGTCGTTGCGGAGTTCGAAACCGGAAGCCGCACCGCCGCGCGTGGTGCGCGCGAACAGTTCGGGTAGCGCGACGGCGACGCGCCATTTATCGACATCGAGTAGCGGACCGCGAAAGTCGACACTGCCGCGGAAGCCGCCGGTAAACGGCCACTCTTCAGCCGCGACCTTGGCGGGCCGCAGCGATTGAAAGACGCGAAACGGCATTTGGCCGAACTCCATGCGCGCACTGCCGGGGTAGCCCGCTTCGAGCTTCCAGGCCGACGTGCCGCGAATGGCGGCGCCGGCGAGCGTACCATCTATGGCGACGCTCAAATCGTTGGCGCGCGTGGTGGCATTGAGGCGCAAGTCTCCGAAGGACTCACCATCGATGACGATGTTCGACAATCCGCCGCGCGCTTCGGCGGCGCGCACCTGCCACTCTTTTCCGGCGAGTTGCGCGGTAACTCTGCCGCTAGCCTGCACGGCCGCGCGAACGCCGGAGCGAATCGATTGCACCTGTGGAACGGTAGCCAGATCCAGACCGGCCAGCGCGAAGTCGATTGTGGCGGCGCCGTTCCTGACATAGAATCCTTTGCCGTTAAGCTTCGCCGCGCCGCGCGTGGCTTCGAACTCGGAGACATTGACTCGGCTGCCGTCGTAAGCGGCCTTGAAGCGCAACCTGTCGATGGTCTCGCCGCGCCAGGCCGGCCGGAACCAATCGGCGTCGATGTCACCGCGAGGATCCCCGACGGATCCGGTCAGCCGGATCGATGCGTTGACTAGGCCGTCGATGCGCTCTTCAATGCCGATTTGTTCGCGAACCGTGGAGAGATTGACGCCGCGGGCGTCGACGCGGGCGTCGATCGTGCTCGATTGGTTCGCGCGCCAATCGGCGAGGGTGACGGTCGCGGTCCCGCTCACGTTGGCCGCGCCTTGCGCGGCCGTTACGCGCGTGAGGGTCAGTTTGCCTGGCGAAGCGATCAGCGCGGCGGTAACGGAATCGAACTTTGACTTTTCATAGACGGCATTGGTCGCGCGCAGTTGGCCCGCGGCAAGCGGGTCGCGCGCGGTACCAGACACAGTACCGGTAAATTCGACTGTGCCGCTATCGAGCTTCACCGCCAGCCGGTCGTCGACACCCAGCGCGCGCAGATCGTCAAGACTCGTGAGGTTCGCCTTTACGCGCAGCGTTTGATTCAGTGTGCCGCTGAACTCGACGCGGCTGGATGGGGTGATCAACAGCGAGTCGCCGAAACTGATGTCACCGGTGGCGCCGCGATAGGCGGCGCGCAGGCGGCCTTCGATGGCTGTGGCGCCTTCAGCGGGCGTAATGGCGAGATCGCCGCTGGCGTCGATCGGCCCGCCAAACGGTGCGCCAAGGTGAACGGGGCCCGCGACGCGGCCACTGAAGCCGAGCGACTTGCCCGCGCGCGCTTCGATGTTGGCAAGCGAAAACTCGGCGATGTCGCCGTCGACTTCGACGCGCTTGTACTTGGGCAGCGCGGCGCGCCCTTTGAATTGGCCTTCGGGCGAATCGGCGCGAAGATCGGTAACGGTAAGCGCGTCGGGATTGGCGCTAATTCGTCCCGTCACTCGGACAGGATTCATCCGCAATCCGCGCGCGGCGATGTCGAGCGCGGGCGCGTTGAGATCGCCGTCGTACTGAAAACGCGGTCCGCCGAGCCATTGGAATTTTCCCGCCGAGTGAAGGGCGCCGCGCCCGGCGATGAAGCGAAACAGGCGAGTCGATTCACCGAGATCGGTTTGCACTTTTAAGTCGAACTCTCCGCCGATCGAGTCGGCATACACGACGCGGCCGGCGCCGTCGACACGCGAGGCGACGGACACGACTTCGAACTTCGGCAGTTCGACCGCGCCGTCGCGCACGGCGAGATCGGCGCGCAGATCGACGGGCAGCGCAGGCATTCCGGGCATCTCCAGCAAAACGTCCTTCGATGCCACCGAACCCTTGTAAACAGGGCCGTCGAGAGCCAGCTTGGTTTCGAGGTTCTTCGCCGCGACGGCGAACGGCGTGCGCGTATCGGCGTAGTTAAACTCGCCGTTGGTAACGGCAAACTCTTCGATTGCCAAAGAGAGAATCGTGGCGAACGCGGAGCGATCGGCGCGGCGTGCACTGGCCGGCGAGGGCAGATTCGAGCGACCCTGGCTGTCAAGAATGATGTTGATTTGCGGTCCGATAATGGCAAGCCGGCGGAGATCGACATCCTTCTTCAGGAACGACAGCACGCGTAACCCCGCATCGATGCGCGTGGCGGTGAACAGCGGCGCCGCTTGCGAACCCTCGGTTCCGCGCAGCGTGAAATTCTCGATCGTCGCGCCCAGTAACTCGGGATCGAATCGGAACGAGCCGATCGACGCTTTGCCGCCCGTTGCCTTTTCGACTTCGACAATGGCGCGCTCGCGAACTCTGTCGCGCAGCCAGTCGCTGCGGAGCAGCATCCACCACGAGCCATAGCCGAGAATGCCGACCGCTACGAGCGCAAGCAACTTCTTCTTCTTCACCGCCGCGCTCCTTTCGGCTCGAATGTTTCAATGCGAGTCTGCTGGCGCGTTTCCCGCAGCCACTGATCGAGGAAGCGTACCGCCTCCGCCTCCACGTACGCCGCTTCGACTCGCTCGCGCGCCGCTTCAAACGCCGGCTTGGCGCCGTCGGGCGTCCAGTTCGCGTAGTAGGCCAGCAGGGCTTCGTCGGTAATTTGTACGGAAGGGCGGAAGCGATAGGCGAGAAAGCGAGCGAACGAAAGGCGCCAGCCGAGGTCTTTCGACAGCTCGTCTTCGGTGAGACGATACTCGCGCAACGCGTTGATGTACGCCGCGTCGCCGCCGAGTTGCGAGCGCACTTGTTCCAACGCGACGCGGACTTCGTCGGGCTGCGCCACCGGATAGCGGCTGATACGAATTTCTTCTTTGACAAGCGCCTGCTCAATCATGCGATTGCGCGCTTCTTCCCAAACGGCTTGCGATTCGTTGAGCGGCGTTCGCGCCAACATCGCCGAGACGCGCAGCGACCGCCGCAATTGGCTATCGGTAATGACCGCCCGGCCCACAGTGGCGACGATGCGATCGACGATTTCGGCGTGCGCGGCGACTGCGATCGACAGGGCGAGAGCAAGAGTCCGCATCAGAATGTCTGCCCCAGTGAGAAGTGGAATTGCAATTGATTGATGCGTTGCACAAGCCGCGTGCCGCCACCTAACAGCAATTGATCGCGCGTGCCCCGGAAGCCGAAGAACTTTGGAGAGTTCGGCGAAAAGCCGATATCGAAACGCACCGGCCCGACCGGAGTCCGGTATCGAATGCCTATGCCCGCGGCGTGGATCATGTAATCGAAGTCTTGCACGCCGCGCTGTTGCGTGCGGAACGAGATCTTGTTGAGCGAGCGGTAGACGTTGCCCATGTCGTGATAGAGCACGCCGCCGAAAGTGTCGCCGATCAGCGGGAAACGCAGTTCCGTCACGTTCATCAGAAGCGCCTTGCCGCCGACTGGAAAACCGGTGAACAAATCGCGCGGGCCGGCCTGATTATCGGGAAAGCCGCGATGCGTCGCGCCGCCGCCGGAGAAAAATCTTTCGGGCAAGGGAACATCGCGCGACGTGTCGCTGCCCATGATCGAATACATTCCGCCCAGCGTTGTCAGCCGCGCGAAGGTGATGTCCTTGCGAACCCGGTGATAGCTGGAGTTACGCACGAGCAAGCGAAGAAAATTCGACTGCGATCCAAAGTAGCCGCTGGCGAGACCGAAGTCGATGGTGTTGTAGACGCCGCGGCGCGAGTCGATCGGATCGTCGCGTTTGTCCTGAATGAGCGACGCCGACGCGATTCCGACACGCACCGGTTGCGAGAGAAGCGGAATCAGAGCGGGATCGATGGCAAGCGTTGTGTCGTTGATATTCACCCGCCGGAACGTGAAGCGGTACTGCAAGGTGTTGGCGCGAGAGAGCCGCTGGCCAAGCTGAACCGACGACTCGAGGCGTTCCGCCTCAAACGTGCGCACATCGCGGGAGTTGTCGTAGAGCGCGGTGAAGTTCAAGTTGAGCTTCGCGTTGCCGGTGAATTGGGGCGCGTAATAGCTGGCGACAGCGCGCTTCTGAAAATTCGAGAACTGCGTCCGGAACGAAACCGTGTGGCCAAGTCCCATGAAGTTGACGCGGCTCACGCCAAAGTTGATGCGCGGCGAGAAACCCGGCGCGCCGGCCGGAGCGTCGAAGGTTCCGATGCCGCCGCCGATTCGCGCCAACTGCGCGCCGAATCCGTAGGTATAGGAATAGCGGCTGGCTTCTTCCAGGCGGTAGAGAACATTCTTGTCGCGCTCTCTGCCCGCCGGATTTTGCACGGCGATGTCGACTTTGGCGAAGATGCCGAGTTCGTAGAGCTGGCGCTGCGCGTCGATGATGGCGCTCTGCGAAAGCGGGTCTCCGGTGTCGAGCGGAATGCGGTCGTAGATCAGCCGCGGCCTCGTGGTGCGGTAGCCGCTGACAAGCACCCGGCGCACAAAGTTGCGGCGGCCTTCGACAACGCTGAACTTCACGTTGACGCGGTTGGCGCCTTCGACAGGCTCGGCCGTGATTTCAAGAGACGCGTCGGGGAAGCCGTTGTTGAAGTAGTAGTTCAGGATGGAATCGCGATCGGTGATAACGCCGAACTCCGAATACGGCTGGCCCTCGACGGTTTGGAGCAATCGCTGCACGGTTTCGAGTTCGCGTAAATTGACGCCGGTGACTTCGACACTCTCCACAAACCACTGCGGGCCTTCCGTGATGGTCAAGTGAGCGGCGACTGCGGTTTCCTTGTTGAGAAACCCTCGTTCGACGCGGTGTTGGACTTTCACGTCGCGAAAGCCGTTGGACCGGTACAAGAACTCGATGGCGCCAGCGTCCTTGCGGAGCATCTCTTCGCTGAAGCGGCCGTTACGGTAGCGAAGGCGTGTAGCGGGCGTAATGGTCAGGCGTTCGACGATTGTCTTTGTGTCGAAATATTCGTTGCCTTTGACATCGATGTGGACAAGCTTGTAGCGTCCGCCTCGGTCGATGCGGAAAAGCACGGTCTGCTCTCCGGAGCCGGTTGCGGATTCGTCGAGGAAGTCGACATCGGCGTCGAAGAAGCCCTGGCCTTGGAGATGCAGCGTAATGTTGCGGACGCCTTCATTGAGAAGATCGCGATCGACGGTGCGCTCTTGAAAAACCGGTACGAGACGGCGCAGCAGTCCGCGACTGAGGCGCGCGCCCTCGGCGCGAACACGAATCCGCGGACCTTGTTCGATGCGCAGATGGGGGCGGACGCGATTTTCGTTTTCGAGATACTCCAGGCGATCGAGCGCGACCTTCGCCATGAGGAAGTCGCGCTTTTGAAACGAATACCGGATGCGTTCGAGGCCGCTCTGCACGCGGGCTTCGGTGACCTCCTTGTAACCCGCGGCGCCCCACAGCCGTTGCCAGCGAGAGGGGTGTAGGATTTGTTTGGCGGTCAGGCCGGGATCGCCGCTGATCGCCGGAGCCGAGAAGCGAGCGCGCTTGCCGGGCGAGATATCGAATCGCACGTTGACTTGCTGCGTGATTGACTCGTTGGCGAAAGCCGGCTTGACGGTGGCCTTATAAAAACCGTTGTCGCGGAGCTGCGAGAGGACTCCCTGGGTGGCGTCGAAGAGGTATTCGTCGCCGAAGTCCTGGCCGAGTTCGAGGCGCGTCGCGGCGATGAGTTGGCCTTCGTTGGGCGGATCGGGGACTTTGTTCACGGCGACGCCGCCGACGAACCAGGATGGCTCGGTTTGGAACTCGAGGATCACCTCGCCCCCGCTCAGAGTGGCGTCGACATCGATGGCATAAAAACGGCCCGTTTCGTAGAGCTTCTCGATGGCCTCGCTGATGCGCGCGGAGTCGAAAAGGTCGCCCGCCTTCACGGGATTCATACGATCGAGCGTCGGGAGCGGATACGGTTGCGAATCGGGCGCGTAGCGGATCGACGCAATCTTACGCCCCGTGAACGCCGCTTCTGGAGGCGCCGTTTGCGCCGCGGCTGAATAGCCGAGTACGGCCAACAACGGTACGATTCCCTTGTAAAGGTTGGGGGACGCCACCAATCGTCATGATAACGCGCGGACCGGCGCGGGTTACGCGAATTTACGTAAAGCCCTCTCGGGCTATGTCATAATGTGGCCAACCCTGGAGGGAGGCCATGCGGTTCTCGTCACTCATCTACGCGACTTCGATTATTGTGTTCGCCCAGCAACCCGGCGCCGCTCCTGGAGCGGGCGCGGGTGGCGGCGCTACCGCGCCGACGAATCCCGGCGGCGGCGGTGCGACAAACCCGACCAATCCCGGCGCGGGCGGCGGATTCGGCAACACGAACCCGACGAATCCGGGCGCCAATCGCTTCCCCGGCCAAAACCAGGATCCGAACAGCCGCTTCCCGGACATGATGCAGAACCGGCCGATTTTTATCAGCGGTAAAGTTGTACTGGAAGACGGAACGCCGCCGCCCGATTCTGTGACAATTGAGCGCGTCTGCAACGGCGTTGTGAGGCCCGAGGGATACACGGACTCCAAAGGGCGCTTCAGTTTCGAACTCGGCCGCAACAACAACGTCTTAGCCGATGCGAGCACATCGAGCGGCATCGACGACGGCCTGTTCGGCGGCGGAGGCTTTGGCGGTAATCAGCGTTCGCCGATGGGCGGATTCGGCGGGCAAGGCCGCGGGATCAGCGAGCGGGATCTGATGGGTTGCGAAATTCGCGCGTCGTTGTCGGGCTTCCGCGGCGAGTCGGTAAATCTGGCGGGGCGGCGATCGCTCGACAACCCGGATATCGGTACGATCATTCTCCGCCGGCTGGCCAATGTAGAGGGTTACACGTTCTCGCTGACGACCGCGATGGCGCCGCGCGAAGCGAAACGCTCCTTCGATAAGAGCCGCGATTTGCTGAAGAAGAAGAAGTTCGACGAAGCGCAGGCGGAGTTGGAAAAGGCGACTACCGCGTACGCCAAATATGCGATCGCGTGGTATGACTTGGGCCGCATCTATGAGATGAAAAAGCAGAGCGACGCGGCGATCAAGGCCTATGAATCCGCGATGGCCGCCGATCCGAAGTACGTGAATCCGTATACGAATCTGGC
>VFZW01000172.1 GCA_016871055.1 Acidobacteriota bacterium
GTTCCCGCGGCCAAATAGAGAGCCCCTTTTTCATCGACGTCATAGGCGTATTCGCTCGGCGAAACGATTTCAACGGCCAGATCCGGCGCGCCGCGAGAAGCCCCGCGGAATCGCGGCATGTCGCGCAGGCGTGTCCGATCAACAACCTACACGTCCGGCGATTGGCCGCTCTCATCACCCATAATGAATTCGCTGTTTGACGCAACGAAGAGATGCGGGAAAGACTTCCCAACGACCTCAAGCAAAATGTGCCCGATGGCGATTACAATCCCACCATGCAACGGCGAAGGAGAAGACAATTCCACCAACCTCCCATTCAGCAGCTCATAGCGAACCCCCGGCCGGTCCGGTAAGGAAAGATATTCTTCCAACGATACTGTAGTGGCAGCCGCCATACGCCTCCAGTCTACTACTTCTGAATCGTAAACGAGTCCAGTTCCCGGCCGCTCACCGTCAATTGCCGGATCGTCATCTTACCCGCATCTATATCGACCACCGATACAGAATGCATGCGCGAATGGAACGCCGCCGTAAACGATTGCCATGTCTTGGGCTTGCTCTCCTGATCGCCGTTGTGAAGCGCCGCGCCGCCGGATCCACTGACGATATAGATGATCCCGTTTCGTCCCTCTTTGTCCGGCAAGATATTGCCGCGCACCGTCAGTCCGCTACCCGCGCGCGGATTCAGAAACCGCAACGGATAGCTCCTCTGATAGTTGTGCACATGGCCGGAAAACACAACGTCTACATTATGTTTTTCGAACAAATCGACGAGCCACCGCGGATGCTGCTGCTCGGCGTGTTTGCGCGCTGAGTTGAAAGCCGGGTGATGCATGCCGACGAAACGCCAGCGAAACGCCTGTGCCGCCGTCAGATCCGCTTCAATCCACTCGCGCAGCTTCGGATCGCGCATGTCGTTGTACTTGTTCGTGTCGATAATTGTCCAGTGCGCGTTGGCGTAGTGGAACGAATAATTCAACGCACGCGGAAACTTCGCGCCGGCGGCCTTTAGAAACGCATCGCGATTCTTCGGCTCTCCCTGCAACGAAGGCGTTGTCTTCAACACCGGGCCATTCATGGGCTGCTGCCAGTAGTGAAAGTAGGCGTAGGCATCGGGGTGCGAAGAGAAGTTCGATTCATCGGTGTCGTGATTGCCCGGCACGCCGACCCATAACCGTTGCCGCAGCACGCCGTCGTAGATCGGAAAAAACTTCTTCTGATAGTCGATCGATCGACCGTACTCATACACCATGTCGCCGCCGAACAAGATGAAATCCGGATCGAGCGACTTCGCGAACTCGGCCAGCCCGCGTTGCCCAGCCGTGCTTTGTCCCGGATCGCCCAGCATGATAAATCGATGCCGAAGCGACGGGCGTGCTCGCACGGTCGACCGAAAGATCGAAGCACCGTTCAACAGGATTTCGTAGTCACCCGGCGGAATAGACGCCGTGTGTACCTGATGAGGCGGGTTCTCGATCGACACGGTCGACACTGGATATTCTCGCCCGAACGAACGCACGGTGAAGATCGCCGTGGACGGATAGGTATGAAAGACCAGCGCATAGCGCGCCGGATCGCTTCCGAGATTGACGTAAGGCGGAACCAGCATCGGATTCTGCCCCGCCGCGGCGGGTAAAATCGGAAGCATGGCGAAAAAGGATCGGCGAAGCATCTCAACTCCAGTGTATCGGCGCGAGTGGATCGGTTTCGCCGCGCTGCTCTCTGCGTGCGGTCCGAAGATCGTCACTGTCGAAGAGCAGGCGCCGAAAACAGTCCACGTCGCGCGCCCAACCAACACCGCGCCGCCGATGGAGACCGCGCAAGAAGCCGAGCCATCGGGTTTCGCGACGGTCGATTGGACCGTGCTGCGCGGCCTCAACATGCAGTCCAGTGTTGCGTCGCCTCTCCTCGAAGCGCTAGCCGGATCGAACGTGCGCATCGCCGGCTACATGGTCCCCATGGATGATGGCTTTCAAGAGGCCACCGAATTCCTGCTCGTACCCACCGCCGGCGCGTGCATCCATACGCCTCCGCCGCCCGGCAATCAAATCGTATACGCGACCGTCACCACCGGGCGTCCCGTGAAAGTCGAGATGGTGTTTTCGATCTGGGCCTATGGGCGCCTGGAAATTCAGTCCGCCGAATCGCCCTACGGCCAGGCTGGGTATAAGATGTCTGTCACGGAAGTGAAGAGGAGAACCTGATGCCCATTTGGACTCGCCGCGCCCTGTTTCAGGCGGCGCCGGGGTTCATCGCCCGCCGCCGCCCGCTAGCGGCGCAAGGCGTGATGGCCGGCGATGTCACCGGCGACCGTGCGCTGATCTGGAGCCGCGCCGACCGCCCCGCAAGCATGACCGTCCGCTGGCGCGAGGCCCGCTCCGGCGCGTCATGGACCGAAGTTCCAGGCCCGCACTGCTTGGAGACAACCGACTTCACCGGCCGCATCGACATCACCGGCTGGGCGCCCAACGCCGAGATCGAGTACGAAGTGATCTTCAAGGATCTCGGCCTCGGTGGCGCCGAGAGCGAACCCGCGCGCGGCCGCTTCCGCGCGGCGCCGTCGTCGCGTCGGCCGGTTCGATTCTGCTGGTCTGGCGACACGTGCGGACAAGGCTGGGGCATCAATCCGGAAATCGGCGGCATGCGGATTTACGATGAAATCCGACGCCGCGAGCCCGATTTTTTCCTGCACTCCGGCGACACCATCTACGCTGACGGGCCCATCCAAGCCGAGGTCAAACTGCCCGACGGCTCGCTCTGGAAAAACATCACCACCGAGGACAAATCGAAAGCCGCCGAGACGCTCAACGAGTTCTGCGGCGCGCATAAGTACAACCTGCTGGACGTCAACGTACGTCGCTTTCATTCGGAAGTCCCGCAGATTTGGCAATGGGACGACCACGAGGTCAACAACAACTACAACTCCGCGAAGGATCTCTCAAGTGACGCCAAGTACAAGGAGAAGAGTATCGCGCTGCTGGCGGCGCGCGGCCAGCGGGCATTTCTCGAGTACGCGCCGATTCGATATCACGACACCGAAATCGAACGCGTCTACCGCAAGATCGGCTACGGCCCGCTGCTCGATGTCTTCGTTATCGACATGCGTTCGTACCGCGGCCCGAACACGGCGAACCGCCAGACGCTCGAAGGCGGCGACGCGCAGTTCCTCGGCGCGCCGCAACTCGGATGGCTTCTCGACGGCTTGCGGCAAAGCCGCGCCAAATGGAAAGTGATCGCCTCCGACATGCCGATCGGAGTCGTGGTCACAGATGGCCCGCTGTTCGAAGCCGTCGCGAATGAGGAGCACGGCCCACCACTCGGCCGCGAACTCGAAATCGCGCGGCTGCTTCGCGGTATCCGCGACGCTCGTGTTTCAAACGTGGTGTGGCTAACAGCCGATGTGCACTACACCGCCGCGCACTACTACGATCCCGCGAAGGCGTCGTTCACTGAGTTCTCGCCGTTCTGGGAGTTCATAAGCGGACCGTTGAACGCCGGAACTTCGCGGCCAGGCCGGCTCGACAACACGTTTGGCCCGCAAGTCATGTTTCAGAAGGGGCAGGCCAATGTCGGCCCCGCCGCGGGCCTGCAATTTTTCGGCGAGGTCAACATCGATCCCGCGGGGCCGCTTACCGTCACGCTGCGCGACATAAAGGGCGCGGCATTGTTTGAAAAGAAATTAGAGGCGCTATGAACTACTCGCGACGCACGTTACTGAGCTTGCCCCTCGCCCTCTCCGCCGCGGGCAAGAAAGTCATCGACGAATACGACCCCGCCAACACAAAGCTCTCCCATCGCATGGTGATCCGATCGCTCAACGACGACGACCTGCTCTTCCTCAAACAACTCGGCATCAAATGGTGCCGCATCGAATTCGGCGACAACGCCCCCTACGACTTCATGAAGACCACCGTCGACCGCCTCGCCAAGTTCGACATGAAGATCTTCTCCGGCGTGCACTACGCCTACCGGCATCTCGACGTGCAACTCGGCAAGGGAAAACGCGACGAGATCATCGAAACCTACTGCCAGTTCCTGCGCGACTGCGGTCGCCTCAACATCCCCGTTTCCAACTACGATTGGCACCCGGCCAACACCTACACGACCAGCTTCGTCGAATCCCCGCGCGGCTATCGCGCCCGCGAGTTTTCGGTCGACGACTTCCGCAACAAAGTCGAGAAACAGGCCTTCGACCGCGAGTACTCCGCCGAAGACATCTGGACGACCTACACCTACTTCATGAAGGCCGTGCTCCCTGTCGCCGAAAAAGCCAACGTGCGCCTCGCGCTGCATCCCGACGACCCGCCGCTCGCGAAGATGAATGGCGTCGCGAAGGTGCTGGTTCACTACGACGGCTACGCCCGCGCCGAAAAAATCGCGGGATCGTACAAGCACTGGGGCCTCACATTCTGTGTCGGGACTTGGTCGGAGGGCGGATCGCGGATGGGCAAGGACGTCTTCGGCATGATCGACGACTTCGGCAAGCGCGGCAAGATCGTCGACGTGCATTTCCGCAATGTCTCCGGCCCCCTGCCCCGCTTCCATGAGAGGTTTCCCGAGGACGGTTACATGGACATGTACCAGGTGATGAAGGCGCTACGCAAAGTGAAGTTCAACGGCACGATCGTGCCCGACCACGTTCCGGAACTCAAAGGCGACGGCGGAATGCGCCGCGCGGGCGTGGCCTACTGCATCGCGCAGATGCGCGGCCTGCTCCGCCGCGCGAATGAAGAGGTGGGGTAGGTCGGTCCTTGCGTTTGCCAAATCCGGAGCGCGCGATCGTTGATATCGCCAAGCTCGCCGATTACTGCCTCAGCCTTGAGCACGAAGTCGGCAAACACAAAGCGCGCGTTTTCCGATCGGCGCTCGGGATCACTCAGACCGACGCAAGGTGGCTGCAATCGAAATTGTTTGAGGCCGTCCACTTGGACGCCATTCATACGGGTCATTTCGGGTTCGGCGAACTGTACGTGATAGACTTCGAATTGAAGTGCCACAATCGTACGGCGACCGCGAGGAGCGGTTGGATCGTGCGGACCGGAGAAGGTTTTCCGAGACTGACGACATGCTATCTGCTCTTAAAGATCCGCGCGATATCCGGGTTCTCGACCCAGTCGCTCTAATCGAGGACTTGAAAGAATTCAATCTTCGCCGTGGCGAACTTGGCACAGTCGTCGAGGAACTCGACGGTGCTTTCTTAGTCGAGTTCTCCGACAATAATGGCGAAGCTTACGCTATCGTTCCTGTCAGCGCGGATCAACTGCTTCCGCTTCATCGCGGCGGCGCGACTGCGGCCTAGCGCCCTCAACACGGCGCAAACGTAAACACCACCGCCCCGATCACAAACCAGATCGCCGCGTAGATCAGCCCGTAGCCAAAAAACGTGCGGAAGTCCAACCGCGCGATCCCGCTAATCACGACGTACCAAAACGGCGACGTCAGATTCCCCATGTGATCGCCCACCGACATCGCCAGCAACCCGCGCTCCACCGACACACCCACCGCCATCGCCGATTTCGCCGTCACCAGTCCCTGTATCGCCCACTGCCCGCCCGACGACGGTATGAAGAACGAGAACACCGTGCCGATCGCCGCCGACAACGTCGGGAACGTCATCGCGTTCGACGACGCCGCGACAAGACTCGCCATCGCCTCACCCACCGGCGTCGCTTCAATCAGCCCCGAAAGGCCCGCGTACAGGTGATACAGAATGATCACCGGCCACCCCGCAACCACGGCCTTCTCTAGCGCCTTCGTCACCGCCTTCACATTCTTGTAGAGCAAAAACGTAAGCAGTAGCAGCACGATGTTCAGCGAGTTGATGTTCAGCCCGTTGCCCTTCTCGATGAAGTGATACCAAAGCCATGTCGCGAAAATCGCCACCATGATCATCGCGAAATACGGCTTCGACTCCGCGATCTCCGAGTACGTCTTCGCCGCCGTCGCTTCGTCTTCCTTCACTGCCGCCATCTCGAGCGCGCCCGGGTAGTTCGAAATCGGGTGCGACGTATTCGGCATTAGCTTGCAGCCAGTCAGAATCACGGCGATCGTGAATAACCCAACATCGAGCAGCGCCGCCGGCGACCAGATCGTCCGCGACGGTGGAATCACGCCGACCAGCTTTTCGAGAAAGTGGCCCGGCGTGGCGACGATCAGCGGCGCCGATGCCGATAACCCGAACTGCCACACCGACACCGCCGCGAACACAGTCGCCATGAAAAACGGAAAGTGCAGATGAATCTGTTTGCGCTCGGCCGCGCGCGCGAAGTAGATCGCGATGATCGGACTCAGCGCGTAGCCCAAGCCCCAGAAACAGTACGACGCCCCCGCCGCCAGCAGCACGGCCAGCAGCACGAATTGATTCGTCGTCTTCGGCATCTCCGCCAACCGCCCGACCATCGATTGAAAAAACGGCGATGAGGCAACCGCGCTTCCGAGCACGACGATAAGCGTCATCTGCCCGGTGAACGTGACCAGCGACCAAAAGCCTTTGTAATAGGCGTCAACGATTTGCAGCGGCGGGCTGCCGAGCGCGAGCGCGCCCACAACCAGTGCGCCGAGCATAATTACGCTCGCGGTGATCGCGTCGGGAACGAACTGAACGATGAAATCGGAGAACCGGTCAAGCGAGCTTCTGTTGTCAGGCACGAGTGGACATCATACAACGGAAGGCGGCCGCCAGTTGGTGAGAACGTGGAAGCTGACCGGGCGATTGGATCGAATCTGCGTCGAGACCGCAGACGGTTTACCGTGCGGAGAGGCCGCAAAACAAGACGTTGCGGCGGTGCCGCCACGATGCGGGCTCGGCTAGCGCGGTTCGGACCGATTAATGCGAGTGGCAACACGCGCACAAGCGCAGATTCTTAAAATGCGCCATCGCCATCGACAACCCGCCGGCAGTCATGAACACCGCCTCGTTGTTGGGTACCGCAAACCACGCCAACTTCGCCGCCGCAAAACAAATCAGCCCCGCGCCGAAAAAGTACAACGACACCGGATTCCGGTGCTGTGCGAAACTCTTAATCAACTGCGTCGAACCGATCATGATCGTACACGCCAGAATCACCCATTCAAATGCGGGCCCCGCGATCCAGCTCAACCCGGTAGCAGTGAGCAGGCCCATCGCAATAGGAAGCACCGCGCAGTGAATCGCACATCCGATCGAAAGCGCCATTCCGTAGCGGTCTAACGTTCTGGTTTCCATGGTCTGTGACTGGGACATTTGCAGCGTACTCTTTTTTGATAACACACTATCAAAACGAGATGCAACAATTTTCAGCGCTTCGCGGGCGGCGGCAGAATTTGATCAATCCCCGGACGGATTCCATACGTCGGCCCAAGCGTCCGATAATCGACGCCGGCGCGCCCGTTCCAGTCCCACACAATCTGCCCCTGCTTCAACGTCAACTCCGCGAACAACCGCTCCTTGCCGGTCACGCGGCCCGCGTTGTTGTCCCAATAGCCAAACTCGCCATTCATCACGCGTAGTCCCGCGATATCGGCCGGCGCGCCGACAGACAGCGTGCCCAGATCCGGCCGTTTGATCACCTCCGCCGGCGTCGACGTCGCCGCGCGCACAGCCTCTTGCAACGGCAGCCCCAGCGCCATCAACTTCGACATCAGCGCCGGCAGGTCCATGAACGCGCCATTCATCGAACCCGTGTGCAGGTCCGACGAAATCGTGTCCGGATAAAACCCGTTCTTGATCGCGCCTGCCGCGCTACGCAGCACGAAACTGCCGCCGCCGTGGCCAACGTCGAACTTGACGCCGCGCTTGCGCGCTTCGAGCAGATACGGATACAACGCGCCCTTCTCATCGACATACGGCACCGGCCCGCGGAACATATGCGTCGAAATATCTCCCGCGCGCAGATGCTCGGTGACGAGTTTGTAGTAAGGCCGCTGCGGCAGAAAGAATCCGAAGTCGACCATCACCGGCAGCCCCGTTTTCTTGCCCGCTTCAACGGCAAGGTCGACGCTCTCCCAATCGGGCTTCTGATAGTGCGCCGACTTGATGCCGACCACAACGTCTTTGTGCTTCTCCGCCAGCTTCGCAATCGCGTCCGGATTAAAGTCGTCCTGCTCGGTCGCATCGCTGATCATCCCGAAGCCCGCAATGTTGATCAGCGCCAGCACGCGCGTGCGCGCCCGATCGATCACCGTCGTTCGAAACGTCTCGAAGTTCCGCCAACCCGACGAGCCCGCGTCCACCATCGTCGTCACGCCCGTGCGAAAACTGAATGCATCCGGCTGCACGCTGTTGTCGCCCGCCCACGCGCCGGGATTGCCCGCCGTGAAAAATACGTGCACGTGCAGATCGATCATGCCCGGCGTGATGATAAGCCCGGTAACATCGACGGCCTTCCGCGCGCGCGCCGCATCGATCGACGGTTCCACCGCCGCGATCTTTCCCGCCTTAACCGCAACGTCGAATCGCCCATCGCGCCTGTTGCGCGGATCGATCACTCGCCCGCCTCGCAACACGAGATCCAAATCCTGCGCCACCAGCAACGAACTGCACAAAAACAGAATTTTCATGGCACGACTATCATATGATGTCCAGGAAGCCATGCGCCTGCTAACAATTTTCACTACCGCGCTCTGCGCCGTCGCCGCCGGCTACTTCCCCGCCCCCGACTCGAAGGGCGGCTGGCGAACGCTTACTGCCCCCGATGAGATCAAGGCCAAAACGGGTATCGACATAAAGAAGCTCGACGAAGCGTTCGAGTACGCGCAACTCACCAGCCAACACGGAGGGCTGCTCGTTGTGCGCAACGGCTATCTCATCTACGAACGCTACTTCGGCCGCGGTCATCGCGAAGCGCTGCCGGAACTGGCATCGTGCGGCAAGGCTTTCACAAGCGTCTCGATCGGCATGCTGATGAAGCAGAAGCCATCGACGTTCCCTCAAGGCCTCGACACAAAAATCATGAACGAGAAGTATCTGCCCACGCAGTACTTCCCGCTCGACGATCCGCGCAAATCCGAAATCTCGCTCGGCCAGGTGCTCGCCATGTCGGCCGGTATCCGCGGAACAAATCCGGTCTACGTCAGCGGCAAACGCGAAACGTGGGACAAGCCCACCGAAGACAACGGCCCCTGGTCCACCACCGACGACTTCGCCATGAAGCAATCGCTCTGGTGCGCGCCCGGCGATTGCTACTCCTACGCCACGTCGTCCAGCCACATTCCGGCGATGATCGTCCGCACGCAGTCCGGCATGGAGATGGAAGACTTCATGCGCAAACATCTCACTACGCCTCTCGGCTTCGGCGCCTGGGGCTACGCGATGTACCGGCCGAAGTTGAAGAGCGGCATCGACGCGAACGGCCGCATGTTTCACACCCCCGGCGGCGGTTCGATCGCCGTACGCTCCACCGACATGTTGCGCTTCGGTTATCTCATGCTCAACAAGGGCCGCTGGGGCAACAAGCAAATCATCCCCGCCGATTTCGCCGAACTGTGCGGCCGCATGGTGAAGTACAACCTGCATTACCATCACAGCTTCAACTTCAACGTCAACGAAAACGGCAATCTCGCCAACGTCCCGCGCGATGCGTTCTGGAAAGGCGGCTCGGGCGGCTATGCGATCTACGTCGTGCCATCGCTGAATCTGGTCGTCTACAAGATGGGCGGCAATGAAGGCCAGTACGATCCCGCACTCACACGCCTTCCGGTGAAGTACGAGTACGACGGCTCCCGGGCGAACTGGAAACCGGGCGATCCAAAGACCGTCGGCGATGCCACCGGCCGAACCCTGCAGATGGTTGTCGGCGCTATTATTAAGTAATGCGCCACACTCTTTGGCTGGTGCCGCTGTGTTTGCTTACATCTTGCGGCGATATCGAACCCGTCGCGGCACAAGGCACGCAGCAGCCGGTCCCGAACTTCTATCAGAATGTTCGCGATGCCATGCCTTTCCCGAAGATCCTTCCGCCCACGGTGTTCCGCGATCCGCGCCATATTCGTGTCTACGAAATCGCCAATCGCATCCCCGGCGTGCTCGCGCAGCAACCGTGTTACTGCTACTGCGATAAGGGTCACGGCCACAAGGGCTTGCTCGATTGCCATCGAGACTCGCACAGCGCGGGTTGAATGGTCTGCCGCAAGGCGGTCGTCCTTGCCGATCAGTTGAACAAAAAAGGCATTTCCGCCGCCGAGATCCGCAAAGCCATCATCCGCGGTGATTGGCAAAAAGTAGTCGAGTAACTACCACTCCCGCAATCGCACTTCCGCCCGCACCAGCGTCAACTCCGGATGGAAATACGGATCGGGCTCCAGCATCGCGTCTCCCCACAGTTGCCGGAATAGTTCCGACTCTTCCCGCCGCACGCGAGGATTCCGCGTCGCCGACTCTTCATGGATCAATCGCGCCTGCGCATCCAACTTCACCCGATGCCCCGCGCGCCGCGCCCGCAGACACAAATCGACATCGTTGAAGCTCGCCGGAAAACGCCGGTCGAATCCGCCAAGTTCGTCCCATAGCGACCGCCGCATCGCCATACACGCGCCTGTCACCGCCGCGACATCGCGTGTCATGCGCAGCCACGGCCAAAACGTGCCGCCATCGATCGCCAAGCGCCCAATGTGTGTCGGCCCAGGCAGCATGCCGATCACCACGCCCGCATGTTGAATCCGCCCGTTCGGATACTCGAGCAGACCGCCGGCAATGCCGCGGCCCGCCGTCGCGACCAGCGAATCGAGCCAGCGCGCCTCCGCGGGAAACGCATCGTCGTTCAGCAATACAACAAACTCGCCGGACGACGCTCGCACGCCCGCGTCGTTCATCGCACCGTAGTGAAACGGCGCTGTGAACGAAACTCGCTTCACGCCATGTGCGGCCGTCACGCGCGCCAATTCGTCGCCGCCGTCGATATCGTGCGTCACGGCGACAATCTCGGCGTCTTCGCACGCTAACGCTCGCAACGATCGATCCAACAGCTTCGCATCGCGAGAGCAGATGACAATCGACACCCGCCAATCGCGCGGCGGAATGGCGCGCGCGTCGACCTGGGCGCGCACTCCACCGCTACGATGTGACAACACACACGGCACACGAGTCACAGGCCCATCGATCGAAATTGCAATCTCATGCATCGACGCCCCGGCGTCATTGATCGCGTCCGCGCATACCGCAAAGACAGGCCCCCAGTACATCGTGTGCGCCAACAGCGTTGGCGAATACGTCGGCGTGAATCGCGGCGCAAATACTTGTCCATTATCGGACACATGATCCCAATCGCCGTACGCCGCGTGCGCACCCTCGTCGATTGCCTGCAACAGCAACTCTTCGGCATGCGGCGAAACCGTCGCGCCATCTTCCACAAACAGATAGTAATCGGCGCCGGAAGGAAGCCGTTGCCCCGGCGCGACCCGCGCCACGCGCCGGGGTTGTCCTCCGCGCCCGCGCAGTTGCAGCGCCCCTCGATCCAACGCCGCCGCCCATCGCGCATACTCGGCATCGCCGTCGCGCGACCGCAATCCCGCAAACAAGCCTCCCGCCCATCGCAACGCCCGAAAGAAGTAACTGTTCTCGACACGCGCCAGCCGCTCCGACAGAATGACATTCTGCCGGGCCACACCGGCCAGACGCCGGTTCAACTCCGCTTCAGCCGTCTCCGGCTCTCGCCGCCTTAGGTGAGGCATTGTCGGCCTTTCCGCCAGCCCCGCACGAACGCCGCGTCCAATCGGCTGCCGTAGTAGCCGCCCAGGTCCTCGGGCGATCGCCGGAACAAGTATCGGAGTCCCCAATACGCCGCATCCGCTTCAAGCCGCAGCGGATGCCGCGCGCAGGATGCGCTCCAGTCGTGCGGCCCGGGATGTTTGCGTTCGAAAATCGCCACGCTCTCCCCGGCGCGCATCATGGAACGCGAGCGATCCGCCAGCGTCGGCGCGTGATCGTGCTCGTGCCAGACCAGCGCCTCCGGCAGATAGAAGCTCTTCATACCCGCCGCACGCAATCGCTGGCCATACTCGTAGTCGTCGAACGCTTCGTAAGGAAAGTCGGTATCAAACATGCCGGCGCGGTCGATCAGTTCGCGCTTCAACGACGAGTTGCCCACATAAAAGAAACCACCGGCGTCCCCGTCGGTTCCGTTCATACCGAAGATCCTTCCGTCCGCTTCCAGCCACTGCACAAATCGTTCGTCGCCCTGCTCCTGAACGAACTTGCTCGGCCCAATCGCAACACATTCGGGGCTTGGCCGCTTCCTGTGAAACTCCAGGTGCAAGTCGACGAAGTTCGGGCCCGGAGTAAAGTCGCCCGAAAGAAATAGGATTAGTTCACCGCGGGCTTTTTCGAGCGCCGCGTTCAAGGCCTTTGTCCGCGCGAGTTGATGTCGCCGTACCCGAAGGTAATGCAGATCGATTTCCCTTCCCAAAGGCGCGAGCGGCTCTTCCCATTCGGCCCGATCGCAATCGGAGACGATGACCTCGAAACTCTCAGTCTTGGCTGTCTGGGAGCATAAACGCTTCACAACGCCGGCCACGTCGGGAAAGTCGAGTGTCGGAATCAGAACACTTACTTCAGGCTGCATGTTTACGGCGAAAACTTCTAGAACACACTACTCAGCAAATAGTATCGCCGATGCTGCTGGAAACTGCAAAACATTTCGCTATGGAAATGTTTTCTAGCTCTGCCGCCGCCAGAGCACAAGCAGTACGCCGCCGGCGACAATCGACAGCGCCGTCCCCGGTTCCGGAACCGCTTCTTCCGGCGCGGGAGCCGTGACCTGCGTCAACGCCGCGGGAAGTTGCTGCGGCAGCATGGGAAACTCGAACTCTTCCTCCTCCCCGCCCCCGCCCAGCAGCCGCGCATTCGAGGCCAGCATAAACGCCAACCAGTCCGACTCATAGGTCGACTGCGATACTGTGGTTCTCGGAAATCTCATATTGAGGTATGATCGGCCTGGATTCAGGGGCTTGGGGATGTTTGAAAGAGCTGCTTTGGACGTCACCCGCTCCGCGTCGTCGGCTGACAAGACCTCTTGCAGCGCTTCACGAGCGCGGACCCCGTATGGCCCGAATACAGGATTGCCCTCGTTCCCATGGTCAGCCAAGCGGTACATCTCTTCGCGGCGCCTGCTGAATTCGCATTTCGGTCCGCAACCGGCTTTGCCAAACGCGGCGCGGACGTTGCA
>VFZW01000173.1 GCA_016871055.1 Acidobacteriota bacterium
GGAGTTAGAACGGTGAGCAAGAAACACATGGGTTCAAGCATTGAAGATTTCCTAAAGGAAGAGGGTATTTTCGAGGAGGCGCAGGCGCAGGCGGTGAAAGAGGTCTTGGCCTGGCAACTCGCCGAGGCGATGAAGTCGCGGAAGATTTCGAAGAACCGGATGGCGAAACTGCTTAAGACGAGCCGGACGCAGGTGGACCGGATCTTGGACCCGAAGAACGATATTACGCTTGGCAGCCTGCAGCGCGCGGCGGCGATGGTGGGGCGGCGGGTGTCGATTGAGTTGTTGTGAGTGCGATTGACTAAGCCCCAAAACAGTAGACACGGCCGTCCTGCGAAGCGACAACCACCTTGCCTTCGCTGATCGCGGGCGAAGCCGAGATGGCCGAGCCGGCTTCGTACTCCCACAGCTTCTTGCCCGTCGGGGCGTCGAGGACATAGAACCGGCCGTCATTGGAACCGATGTAGATCTTGTTGCCGGCGGCGGCGGGCGAAGACTCAACGCGGCTGCGCGTGGTGAAAGTCCACGCCTGCTTGCCTGTCTTGGCGTCGAGTGCGTGCACCATCTTGTCGCGCCCGCCGAGGATGATCTTCCCGGCGGCAATCGTAGCGCTTGAGTAGAACGGGAATTTGCGCACGGGATGCTCGTAGCGCCAGACGATTTTCTTGGCGGCCATGTCGACGCCGAACACTTCATTGCCGAACGTTCCGAAGTAGGCCATGTTGCCGATGAGCAACGGTGACGCGCCGGTATAGGCGCCGCTCGATACTTCGAACATCTCCTTGCCGTCGGTGATGCGAACGGCGCGAAAATGCTCGTCGCAACCGGTGATGTAGGCGACGCCGTTGGAGATCGCCGGCGTCGCGTGAATCGGGCCGGTGGATTCGAATTTCCAGAGCATCTTGCCGGTCTTGGCGTGAACGGCGTACAGGCTTTGATCGTACGAACCGACGAGGACACGATCGCCGGCAACGACGGGCGACGACTTGATCTCCGTGCCGGTTTTGAAGGTCCACACGCCTTTGCCGTCCGCGGCGTTGATGCCATGCAGCGTACCGCGCAGATCGCCGATATACACCATGCCGCCGCCGACCGCGGGCGTCGACTCGCCGATCTCAACGTTGGTCTTGTACTTCCACTTCGTCTTGCCCGTGGCCAGATCGATGGCGACGACATCGCCGTTGCCCGCGCCGATATAGACGACGCCGGCCACGATCACGGGCGACGACTCAAACGACTCGCCGCCTTCCCACGTCCAGAGCAGTTTCAAATTGTCCGGCGGCAGGCCTGCGGTCGCTACGCCGGTAAGCGATGGATTCCCGCGAAACTGCGGCCAGTCGGCGAGCAACGCGAGTGCAAAGAGGAATGAGATCAGTAAGCGCATTGATACAACTCCAGGGCCGCTTCGGCGCCAAAGGGACGCGGGTTGAACCGCCCTGTCCATTGTTGCGCAGCGGCGTCCGCCATTGCAGAGAGACGTTCGCGCGCGACGCCGAGTTGAGAGAGGCTGGACTGCAATTGCGCCGCATGTGCGAGTTCCCGCAGGCGTGCGGGAAGATCGGCGGAAAATTCGGCGTACTCGCGCTGCGCGTTCCAGGCGACGACGTGTGGAAGCATGACGGCGATCGCCTGTCCATGCGGCACGCCGTAGAACGCGGTGAGCGGATTAGCCAGTGCGTGGCTTGCGCCCAGCATCGACGCTTCGATGGCGCAGCCGGCGAACCATGCGCCAAGCTGCATTTCGGCGATGGCATCGATGTCGTCCGGCGCTATCATGATCGCTTCGAAGCTCGCATTCATGCGGCGCCACGCTTCGCGGCTGAAGGCGTCGGACATGCCGTTGCGCTTCGTCGTGACGAGCGTTTCAACAGCGTGTGAAATGGCGTCGTAACCAGCCATGGCTCGAACCGGGAGCGGTTGCGTGCGCGCCACTTCGGGATCGAGGATGGCAACCGCGAAGGCGGCCTTGTCATCGCCGATAGCCATCTTGGTGTGCGTTTCGGCGTCGGAGATGAGCGCGTAACTTTGCCCTTCGCTTCCGGTTCCCGTTGTCGCGGGCACGCCGATCATCGGCAACATCGGGCGCGCTACTTTGTTGTGGCCCCAGTAGTCCTTGATCGCGCCGCCATTGGTGAGAACGATGTTGATGGCCTTGGCGCAGTCCATCGAACTGCCGCCGCCAAGACCGATGACGGAATCAACGTCGAGTTTTGAGGCGAAGTCGCGGCCGTGTTCGACCATGTTCGAATCGGGATTGGCGCTGAAACTCGACCAGGGTGACGATTCGATTCCTTCGCCCGCAAGCGCGGAGAGCACAGTGGCAGTGTGTCCGGCGGCTTCCATACCGTCATCGGCGACGATGAGTGTGCGGCGAAAACCAAGTTCGCGCGCCAGCGTTCCGATCTTATTGATCGCGCCGGGGCCGAAGACGAGGCGAGTGCGTTGTACGTGTTCGAAGGAAATCATTTTTTCTCGCGCGCGTTGTCGACGATCGCCTTCACTTCGCGCATCAGTTCGGTATTCGAATAAGGTATGCCCGCTTTGATGGTCCACTCGATTCCGCGGCCGGGATAAAGCGTCTTGAAGTCTTCGAGCGGATTGCCGTTGACAACAACGAGGTCGGCGGACCAGCCGGCGCGGACACGGCCGAACTTCGATTCCTGGCCCAGTGCGCGAGCGCCGTTCAGCGTGGCTTGCTCAATGATCTTGATCGAATGAAACCCGGCTTCCTGATGCAACTCCAGATTGCGGATGAAGCCGTAGCCGTACATCTGATAGATGTAACCGGCGTCGTCCCCCATGGTCACAAGCCCGCCTCGCGAGGCGAAGTCGCGCACCGCGCGGAACCAGTGTCGATAGTTTTCTTTCCAAAACGTCTCATCGGTCGAAGACCAGTTGACGAAATAAGAACCGTGATTCTCCAAGTTGGGACGGAAGAAATCTTCAAGGACCGGATGGAGGTAGTCCTTGAACTGCGGTTGTGTCTGCGCGCGCTGCAAGTCGCGGCTGGCTTCGTAAATATCGAGCGTTGGATTCCAGGCGACCTTGGCCGCGACCATACGGTCAAGCACGCCCGCAAGCAACTTCGGATCGGCCTCGCGCCAGAGCCGGCCGGCGAAGCGAAAACGATCGGCCTCATTCATGTAGTTGTAGTTCGAAGGAAAATTCTGCACGCCTTCTTTTAGGGCCGCGTCAGGAATTCCGTACCAATGTTCGATCGTGCGCACTCCGGCGGCGATCGCGTGGTTTGCGTTTGCCTCTTCGACGCCGATGTGAATGGCGATTGGCAGATCGAGAGCGCGCGCCTCTTCGGCGGTAGCGGCCAGAGTGTCGCGCCACGCGCCGACGATCTTCAGGCCATCGGCGCCGGCGGCCTTCACTTCGCGCACGCGGCGGCGAGCCGCGGCGGCGTCGCGAACGCGTCCGAGCATCGGATAAACGAACAACCGCGGCGCGGCGATCTCCCCCTTGGCGGACTTCTCTCGGGTTTGCAGGGTCTTCGTCAACGGACTGCCGACATCGCGCACGGTGGTGATGCCACAGGCGAGCCACAAACGCATCACGTAGTTGAAATCCATCGGCGCGCCGCCGCGTTCGTCGTGGAGATGGCCATGCATGTTGACCATGCCCGGGATAACGTACTTCCCTTTCGCGTCCAGGACAACGTCGCTGGCCTGCGGCTGAACCCGGCCGACTCCGGCGATAAGACCATTTTCGACAACGATGTCGACTGGGCTCTGCGCGGGCGTACCGTTGCCTTCGACGACGGTGGCGTTCTTGATCACCATCCGCGACGGTCTCACGCCGTGACGCGGCTGCGCCGTGGCGGCGAGCGCAAGAGCACAGAACAGGAAAAAGCGCATTCCCTCTATTTTGCGTCAACGCGAAGCGCGGCGAGACGGCGATTCACAAAGGCGCGCAGTTCGGTGAGCGGGCGGCCGTGGACCTTCTCGGCGGATGCGGCGGCTTCGAGCGACTTCGCGCACTCGCCGCGCGCGGCGGCGCGGTCGCCCAATCCTTCGTAGCAATCTCCAAGCCGGATGTGGACCGACGGAAGCGATTCGACCTGCAGCTTTCGCGGAGACAACGTACCGATTCGGCGATAGAGCTCGATGGAGCGTTTCGCGTTCGGTAGCGCATCGGCATAGCGCTTCAGCGAGTTCATCGACGCGGCCATGCGGTCGAGGGAAAGCGCGGCGGCTTCAAGGTAATCGATGTTGTCCGGATCAGACTTAAGCAACGTTTCCGCAATAACGCTCGCCCGCCGGAAAACCACAATCGCCTGGGAGTGATCGGCGAGGCCGTAATAGACATCGCCGATGCGCGTCAACAGGCCTCCGACATCTCGAGTGGCGCGAACATTGTTGACGTCCGCGGCCGCAACGGCCTCGGCGATGGGCAGCGCGCGCTGGTAATGATCGAGTGCCAGACGAAGATCTCGCTTCGGATTAGTCCGGATGGTATGCGGCGTGCCGGCGCTGATCTCGGCCTGCATGAGGCGAACTTTGGATCGCACATCGAGCCGGTCGGATTCGACCAGTTGCTTGGCAAGTTCGATCGCCCGCAGGGCCGTGGCGTAGGCTTCCTCGAAACGGCGAAGGCGCGTGAGAGCGGACGACTGGCGATAGAGCGCGCGTTGGCGGTCGAAAACCTGCGAGTCGCCTTCCAACAGCCGAACTGCGGCTTCGGTATCGGATAGAGCGAGTTCGAATTTCCCGAGGCCGGAACGAATCAAGGCGCGGTCGAGATGCGTGTTGGCCGCGGTGCGGCGAAGTTTTTGATCGCGATCGGTTTTTTCCCGAAAATTCGAGAGCGCCTCGGTAGCGATGTCTTCGGCGCTGGCGGCTTTCCCCGTGTCCGTCATTGCGATCGCCAGGCTGGACTGCATATGCATCAGTTGCCGTCGCCATTCGGCATCGTGATCCGGCAGACGGCGCCACAAGGCGATGGCTTTTCGGTAGCTCACGATCGCGCCAGGGATGTCGCCCAGGTGCTCCATCGCGGGGTTGCCTTCGACATCGGCGACCTTCTGATAGGCGCGCGCCAAATCCGCCACAATGCGCGGGTCGTCCTTGGCTTCGCGCTCCATCCGCTGCAAGTGCTCCCGCGCGGTCGTCACAACAAGTTGGCGGGCCTTCGTCGCGCCGGGAAGGGTTTGGATGGAGTCGTGAAACTCGAAGAGAAACTGTTCGGTAAGTTTGCGGAGTTGATCGAGGCGTTGTTGCGAAAGATCGCGCTCGCGGCGAGCCTCCGCGGCTTGCTGCAAGGCCGATTCCCGGTGATGCGCGGCTTCGGCCGCTGCGATGGTCGCACGCTGCGCTTCGGAAGCGGCGAGTTGGCGCTGTTGTTCGACGCGGCGAGCCTGTTCCGACGAGTAGACCGCGCTCGCTGCGATCGCGGACACAAACGCGACGCCGGCGGCGAGTGCAACCTTGTGGCGCGAAACAAATTTGCGGGTGATGTAAGCGACCGAATCGCCGCGCGCGAGCACGGGCCTGCCATCGAGGTATCGTTCGATATCGGCGGCGAGTTGCTCGGCCGATCCGTAACGGCGAGCCGGATCGACCGCCATCGCCTTTTGCAGGATGTTGTCGATGTCGGAATCGATGCCCGCTTTCGGCGGCGGATCGTTGCGAATCGCTTCGACCATCTGTGCAAGCGCGGCGTTTGGAAAGCTTCTGGCGCGCCGGTCGGTCAGCAGTTCGAACAACACCGCGCCAAGCGAGTAGACGTCGGCGCCGGTTGTAACGGGAACGCCGGCCACTTGCTCCGGGCTGGCGTATTCGGGCGTGAAGAAACCCGTGTTGAGCGTCTGACCCAACACATCGTGCGTGATGAATTTCGCGATGCCGAAGTCGAGCAACTTCGGAACGCCGCCGGCTGTGATGAGAATGTTGGCGGGCTTGATGTCGCGATGAACGATCAGATTTCGATGCGCGCAGGCGACGGCATCGCAGACCTTCAAAAAGATGCGACAGCGCTCGGCGTCCGGCAGGTTGCGCGCGAAATCGCGGAGCGGCGCGCCGTCGACATACTCCATCGCCAGATAAAGCTGGCCATCGGCGGTTTCGCCGCCATCGATCAGGCGCGCGATGTTGGGATGTTCCAGGCCCGCGAGCATTTGGCGCTCGGCGCGGAAGCGCGCTGCCGCGCCGAGAATCACAAAATCGGCGAGCAACACCTTGATCGCGGCAAGTTGTTCGAAGTGGCCGTCGTCGCGCGAAGCGAGATAGACGGCGCCCATTCCGCCTGCGCCCAAAGGCCGCAAGATTCGCCAGGGGCCCGCGCGGGAGATTTCCTCTTGCCGCGGGGCGATCCACGCGGACGCGGTGATACGTACCGCCTCGTCAGCGGGGTCTTTGGTGAGAGCGTCCGCGGCCAGCATGTTCCGCAGTTCGGCCCACAATTCGGCATCGTTGCCGCAAGCGGCCTTCGCCCACGTTTCGCGCTCTTCAGCCGGGCGGTCACACGATTGGTGGAACAAATCTTCGAGCGTCTTCCAACGGCCGGGGTTCATCACCAACTCCTCGCGGCGCGATGCCGCCAATTCCCATGCGGATTCGCTCGGAGAAAGTGATCACACAAAGATAAGATTTTTTTCGAGCGTCCGTTTTTCGATGTCCGGAACGGCTGCGTCGGCCGCCGGATAACCGACTGGAATGAGCAGGAATGGCCGCTCGTTAGCCGGGCGGTTGAGGATGCGTCCGAGGAATCCCATGGGACTCGGCGTGTGTGTAAGCGTGACCAAACCCGCGACGTGAAGCGCCGCGAGCAGAAAGCCCGTGGCAATGCCCACCGATTCATTCACGTAGTAGTGCTTGAACTTCTGCTCGTCTTCGTCGATGCCGTAATCGACACGGAACACAACGATCAACCACGGCGCGTCTTCCAGAAACGGCTTGCGCCAGTCGGTGCCGAAAGGCTCGAGAACTTTCAACCACTCTTCTGGAAACCGGCGCTCGTAGTTCTCCTTCTCCTCGGCTTCGGCCGCGATGCGGATTTCGCGCTTGACGGCCGGGTCTTGCACGGCGACGAAGCGCCACGGTTGTTGATTGGCGCCGGAAGGCGCCGACGCGGCGATCGCCACCGAACGCTCGATCAATTCGACCGGCACGGGGTCTTTCGAATACTCACGCACGCTGCGGCGCGTCAGCATCGCCTCCTGAAAGGCACGGATATCGGAGAGGCTTACATCGAGCGGCTTGCGCCTAAAGCCCAAAGGCGTAAATCGCGGAGCGGGTTCTGACATAGAGACGATTGTCGCCGATTGCGGGCGTGGCGAAAACGTCGTCGTCCAGTTCATTCACCTTCAATATTTCCCACTCCCCTTGCGCTTTCATCACGGAGAGCTTGCCGGCTTGCGAGACCATGTAGACCTTGCCGTCGGCGGCCACGGGCGAAGCCCAATACTGTTCCAACGCGCCGGTGATGCGGCCCTGTTTCAATACGTCGCCGGTCTTCGGATCGAGCGTCGTCAGAACACCGCCATCCTTCACCATCCACAGCACGCCGTTGTAGTGCAGCGGCGCGGCGCAGTTAGGAAGGCTCTTGCGATAGCGCCATTTAACATGCGAATTGGTAATGTCGCCGCGGCCGCCAAGTTGAATGCCCATGACCGAGTTCTGCGCCTGGCGGTGCAGCTTGACGAAGTTCCATTCCGCTTCGACAATCTTGCCGTCGTGATTGAGATCGTTTTCGAAAAAGCTGCGTTCACTCTTCATGCCTAGAGCGATCGCTTCGGGATGTTGCAGCGCGCCGTCTTTGTTGGCGTCGTTCTTGGCGATCACTTCGGCCCAGTCCGCGACCGCGGGCGGAGTCTCCGTATCGCCGCCGGTCTCCCACGAGTTCAAATAGAGCATGTCGCCGACGACAATCGGCGCGCCCTTCAACTGCCAGGCCATCCCGCCGGCCCACCACAGCTTCTTGCCGGTCGCCACTTCATAGGACGAGCTCACATACGCGCCGGGCACGATCAACTCGGCCGGTCCGTTCTTCGGCCGCCAAACCGATGGCGTGACGTAGCCGCGCGTGGTCTCCGGACGTTCGACTTTGTAACGCACTTTGCCGGTCTTCTTGTCGACGGCGATGTAATGGGAGTCTGTATCCTGATCGCAAACGATGATCGCAAGATCGTCGACGAGAATCGGCGAAGAGCCGTGGCCGTTGATATTGTTGAACGGCCCCATCGGCAGTTGCCACAGCGGTTTGCCTTCGACGGTGTAGGCAAGCATGCCGAAGTCGCCGAAGAAGTTGACGACAATCTTGCCGTCGCTCGCCGGCGTTGTCGACGCCGCGCTGTTCGTTTTCTGCATGACCTCCTTGCGTGGACGCGGAGACTCCTGCCGCCACAACTCTTTCCCGGTCTTGCGGTCGAGCGCGATCGTGTAGAGCTTCTCGTTCTCGATGGCCGAAAGGAAAATGCGCGGGCCGACAAGAATCGGCGAACCGTGCCCCGAAGGCGCCGCCGCTTTCCAGATCACGTTCTTCTGCGGGCCCATTTCAACCGGCAGATTCTTGTCGTTGGTGACGCCGATGGCGTTGACGCCTCGGTACTGCGGCCAGTCGGCCGCGATGGCGACAGTGGTGAAAAGGAGAGAAAGGGTGCGCATTAGTTCTGCTTGGCGAAACAGTAGAGATTTTCGTGAGTGCGGATGAAGACGCGGCCATCGACGAACGCGGGAGTGGCGTTGACACTTTCGTTGAGCGGATTGACGGAGAGGATCTCCCACTCGGCGCCCGGCTTCAACACCACAACCTTGCCTTCGTGCGAGACGACGTACAAGCGTCCGTCGGCGGCGACCGGCGACGAGAAGTAATCGCCCAGCGCCCCGGTGAGGCGGCCCTGCTTTAACACCTTGCCGTCGGCTGCGTTGAGCGCCGTGAGAATGCCGCCCTCCTTCATGAGGTAGATCACGCCATCGTAGAGCAGCGGCGAAGGAACATTGGGCAGCGACTTGTAGTAACGCCATTTCACGGCGCTGTCGGTCATATCGCCCCGCCCGCCGAGTTTGAACGCGTTGACGGCGTTGACAACGGCCTTGCGGCGTTGGTACATCTTCCAATCGCGTTCCTCGACGAAGCCCGTCCGATCGAGGTCGAGCGCGGACCAGTCCTTCGTCAAGCGGGCGTCGGCAACTTCGGCTTTCGTGAGCTTGCCGTCTTTGTCGGAGTCGCGGACCTTCAGAATGTCGGCAAAGTCGGGCACGTTTTCCTGCGCGCCTTCGTCGGAGCCGCCGGCCCAACCCAGGACATAGATCGTATCCTTGTCGATGACCGGCGTAGGCTTGAGTTGCCACGTGAGTTTATTAACCCACCAGATCGGTTCGCCGGTGGCGACCGAGTACGCGGTCAGCGCGTAGGAACCGGCGATGATGACCTGCTCGGGTTCGTTGGCCGGCTTCCACAACACGGGCGTCGAAAAGCCGCGCGTGAAATCGGAGCGGTCGCGGCGCCAGATTTGCTTCCCGGTGTCCTTATCCAACGCGACAAAAAACGATCCGCTCTCGGCGTCGATGTTGATCAACAGCATCCTGCCCGAAAGTACCGGCGACGTGCCCAGCCCGAACGGGTTGTTGATTTTCGGCATCGGAAGGCGCCAGCGTTCGGCGCCCTTCGCGTCGAATGAAATGGCGCCGTAATCGCTGAAAAGCGCATAGACGTTTTCGCCGTCGGTCGTGCACGAAGGGCTGGCCGCGGAGTTCGCCTTGTGATGTTCGGCCTTCGTCGGCCGCGGCACTTCGCGCCGCCAATTCTCCTTGCCGCTCTTGCGGTCAAGCGCGACGACAAAGATGTTCTCGGGCGTATAGGCCGTCAGGAATATCTGCGATTTGCTGAACACCGGTGACGAATGCCCCGGCGGCAGCGGCGTCTTCCAGACTAAATTCTTAGCCGGGCCAAACTCGGTTGGCAGGTCCTTTTCGTCGGAGACACCCGCCGAGTTGATGCCTCGGAACTGCGGCCATTCGCCGGCGGCCAGCACGGCGGAAAGGAGAAAGTTCGTCCATCGCATGATTTCGTCATTGTATTGCAGGATTCGTCTCCTTCGGTAAATCCGATTGCGCGATACCTTCGTATGATGGTTTGAATGCGATTGACCACCCTCCTCACCGGCGCTTTAGTTCTCGGCGCGCAAGAACTGCCGAAACAACACACATCGATCACGATTACGGCAACAACGGTCGAACCGGCGATCGACAACCTGAACAAGAAAGTGTTCGAGGAGACGCTGTTTTCCCGCGACGATCAGATCTTCCATCAACTCAATGGCGGCATCAACGCGGGCCAACACGAGGGCGGCGGCAAGTCGATCGAGGTCCGGCGCTTTGGCTTTAATTTGGATCACGGCGGCGTTGGCGGTGGCATGAAAATCCTGGTCGACAACGTGCAACAGAATCAGACCACACAAGGGCACGGGCAGGGTTATCTCGGCTCGCTGAAGAGCATGTCGCCGGAGTTGATTCAGGAAGCGAACCTGATCAACGGCCCGTTCAGCGCGGAGTACGGCGATTTCTCGGGCCTCGGCGTAGTGCATATCCGCCAACGCGAGGCATTGCAGGATCAGTTCACCGTGCGCATGCAAGGCGGGTCGTTCAATACACAGCGCGGGTTCTTTGGGTTTAGCCCGGATTGGAAAAACGTGGATTCGGTTTTTGCTTACGAGGGTTCGCATTCCGACGGGCCGTTTGTGAAACCTCTCGATTATCGCCGCGACAACTTGACCATGAACCTCACGCGCCGCATGAGCGGCTTGCGTAGCGTGGGCTTTCGTTTCAACGGCGGCCTGAATGGATTCAACTCGTCGGGCCAGATTCCGCTCGATCTGGTCAACGCCGGTTCGCTGGATCGCTTCGGATCTATCGATCCGTGCGAAGGCGGCAACATGCGCGCGGCGACCGCCGCCGGCTACTTCCGCCAGGAGAACAAAGATGGCGCGGTCTGGAAAATCGACGGCTTCGCGACGCGCTCGCTGTTCGATCTCTACTCGAACTTCACATTCTTCCTGAACGATCCGGAGCGCGGCGACGCGATCCAACAACACGACTCGCACTTAGTGCAGGGCGCGAACGCGCAATATCTAAAACCGCACAAACTCGCGGGCTCGTACTCCTACTTCACCGCCGGCGCGAACTTTCACGCCAATCAAATCAACGTCTGATTGTATCCGCGCATCGGACGCGATCCGCAAGGCATCACGACCGCGGCCAACGCGAATGTCATCAATACCGCCGGATATGCGCGGGAGAACTTCAGCTTTCTGCGCGGACGGTTACTCGCCAGCGCGGGCCTGCGGTTCGACACATTTCGCTTCGATGTGCGCGATCGCTTGGTCGACGACGCGCGTGTCGCCGAAATGGCGACACGGCCGCAGCCGAAGTTCAGCCTGGCATACACCCCCACGCGCCGCGTGCCGATCACATTGCATGCCAACTACGGACGTGGCATCTCGTCGATCGACGCACGCGCAATTCTGACAAACAGGCTCGGCACGAAAATCGCGACGACGGATTTCTATGAAACGGGGGTGTCGAGCAATCTCGGCCGCGTGTCGCTCGCGGCCGACGCGTTTTGGATCGACCGCTCCAACGAACAGGTCTACATCGCCGACGACGGCACGCTGGAGTTCTTCGGCCCCAGTCGCGCCTATGGTTTCGAGAGCAAGGCATCGGTGCAAATCACGCGGCATGTGAGCGTGAGCGGCGGCATGACGAAGGTGTTCAACGCGTTTTATCGCGACACCGCGCCGCGAGTGTACGTCGACCGCGCGCCGCACTTCACGGCGAACGGCGGGCTGACGGTGTCGGCGTGGAAGGGTTGGACTGGCTCGGCGCGCGTGCGGGCAATCAACTCCTACATTCTTGACGGCGGTGATCCGACAATCCGCGCCGCGGGCCACACGGTCTTCGACATGAGCCTGGTTCGCCGCGTGAATCGCAACGTCGATTTCAATTTTTCGATCGACAACTTCGCGAACCGGCGCTACTTCGAAACACAGAACCTGGTTGAGTCGCGGCCATTCGCCGGCGGCGCGGCGTTAACCGGCATTCACGCCACGCCGGGTTATCCGGTCACGTTCACGGCGGGCCTGACGTTCCGCCTCCGTGGAAAATAGAGGAGTGCGATCGATGCTCTGTTTCGGCGATTCGAATACGTGGGGATTCACACCGGGCACGGGAGAACGTTACCCGCGCTCGGTTCGATGGCCGGGTCTTTTGCAGGCCGCGCTCGGCGACACCGCTCATGTGATTGAAGATGGTCTGTGCGGGCGCACCACCGTGTTCGACGATCCGCACATCGAGAACCGCAACGGCAAACGTGCGCTGCCGTATTGCCTACCAGAAACCCCTGCCGCCGCCCCGCGTGCGATCCGGGTCCGGTTTCCCAAACAGTGGACCGCGAATTGCCCCGCGGTTAGCGGCTAGAAACGCACAAGCCGCTCGACACCGTGATCCTGATGCTCGGCGCCAACGACCGCATGTACAAACACTCGGCCACGCCGTTTGGCGTCGCGTTTCTGGACGCCGGTTCGGTAGTGCGATCCTCTGATCTCGATGGCTTCCACCTCGACGCGTATGCGCATCGAATCTTGGCCGCGTCCATCGAGCGCGCTATCGTGAAGAGATGATTGTTGGCATTGAACATACGGCGATCGTCGCCAACGACGTCGCGGCGCTTGCAAACTGGTACGTCGACACCCTCGGCTTCGTCATCAACTACCGCTCGCCCGGCGCGACATTTGTGCGCGCGAAAAACGGAACGATGATCGAAATCTTCGCCGCCGAGTTTCCGCGCGGCGAACAACAACTGCGCACGCAGGGTATCCGGCACCTGGCGCTTACCGTCGCCGATTTTGACGCGGCCTACGAAACGCTAAAAACGAAAGACGTCAATTTTGTTTCCGAGCCGATGGAGAGCAAAGGCAACCGCGTCGTATTCTTCACCGATCCCGAAGGCAACTACTTGCACCTGCTGCATCGCGCCGTGCCGATGCCGGAAAGTCTCTGAACAACCACCGCCTGAAGGCGGTGGGGTCGATGGGCGACTGAAAGTCGCAGGACGCGGCTGAAGCCGCTCCAGATTCCGGCTTTCGCTGCCCCGTTGTCAGTCATTCGGCACCGTGACCTTGAA
>VFZW01000174.1 GCA_016871055.1 Acidobacteriota bacterium
ATCGATCGACACAACGAAAGCCCCAAGCCGTTCATCTGGACCGCCAAGGCCAACGACATCCTGGAAAAGGTCAAGCGCGCCCGCAAGGCTTTGAATAATGCCCAATCCGTTTGACGCACTACACTAGATTGCGTTTCCGACCGAGCCGCAACAATAGGACAAGCGTCTCATTTGAAGATGGTACCAGATGGCCGAGTCGTGGTACGGGGCCACTCCGCCAAAAGGTACTCCACGCCAATGAGGGTACCGCATCGGCGCCGTCCGTGGGATACTTGGCCGTATGAAAACTCTCCTACTAACCGCCACCATGCTTCTGACCGTCGGCTTCCTAAACGCTGAAAAGAAACCGTTTGCGCCGAAGGACTTCGCCAAGGGCCGCCCGTTCTCGGCCGCCATTCTTTCGGGTGGGACACTATATGTCTCCGGACAGGTTGGCGCTAAGAAAGACGGTTCATACCCCGAGAAGTTCGAGGACGAGGTAAAGCAGTGCTTCGACAACATCGACGAAATTTTGAAGTCGGCCGGGCACTCGATGCAGGATCTCGTGATGGTGCAAGTGTTCCTCACCGACATGGATACGTTCCAGCGCATGAACGAGGTTTACGTCAAAACTGTGCCCGAGCCGCGGCCGACTCGCACAACGGTCGGCGTCGCCAAACTGGTCGGTAAGGCGCGCATCGAGATCACCGTCACTGCCCGGAAGTAGGTTTTTTGTAGAAGTTCTTCTTCGATTCCCGGATTGCCGCCAACCGCTCGGCGATCCGGGGCTCGACGCCCCGATCGGTCGGCGAATAAAACTCCGATCCCGCAAGCGCTTCGGGCAGGCACTCCATGCCGCTGACGGCGCCGCCAAACTCGTGCGCGTGCCGGTATCCTTCCCCATACCCCCACTGCTTCATATGGCGAGTGGGTGAATTGCGAAGGTGCATCGGAACGGGCGCGGCGGTTTGCGACTGCACCGCCGACATGGCCGCTTTCAACGCTTTGTAGGCGGCATCGGACTTGGGCGCCAGGCTCAGGTACAACGCGCACTGCGCCAGCGCCTGATCGCCTTCCGGGATACCGAGAAAGTGCACGGTTTGTTGACACGCGATGGCTTGCTCAACCGCGCGTGGATCGGCCATGCCGATGTCCTCGACCGCCATGCGAACCAGCCGGCGCGCAATGTACATGCGGTCCTCGCCCGCTTCGAGCATGCGCGCCAGCCAGTACAATGCACCGTCGGCGTCGGAAGCGCGCACCGACTTGTGCAGCGCCGAAATGATGTTGTAATGTTCCTCCCCGCTTTTGTCGTAGAGCAACGCCTTGCGCGACAGAATGTCTTCCAGCGAGGCCTGCGTGATTTCGTCGCCCTCGGCCGCCGCCGCGGCGAGTTCAAGCAGGTTGTACGCCGAACGGGCGTCGCCGTTTGAAAAGATCGCGATCTGTTCGAGCAGATCATCCGGACACGATTTCTTTAACTCGGCGAGCCCCTTTTGCAGAAGCGTAACCAACTGCGGCGGCTCGAGCGCCCGCAGTTGATAGACCCGCGATCGCGACAACAGCGCCGAGTTGACTTCAAACGACGGATTCTCCGTCGTCGCGCCAATCAGGATGACATCGCCCTTCTCGACATACGGCAGAAAGGCGTCCTGTTGCGCCTTGTTGAACCGATGAATTTCGTCGATGAACAGCACCGTGCGGCGGCCCAGCCGGCGTGTCTGCTCGGCGCGAGCCATCACTTCCTTGATCTCCTTGATGCCGGCAAGAACTGCCGAAAAAGGAATGAATTCGGCCTTGGTCGACGACGCGATGATTGTCGCCAGCGTCGTCTTGCCGACACCGGGCGGCCCCCAAAGTATGATGCTCGAAAGCTGATCGTTTTCAATGGCGCGCCGCAGCGGCTTGCCTTTGCCAAGAATGTGTTCCTGGCCGGCGTACTGGTCGAGCGTCGTCGGGCGAAGGCGCTCGGCGAGAGGCCGGGGCATGGCGGTGTCGAAGAGACTCATGTGCGTTGCCGGTGCGCCTCGTAGAGAAGGATCGACGTGGCGAGCGCCGCGTTCAGCGACTCCACACGTTCGGTCGGAATAGTGATCGCGCGGGCCTCTTGAAGGATCGCGCTCGAAACGCCGTTGCCCTCGTTGCCGGCAACAAACGCGCAGGGCTTGTCGAGTTTGGCGCGATGCGGCGCCACGCCGCCGGCCGGCATCGCGGCGTAGATATTGAGTCGCTCGGCCGGAAACTCGCTCCACTCCATCGTCGCGAACGGAATGCGAAAGATCGATCCCGCCGAAGCGCGAAGGACTTTCGGATTGCACGGATTCACCGAACCTTTGAGGAAGACGACGCCCGTGGCGCCGAATGCTTCGGCGCTACGCAGGATTGTTCCCGCGTTCCCCGGATCTTGAATCCCATCGAGCAGAACAAGCAACGGATTTCCCGCGAGCATCGGATCAAGCGGCGATTCCGGAATATCGACAAGCGCGATAACGCCGCGCGAGGACTCGACCGAAGAGAGGCTCGACATCGTCGCGGCATCGACTTGGTGATGCGGCATATCGAGCGGCTCGACCGAAAGTACGGCGTGAATGTGCGCACCCGAATCGATCGCCTCGCGCAATAAATGCGGGCCTTCGGCGACGGCGAGGCCTTCGGCGGTCCGGCCGCCGCGCTGAACCGCCTTTCGCACACTCTTAATCAACGGATGGTGAGCGCCGAGCATTCCTATAGACTGTTAAGCATAGCGCGTCATTCTAGAGTGTCCGGACTGTGGGGCCGCCTGGCGGCGGTGGCGGCGTTCGCCTCCGGGATTTGGTTGGTTGTGCTGGCGCGCGAAATACACGATCAATCGACCCGCGACGAAGCGCGCCAGGCCGATGTAATCGTCGTGATGGGTGCGGCCGAATATCGCGGCAAACCGTCGCCGGTGTTGAAAGCGCGGCTCGATCATGCGCTGGCGCTCTACCGGCGCGGTTTGGCCGAACACATAATCACGACAGGCGGCGCGGGCGGCGACCCTGTCTTCACCGAAGGCACCGTGGGCCGGAATTATTTGATCGGCAAAGGCGTGCAGGGCGAGTCGATCATCCTGGAAGACGAGGGCGAGACGACGGTGCATTCCGCCGTGGCCGTCGCCGAAATCATGCGCCGCATGGATTTGAAGACTTGCATTCTGGTGAGCGACGGCTATCACATCTACCGCACAAAGAAGATGCTCGAAGCGCGCGGGTTGCGCGTGTTCGGCTCCCCGCGCGCGATCAAGCCGGAGACGGGCTGGAAAGACTGGTGGCTGTACGGCCGGCAAGCCGTTGGCTATTCGCTCTGGCGTGCGGGGCTGCCGATCTAAAGCCGGAACAGCGAACGCAGCCGCTTCGTCTGAACACGGCTGACGGGCACTTCGGTGCCGCGCTTATCGTCCATGCGTAATTGAAAGCTCGACTTGAACCACGGGATCACTTCCTTGATCCGGTTGATGTTGACGAGCCACGAACGATGCACGCGCCAAAACATTTCCGGATCGAGGTTGGACTGCATCTCCTCGATCGTCTTATACGTCGATTCGCCTTCCATCGACGGAGTGACGACCGTGATGAGCCCGCCGTCGATCGTCGCGTAGATGATCTCGCTGGCGTCGACGATAAGGTTGCGGTTGTCTCGGCGGACCAGCACCTTCGTCTTGTAGCCCCCGGCCGGGGCTTCCTGCTCGACGGTTGGCTCGGCCGGCTTGGGCTTCGCGGCGATCGCGCGGCGGGCGCGATCGATGGTCGCCGCAAGCCGGTCTTTTTCGATCGGCTTGAGAATGTAATCGAACGTCTCGACTTGAAACGCATCGACGGCGTAGTGATCGAACGCCGTCGCCAGAATGAAGTGAGGAAGCGGGGTGCCTTTTTCACGAAGCCGCCGAATGACGCCAAGTCCATCGAGCCCGGGCATCTGCACGTCGAGAAAGACAAGGTCGGGCTCGATCGACTCGATCATGGCGATGGCTTCCAGGCCATTCGGCGCCGTCGCCGCGATCTCGACGTCGGGAAAATCTCTGAGTAGATAGGCCAGTTCGTCGCGGGCGAGAGGCTCGTCGTCGACAAGCAGCGCCGTTAACGCCTGCGCGGCCACCGGTCCGGCGCCTCGGTTCGGCATTCGGATGCTAGTATAGCAAGGACTTCCCTTGCGGAAGGAGCAAATCGTGGTGGTTCCGAGGCGAAAGATTCTGGTGATCGGCGGCACGCTTTTTATTGGGCGTGAACTGGTGGCGCGCCTTGTCAAGAACGGCCACGAAGTGACGATTCTGCACCGCCGCGCGGGACATGATCTGGGGCCAAAGGTGCGCGAGATCGTCGCCGACAGGAACGATCCGGCGTCCATGCAATCGGGCCTCACCGACCTCGCCTTCGATGTCGTCTTCGACAACGTCTACGATTGGGAACGCGGAACCACGGCCGCTCAGGTCGAAGCGACCGCGCGCATGTTTGTCGAGCGCGTGAACCGGTATGTTTTCGTTTCGAGCGTCGCGGCCTACGGCGGCGGTTTGAATCACTACGAAGGCGACGGGTTGGTGCCCGACGACTGCCCGGATGTCTACGCTCGCAACAAGGCGATGAGCGAACGGGCGCTGTTTCGTATGCATCAGCGTTACGGATTTCCCGCGGTGACGCTGCGGCCGCCATTCGTCTACGGGCCCGGCAACCCGTTTTACCGCGAGCAGTTTTTCTGGGACCGGCTGCGCGACGAACGGCCCTGGGTGTTGCCGGGCGATGGGCGGCGGCTCATGCAGTTTGTCTACGTGAAGGACTTCGTCACCGCGGCGATCACCGCGATGGAGGAGCCGGCCGCCGTCGGCCATGCGTTTAACGTCGCCAACGCGCGCTCCATCACCCAGGCGGACCTGCTCGAGGCGTTCGCCGCCGCGCACGGCAAGAAGGCGCGCATCATCCGCATGCCGCGCGAGTTGATCTTGCGAATGGGCGGAAGCCCGATGGGCCCGAAACTCTATTTCGGAATGTACTTCGACCTGCCTCCGATCACGATGATGATCGCCAAAGCCCAACGTGTGTTGAAGTACAAGCCGACCGAGTTCGCCGCCGGCCTCAAGGAAACCCATAAATGGTGGAAGGCGGAAGACCAACGCAAGAACATCGATTACTCGTTTGAAGACGGCCTGCTGGAGCGGGCCCAGATGGGAGAAGCGGGAACATGACGAGCAAAGTGGAGTGCCGGACTCCGGCTCCGGGGAAGAAGCCAACCGCGATCGACGCCGCGAAGTTCGAGGCGTTTCGGAAGGCGATCCTCAAGGTGGTGCCAAAGCGCGAACCGGGCGTCGAATTCTCCGATCTGCCCGAACTGGTGGCGCCCCATTTGCCCGATGGCATCGGCTCGCTGACTTGGTACACGACGACCGTGAAACTCGAACTCGAAGTGCGCGGCGAGATCGTTCGTGTGCCGCGCAGTTCTCCCCAACGGCTAGTTCGAAAGTGACGCGGCGCGCACTGTTGGCGATGATGATGGCCGCGGCGCCGCCCGATCTCGGCGGCCGCGGCTGCATCTTGAAAAACGGGAAGACCGTCCTGCCCTGGGGCGATCAGGCCGAACGCCGCGATGTGTTGTCGTCGGCCAAACCGGTGATGACAACGCTGCTGTTCTTCGCCATCGCCGAGAAGAAGATTCCGAATCTCGAAGCGCGCGTCGCGGAGTTCGGCTGGGATCTCGCCCCAAAAGACCGCGCGATGACGCTCGCCCAGCTAACGAACATGACGAGCGGTTATGCGCGGCCGGACGCGCCCGGCGAAGCCTGGGCCTACAACGATTACGCCGTCAACCTGTATCAGAAAACGCTGTTTGACCGCATCTTTCGCGAAGAGCCGGAGCGGGCCGGCGCGCGCATCGGCAACACGCTCGGCTTGGAGGACGGTCTTGCGTTTCGCGCAACGAACCGGCGGATCTCGGCGTCGGTGCGCGACTTCGCGCGCATCGCGCGGTTCTGGCTCGATCGTGGAACATGGAACGGCAAACAGGTACTGCCGAAGTCGCTGTTCGAACGCTACTGCCGCGTGCAAGTGCCCGCTTCGATCCCGCATACGCGCAAGGCCGAGACGAACGATTACCTGAAGCTGGGAACCTACGGCGGCGGCTCCGATCACTTCACCGATTTCGGCGCGGGTATCTACGGCGGCAACTGGTGGTTCAACGCGAAAGGCCGGCTGCATCCGGGCGCGATCACATGGCCGGATGCGCCGCGCGATACGTTCATGTCCATCGGGGCCGGAGGCAACTGCGCGGTGATGATCCCGAGCCGCAAGTTGGTATTGGTGGCGATGTCGGCGAACTGGGGCAAACACGAGCCGGGTAACGCGGAAGCGCCGGCGAACCGGCATATTCGGGCGTTGTTGACGGTATGATCGCGCGCGGCGTCTTGCTGGTTCTTCTGTTTCTGCTCTCGTGGATCTTATATCTCGACCGCGCGGCCATCTCGACCGCGAAGGACTTGGTGGCGAAAGATCTGGCGTTGTCCAACGACGCGATGGGCGTGGTGTTCGGATCGTTCGCGCTGGCCTATGCTCTCGGGCAGATTCCGGCCGGCTGGTTCGCCGATCGCTTCGGCCCCCGATGGACATTGACGATCGTCGTGTCGGCGTGGAGTCTGTTCACTTCGCTTACGGGTCTGGCGTCGGGATTTACATCGATGGTCGTGGTCCGGTTCTTGTTTGGCCTTGCCGAAGCAGGCGCGTTCCCGGCGTCTGCGCGCGCCTTCTACACTTGGCTGCCTCCCGCGCTGCACGGCCGCGCGAACGGAATCATCTTCTCGGGTTCGCGATTGGGCGCGGCGCTGTCGTTTCCGATCTTGTCCGGCCTGCTCGATGCGAGCGGCTGGCGGGGGGCGTTCTTTTTACTTGGCATTCCGGGACTCGTCTGGGCGATGATCTGGTTCGCATGGTTCCGCGACAAACCCGCGCCGCCTACGGCGCGGACCGATATCCCGCTGTCGAAGATCTTCGCCTCGCGCGCCATGCTGCAGGTGATGGCGCAGTATTTTGCCAGCAACTTCACGTTCTTCCTGTGTTTGTCGTGGATGCTGCCGTACCTGATGGAGCGATACAAGATCGATCGCGACCGCGCGTCGTGGTACTCGATGGTGATTCTACTGGTCGGCGCAACGGCGCAGTGGGTCTCGGGATTCTTAACGGACTGGCTCTTCCGTCGCTATCCACAATGGAGCCGCCGCGGTCCGGCGCTCGGCGGATTCATGCTGTCGTCGACGGCGCTACTGCTGCTGAGCCGCGCGGAGACGGTGGAATCCGCGGTGGCGTTGTTCACGCTGGCGACGTTCGGAACAGAGATGACAATTAGCCCGAGTTGGGCGTATTGCATCGACATCGGCGGAGGCAAGTCCGGATCGGTGTCGGGCGCGATGAACATGATCGGGAACCTGGGCGGGTTCGTCAGCGCGAGCGCTTTCCCATTGCTGGCGCGATGGAACGGCGGAGACGCGGGGCTCTACTTCCTTGTCGCGGCGGGGTTGAACGTGATGTCGGCGTTGTTCTGGCTGCGGATGCCGGTGGGCGAACGGTCGAACGCCTGATGCCTACGGCTGCCGTTCGGAGCCGGACGGCTTCTCGTAACTGTCGATGATCTTCGGGCGCTTGCCCTCGGTCGAAATCCCGGCCGCGTTCATCAACTTCGTAATCGCCGCGATTGTGGCCGCGTCGGGCCTTGGCAAACGGGTGGCGTAGCCCTCGGCGATAAACAGCGGCGTGCCGCCCGCCTTGTTGGGATTCTTCCAAACCTGAGGATTTGCGCCACGATCGGCCAGCAGTTTGACGACGCGCGGACTGATGTTGGACGCCGCGCCGTGCATCGCTGTGTCGCCGTTCCTGTCGACGGTGTTAATTTCCGCGCCGAGATCGAGGAGTAGTTTTACGGCCTCCAGCGCTTCGAGCTCTTCGCCCGCTTCCTCTTCCGGCTCGTTGGTGCCGACGCCGGCCGCGGCAAGCAGCGGCGTTGTGCCGTCGAAGTTCGGCAGCAGCGGATCGGCGCCCAATTGGAGCAAAAGCTTCATGAGCGGAACGTCGACGCGGTCGGCGGCGATCAGGAACGGCGTCGAACCCGGCGCGGCCACGGCGGACCAAGTGTTGGGCTGCCTGGCTGGCCCGTCTAGGGCCAGCCGGAAATTCACCTTCGCGCCGCGCTTGACCAGTTCGCGCACGAAGCCGAGGCTGGTCAATCGGCCCGCGCCTTGCGCGGGCGCGGGATCGCTTGTATCGCTCGAATCGGGCCGCCGTACGAAGGCAATCGTATGTAGTGGCGTGTAGCCGGTCCGTGTGTCGTTGGGATCGGCGCCGGCTTCGACCAGAGCGATCGCCAGATCAAAATGCCCGTTCTGAATCGCCAGTGCCAACGGACTCGTTGGCCCCGCGCCGGTCGAGCCCCGCACGCCCTGCTTGCGTTTCATCAACTCATTCACGCCGGCGCCAGCGGCGATCAGAGCGCGCACAGTATCGAGATGCCCGCCGCGCACGGCGAACAGATACGCGTTGAATCCGGAATCGAGCGTTTCGTTGAAATCGGCGCCCGCCGCGATCAGCGCGCGCACGACACCGGTATGCCCTTCCGCCGCCGCCCACATGATCGCCGTTTGCCCCAGCCGCTCGCGATCCTTGGCGCGCGCGCCGCCGGCAAGCAACGCCTTGACCGATTCCACATTGCCCGATCGCGCGGCCAGCATCAAAACCGTCTCGCCGCCCTTCATCTTGGCGTTCGCGTCCGCGCCCGCTTGGAGAAGCAGGTTGACGATCTCTGCGTTCCGATTGGTGCAGGCCTGCGCCAGCGGCGGCACGCCGTAGCGATTGAACGCGTTGACGGTCGGGCCCGCCTTCACAAGCAGCGCCACCATCTCGGCGTCATCGTGATAGGCGGCCCAGTGTAGCGCCGTAGTCCCATCGACCTGCGCGGCGTTCACGTCGGCGCCGGAAGCAAGCAGTTTGCGCACGCCCGCCACATCGCGCCGCTCGGCTGCGTCGGCCAGAGGCGACGCCCATGCGGTGAAGGCGAAGAGAAACCCAATGATCAAGCGCATACGCAACTCCTAAGCGAGGTCGACCCGCTGGAACAGATCTTCGACTCTGCCCGTGCTGTCGACGAACGAATCGAGACGCACGCCGACCTGATCGAGCAGCGTGACGTGAACATTGGCTAGGCTCACCGGCTTCGCCAACCGGATATGCCGGCCGCCCTTGAACCCGGTCGCCTTGCCGCCCGCGACAAGGATCGGCAAGTTCTCGTGGTCGTGCAAACTTGGATTCCCCATGCCGCTGCCGTACAGATAAACGGTGTGGTCCAGCAGCGATCCGTTTCCATCGGGCGTGGCCTTCAGCCGCTGCAGGAACTCCGAAAACAGTTTGACGTGATAGGTTCCGATTTTGGCGATCTTCTCTACCTTCACCGGATCGTTGCCATGATGGCTGGTCGGGTGATGCGGATCGGAGACACCGATTTCCGGGTACGTTCGATTGCTTTGTTCGCGCGTCAACTGGAATGTGATCACGCGTGTGATGTCGGCTTGCAGCGCGAGTATTTGTAGGTCGAACATCAGCTTGGCATGATCGGCGAATGCGGCCGGTACGCCGACGGGCCGGTCCAGATCGGGCGTCTTGTTATCCGCCACCGCCTTCTCGGCGCGTTCGATCTCGCGCTCGACTTGCCGGACGCTATCGGTGTACTGATCCAGACGCGCGCGGTCGGGGCCGCCCACGCGCTGTTTCAGCTTCGCGATCTGCGACGTGAACGAATCGAGCAGGCTGGCGCGATTGTGCAACGCCGCCCGCCGCGCTTCGGCGTTGCCGCCTTCGCCGAACATCCGCTCGAAGACCACGCGCGGATGCGCCTCGGACGGCAGCGGGGTCGTCGGCCCCGACCACGACAAGCAGTTCTGATAGACGCACGCGTAGCCGTTGTTGCAAACGCCGGCCACGGGATTGAGATCCATCGCCAGTTGCAGCGACGGCAACTGCGTATCCTTGCCCATCTCCTTGGCCGCGATCTGATCGACCGTGATACCCAGGTAATAGTCGGAGCTCTCGGTGTGTTTCGATTTGGCCGCGCTCAGAAACGCCGCGTTCGATGTGTCGTGTGTGCCCGGATAGGCGTTCTGCAGTCGCGTGTTGGTGACGACGGTCACCTGATCCTTCACCGGCGCCAGCGGGGCCAGACACGGCGAGAGTTGATCCAACTTGCCTTCGCCGGGCGGCGTCCAGCGGGAGTGATCGCAACCCATCGGAACAAACACGTAGCCGAGCCGGCGCACGGGTTTGGCGGGTGTTTGCGCCCACGCCGTCGCGGCGGGGATCATCGCATCCAAAAGAGGCAGCGCAACGGCGGCGCCTCCGCCTCGCAGCAGGGTTCTTCTGGGAATCGCTTTCTTGGTTAGAAACACAGCGTTAGTCCTTCTTCCTTCTTTATCGTCTCGCGGTTGCGGTCGATTCGGCGCGGCGCATGCGGAACGGCGCGCTTTTTACAATGCCAAGCAGGATCGAGGAGAACCGGTAGCCGTCCTTTTCGGCATCCTTCACAATTTTTCGGATGGCGGGCGCGTCGTAGTACTCCATGCCGCGCCCGAGCGCGAACGTCATCAGGTTTTCGGTCAGCGCGGTCGTGAACAGCTCCGGCCGCTTTAACAGCGCGCTTTCCAGTCCATCAACTCCGTGGAACTCCTTGCCGCCCGGCAGCGCGCCGGAGGAATCGACTGGCTTATCCTCAACTTCCGTTTCGCGCCACTGCCCGACCGCGTTGAAATTTTCGAGCGCGAAGCCGACCGGATCAATCGTCCGGTGGCAACTCGCGCACACCGCGTTGTTGCGGTGCGTGGCGAGCCGCTCGCGCATGGGCAGATTGGCCGCCATCGTGCCTTCGTCGAGCGCGGGCACATTCGGCGGGGGCGTCACGGGCGGGGCGCCGATGATGTTTCGAAGCACCAGCACACCGCGCAGAATTGGAGAAGTGCGCGTCGCATACGACGTCACCGACAGCACGCTGCCCTGCCGCAGAAGACCGCCGCGGCGGCTTTCCGGGCTCAGCGTCACGCGCCGGAGACGGCTGCCGTACACGTTCGGAATTCCGTAGTGTTTCGCGAGCCGTTCGTTCAGATACGAGTAGTCGGCTTTGATGAAGGTCATCACGCCGCGGTCTTCGCGCAGCACGCTGTCGAAGAACAGCTCCGTCTCCTTGCGCATGGACTGCCGCAGATTGTCGTCGAAGTCGCGGAAGAGATTACCGCTCGGGGTCACCGCATCGACATTGCGCAGGCGGAGCCACTGGCCCGCGAAGTTCGTAGCCAGATTTCTTGAGCGCGGATCGGCCAGCATGCGGCGCGTTTGCCGATCGAGTTCACCCGGCTGGCCAGTCAGCTTGCCCTGAATCGCGGCGTTGAGCAGTTCGTCATCGGGGATGCTGCTCCACAAGAAGAACGACAGCCGGGACGCCAGATCGAGATCCTTCACTCTGTACACACCATTCGGCGCGACGCCCTTCGGATCGCTTTCGACGCGGAACAGGAATTCAGGGTTCGTCAGAATTGCCGTGACAGCCGTTGCAATGCCGTCGTCGAAACCGCGGCCCTTTCGATGGAACGCAAGCACGCCGTCGATCTCGGCCTTTTCAACCGGCCTGCGATAGGCCCGGCGCATCAGCGTGGAAAGGATCGTACCGGCGCATTTCTCATCCTGGGTCTGACAAACGAACAAACGTTTTCGGCTCGGCGTATCCGCGGCGCCCTTTGGAGCATACGGTCCGGTGACCGAAACGCGTTCGACGGCGGGCGCGGTTCGCGGATAGCGCCGGTCGTTGAAGCGCGATTCGGTTGGCAACCGCGGCGCTTCGACCAACGAAGAACCTTCCTTGACGAAGGTCACGGCGATTTTGTGCGGCCCGGCTTTAACGCGGATGCGCGCCTTCAGCGGCTTTTCGTTCAGGACTTCGTAGCCGATCGACGCTTTGGAAACCGTGAGGGTCGCGACGGGCTCGCTATCGAGCAGGACCAGCATTTCGTGCTTTCGAGAATCGCGCAGTCCGCTAATGACGCCGGCCAGATCGCGCATCAGCGAGATCTGAATTTCGTACTCGCCATCCTGCGGAAAAGTGTAGGACGCGGCCAAGCCGCCTCGCGTGCCAAGCGGCATGCCGGGCAGGTGATCTTCCTGCGTCAGATCGGCGGCCAGGGAGAGGGTATCGTTTTGCAACGAAGTCTGCACCGTGCCAATCGCCAACCGGCTGATTTTTTGCGCCGCCGCGATGTAGCTGTTCAGAAGTGTGGGCGAGAGATCCCCGACGTTAACGTTGTCGTAGCCGTGACCGCTCTCATCGGCCGGCAGCATTGTGGTGGCATCGATGTCGAGCGCGAGCAGATCGCGAATCGCATTTTGGTATTCGGTCCGATTTAGTCGCCGCAGCGACTCCGTGCGGCCAGGGTTTACGCGGGTGGCGTCGAGCGAAGTTTCAAGAGACGTCAACAACGCGCGACGATCTGCTTCGGCCGGCTGCGGCATTCCGGGTGGCGGCATGACGCCGGTCCGCACCTTTCGTACAACTTTCTCCCACAGTTCGGCATTCACGGCGGGTTTGGAGGCATCGGCCTGGGCCAAGCTGAGCCCGCCTTGTTTCGCGCTGTCGTTGTGACAATTGGCGCAATAGCGGTCGAGCAGTTGCTTCTGCTGCGTCTGGCCCGCCGCAGTCGCGCAAATCAGTAGGGCCGTGACCGGCACCGCGAGGTGAGTCCGCTTGCTGTTCATGGCAATCCGCTTCCGTGTTGGCACTCTGGCAGTATTTTACTACCAAGCGCCGTTCTGTTGACGGTACGCAGACCGTAACGGGCCGCTTCCTGGTGGTTCGGCAGGGCGTTGCTCTGTTCCATAGTCGATGTGAATCCCCTCTTGCTACTTTCACGGGGCTGCGATGCGGCTGCCCTCTGGTGTCGTGCTGGAATTGGATTTCCGGACACACTACGGGTGCGTGTACCGCTTCCTTGTGCCGACCGGACGCTTGAAACTCTCGTTTTGTCACAGCCGGAGGGTGGGATTGACTTCGATGGCGGGGGATTGTGGGACAACCGGCAAATCCCAGCGGTTCGCCGGGTTGTTTC
>VFZW01000175.1 GCA_016871055.1 Acidobacteriota bacterium
AGGGCAGCACACCCGCCGCCGCGCCAATCATCGCCATCATCTGCGTGCGCCGTTTGTCGTAGGCCGCCAGGTCGATCGAAGCCGCGATGCCCGGACTCCCGGACGCCAGCGCCAAGCGCCGCTGCGTGTGATCGAGCCCGCGCGATTTCGCGAACGCTTCCATCTCCGCCGCCGATAGTGGCGTGAGATAGAGCGGCACCGATCGCGATCGAATCGTCGGCAGCAAATCGTAGGCGTTCGCCGCCGTGCAGATCAAGATGAGATACGGCGGCGGCTCTTCGAGAATTTTCAGCAGCGAGTTCGCCGCCTGCTCGTTGGCGCGGTCGATCTGATCGATCAGAAACACGCGGTGCTTGCCCTTCAACGGAGCAAACTGCGCGCGTTCTTTCAGGTGGCGCATCTGCTGAATCGAGATCTGCCGCAGCGGGCCTTCGGGGCAGAAGGTCACGAAGTCCGGATGGGTCTGAAAGAGCAGCGGGTCGTCGGCGCGTTTGTCGGCGGGCAGTTTGTCGCGCTCGTTGATCGTCTCCACATTGCCGGGCAGGCTCAAGTCGTCTCGCTCGATCAAGTCGCCTTGGCCGAGCAGCCTCGCGCCGAATCGCCGAGCGAGCGTGGCCTTGCCGATACCCTCGGGCCCCGCCAGCAGGATCGTCTGCGGAATCCGCGATCCGGAGATCATTGTCTCCAGCGTCTCGGCCGCCGCCGCGTTGCCGTGGAAGTTTTCAAACATCGGTGATCGCCTTTCGCAACGAGTGCGCCGCGATATGCTCCTCCACCGCGCTCCAAATAGCCGCCGCGACCTCGTCGATCGATTGCCCCGCATCGACGCGCCGGATTCGCGCCGGCTCCTGCTCGCACAGCCGCGCATACGCCGCACGCACGCGATCGTGAAACTCGGCGGCTTCGTCGTCGATGCGCGTTTCATCCGGCGCCGCGACGGCCGCGCGCTCCTGATTCCGCGCCCGCGCGCGCGCCAAACCGACTTCACGGTCGACATCGAGATACACCGTCAAATCCGGCTGCACCTCGCGGCAAGCGAAGCGGTGGATCTCGCGCACGATCCCCTCGCCAAGCTCGCGGCCCACGGCTTGATAGGCCAGCGTCGAATCGGTGAATCGATCGGACACCACGACGCGCCCCTCGGCCAGCGCCTGGCGAATCCACTGGTCGACGTTCTGCGCGCGGCAGGCAAAATACAGCAGCAACTCCGCGCGGCTCGACAACTCCTGATTCGCCGAATCGAGCAGAATCTTCCGGATCTGCAAGCCGATCGGCGTGCCGCCCGGCTCGGCCGTTTCGAGCAGATCGTAGCCCTCGGCGCGCAGCCGGTCGATCAACAGCCGCATCTGCGTCGTCTTCCCGCTGCCGTCCATTCCCTCGAACGACAGAAACAGCCCTGGCCGCCGCGCGTCAGTCATAGACGAAATGCAAAACCTTCTTCAAGTCTTCCCACGCTTCGCGCTTGGCATTCTGGTTGTACTGGCGCAGCAGATAGGACGGATGATACGTCACCATCACGGGAATGTCGCGCCACTTCTGCCACTCGCCGCGCATCTTCGTCACCCCGATCTTGGTGTTGAGCAGAGCCTTTGCCGCCGTCGCACCGAGCACGCAGATCGCCTTCGGACTAATCGTCAGGAGTTGACGCGAAAGGAACTGCCCGCAGATCTCCATCTCATCGGCTTCGGGCGCGCGATTCTCCGGCGGGCGGCACTTCACGACGTTGCAGATGTAGACATCGGGCCGCTTGATGGCGATGCCTTCCTTGGCCGCGGTGCCTTCGATCATCTGTGTCAACAACTGCCCCGCGCGGCCGACGAACGGCAAGCCGCTGGCGTCTTCGTCGGCGCCTGGACCTTCGCCGACAAATACAAGACGCGCCGATTCATTGCCCGATCCAAATACAATCTTGTTGCGCTGCTGGCACAACCGGCAGCGCTTGCAATCGCCAATGTCGGCGCGAATCGCGGCCATGGAATCGCCGGCGGGAGCGAGCGGAGGAAGTTCGATCATGGTGGGAGGTTCCGGTTCCGGAGAGACTATGGTAACCGGCTTTGCCGGAGCCGCGCGCTTGTAGAGAGTCTTCACGCCCAAATCCTGATAAAACTCCAAATAACGCCGCAGTTCGTCGTTGTGCATGGGAGCCTACCGCGCGCTGTGCAGCGCAAGCCGCAATCGCAAGGCGTGATCGAGAATCTTGTGCGCGATGTCTTTCTTCGTTGCGCGTTCCACCGGAACCGTCTCGCCGGTCGACATCACCAGCGTCACTTCGTTCAGATCCGATCCAAACCCGGTGCCCGCGACATTGACGAAGTTGCCCACAATCATGTCGGCCTTCTTCACCTGCATCTTCCGCCGCGCTTCGGCCACCATGTCGTTGGTCTCGGCGGCAAAGCCGATCAGCAAGCGGTCGCCCTTCCTCGCGCCCACTTCGGCGAGGATGTCCACGGTCGAATCCAGATCGAGCGTCACACGCGCAGCGGTCTTCTTGATCTTTTTGTCCGGCACATTGGCGATATGATAATCGGCCACCGCGGCCGATTTCACCACGATCGTGGCCGCTTCCAAATTCGCCATCACCGCATCGCGCATCTCGGCCGCCGTTCGCACGCGGACCACTTCGACGCCCAGCGGCGCGGCAATCTGCACGGGCCCCGACACAAGGATCACACGCGCGCCCCGCGCCACGGCCGCTTCCGCGATTGCGTAGCCCATCTTCCCGCTCGAACGGTTCGTGATGTAGCGCACCGGGTCGATCGGTTCCTGCGTCGGCCCCGCGGTGATCACGAACGTCTCGCCGTCGAGGTCCATCTTGCGGCCCGCGCACGCGGCCACCGCATCGGCGATCAACTCCGGCTCCACAAGCCGCCCCGCGCCCACCGTGCCGCACGCCAGATCGCCTGCGTCCGGCCCGATAAACCGGTGACCGCGCGCCTTCAGTGTCGCGACGTTGGCCACCGTCGCCGGATGCTCCCACATGTTCGTATTCATCGCCGGCGCCAGAATCACTTGGCCCCGAAACGCCAGGTACAGCGTCGACAGGAAATCGTCCGCGAGTCCGTTTGCGAACTTCGCCAGCAAATCCGCGGTCGCCGGCGCGACCAGCAGGATTTCGTTCTGCTGCGCGACTTCGATGTGCTCCACCGAACTGGACAGAATTTCATCCGCCGAACGGTTCCCGAAGAGATCGGTGATCACCTTGCGTCCGGTGAGAGCGGCGAAGGTAAGCGGCGTGACAAACTCGCACGCCGATTTGGTCATAACCGTCGAAACGGTAAAACCATGCCGCATCAGCGCGCGGGCCAACTCCGCCGCCTTATACGCGGCGATGCCCCCGCCGACGCCAAGCGCGACGTTCATGCCGGAAACCTAGCCCTTGCTGCCGCGAGCCGCCAGCGCGGCGTCGCGAATCGGATCCTCGTACTGCACCAGTCCGCGGCGAACTTCTTCCAGCGCGGTGACGGTCGCCTTCTTCGACGTGGTCGGCAGGAACGAACGCGCGCCGCTCTGAATCTGCCGCGCGCGCTTGGCGGCGACGATGATGTAGCGGTAGGTCGAGGATTCGGTGTCGTCCGGGATGGCGTGGTGCGCGTTGCGTGTGGGGAATTCAGACATTGGTGTTTTGCTTTCGGAATGAGTCTAGGGCCGGCCCGAGTTTCGATTCCATCCTGTGCCAGCGAATCCGCTCGGCGATGACAATCGATTGCAGTTGCGTGAACGCTTCCTCGAGTTCGTCGTTGATGATGATGTACTGATAACGGCCAATCTCCGCCATATCGTGCACCGCTTGTTTCAGTCTACGTTCGATCGCCGCCTCGTTTTCGGTGTTCCGATTCCGGAGGCGCCGTTCCAAACCCTTGAAACTGGGCGGCACGACGAAGATGTAAACCGCGTCGATACACTTCTCCTGTAATTGTCGCGCACCCTGGACTTCGATGTCGAGCAGCAGGTCCCGGCGCTGGAGCGCCGCCTCCTCCAATTCCTGGAAATGGGTGCCGTACAGATTGCCGGAAAACTCGGCGTGTTCGAAGAACCGGCCAGCGCGCAGATCCGCCTCGAAACGGTCGCGAGAGATGAAGTGATAGTCGACGCCGTCCTCTTCGCCCTCTCTTGGCTGGCGCGTGGTGCAACTCACCGAGAACCGCATGCCCTGGTCTCTTGCCAGCAACCGTTCGATCAGCACGGATTTCCCAGCGCCCGACGGTCCGGAAATAACAAAAAGTGTCGTCATTCCAGATTCAGCGACTGCTCCCGGATTTTTTCAATATCGGCTTTGATCCCAAGCGCCGTCTCGGTCAGCGACAGCCCCTGCTCTCCGACGCCGTTGGTCTTCGACAGCATCGTGTTCGTTTCCCGATTCATCTCCTGCAGCAGAAAATCGAGCTTTTTGCCGACCTCGCCGCCCGCCAGCAGCAGCTTTTCCAACTGCTCGGCGTGAATATCCAACCGTGCGATCTCTTCGCCGATGTCGCTGCGGTCCGCGATCATCGCCGCCTCCTGCACCAGCCGCTGCGGTTCGATCGTCGCGCCGTTCAGCAGTTCGCTCAGCCGCTGCTGTAGCCGCGCCTGAAACGCCGGCAGCGCGCGCGAACGGATGTCGCGGACTTTCACTACGGCTCCGCGAATGCTCTTGCCGCGCTCCAACAACACGGACAGCGTATCAACGCCTTCCCGCTCCCGGAACTGGTTCAACTCGGCGACGGTGTCCTCGGTCAGCTTGCACAGGAACTGTTCAAGATTCGCATCGGGATCGCGGTCGCCGTTCGACCCGAGCATCCCCGGCAGCCGCAGCGCCGCGCCCAGATCCGGCTCCGCCGTAATGCCGTGCCGCTCCGACGCCGCGCGCCACGCCGCGATAAACGAATCGAGCATCGCGTGGTTGACCGATGCATCGGCGTCGGCCGCGTTTCGCTTGATCGACGCGCGGATCTCCAAGTGTCCGCGCGAAATCAACTTGCGGATAACGTTTCGAATCGCATGTTCGTAGGGATCGAAATCCGGCGGCAAATGAAAATGCAGATCGAGGCCGCGATGGTTCACGCTCTTAATGCTGAGAACGACTTCTGCGTCTGGTGCGCTACGGCGTATGCGCGCGTAGCCGGTCATGCTTCGGATTGGCATGGGGGAACTTCCATTATGAATTACCGGCCTCGTGAAACTGCAATTCGTGCAGGCGTTGATAGACGCCGCCCGCGCTCACCAACTCCTCATGACGGCCCGTTTCCACAATGCGGCCCTTGTCGAGCACTACGATTTTGTCGGCGCGGCGAATCGTCGATAGACGGTGCGCGACCACGACGACGGTGCGGTTCTGAATCAAATTCGCCAGCGCTTTCTGCACCAACACTTCGCTTTCGGTATCGAGATGCGACGTCGCCTCGTCGAGTATGAGAATCGGCGCGTTCTCGAGCAGCGCCCTCGCGATGGCAATCCGCTGGCGCTGTCCGCCCGACAACCGCGCGCCGCGCTCGCCGATCACCGTCTGCAAGCCGTCCGGAAGCTGATCGATAAACTCCAGCGCCAGGGCATTCGCCGCCGCCGCGCGGATCTCCTCCTCGGCCGCACCTGGTTTACCGTAGCCGATATTCTCCGCCGCCGTCGTGTTGAACAGGAACGTCTCCTGCGCGACGATGCTAATTCGCGAACGCAGCGACGCCAGTTGCAGATCGCGCACATCGACGCCGTCGATCGTCACGCGCCCGCTCGACGGATCGTAAAACCGCGGGATCAACGAAGCCAGCGTCGACTTCCCCGCTCCGCTCGATCCGACCAACGCCACCACTTCGCCCGCCTTTACCTCCAGCGCGATGCCGTCGAGCACGTTCGCGTCCGGCGCGCTTGGATAACGGAACACGACATCCTCGAAACGAATCGCCTGCTGGAACTTCTTTAACTCCTTGGCGTGCGGTTTCTCGGAGATCGAAATTTCTCGGTCAAGATACTCGAATACTTTTTGCGAAGCGCCTAACGCCTGCTGAAAGATGTTGTGGATGCCGACCAGACGCTTGACCGGTTCGTAGAGCATAAGCAGAGCGATGACGAAGCTGGTGAACTCGCCCGTCGACATCTGGCCCTTCACGATCTGCGTGCGCGCGTAGGTCAGCAACGCGACGATCGTCAGCGCGCCCAGGAATTCGATCAAAGGAGAGGAGATCGCCTGTTGCGCGACGTACTTCAAATTGCTGCGCTTCAATCGCCGCGCGGCTTCGAAGAAGCGGCTCGATTCGTAGTGCTCCGCGCCGAACGACTTCACCACTTGATGCCCGCTGATCGTCTCCTGCAAGATTTGATTGAGCACGGCGGTGTCGTCCTGCGCCTTTCGCGTCGATCGCCGGATGCGCCGCCCGAGCTTCGCCGTCGGCAACATCACGATCGGCAGGACAGTCAACGAGAACAACGCCAGCTTCCAATCGCGCTGCACGATCACCGCGAGCAGCGCCACCGCAACGAAGGTCTGCCGCAGCCAGTCGGCAACAATGTGCGACGTCGCCACTTGAATTTTATCGATGTCGTTCATGATCGACGACATCAACTGCCCCGTCGAATTTTGATCGAAAAATTGGGCGTCCTGCCGCAACACGCGGTCGAACACCTGCTGCCGCAAATCGGTGACGGCGCTTAGCCCCACGCGGTTGATAAGGTAGTTGCCGAAGTAGTCCGCAAGCCCGCGCACGAAGAATGCCGCGAGAATCGCAAACGCCGTCATCGACCAGACGTTGTGAAACGACGACGGCACGATGTCGTGCAGGAATACGGTGTGCTTGAACAGGGGAATCTCAAACAGCGGGACGTTTTGATCCGGCGACGCCGGGTTCAAGACGCGATCGAAGATCGGCTGGATCAGCGTGGCGATCAAACCGTGCGCCGCGCCCGCAAACGCCATCAGCAGCACGGACGCCGACAGCGACGGCGTGTACGGCCGCACATATCCAAGCAGGCGCGCGAGTTCTTTCAAGCCGCCACCCCCAGCGCTTCAATCGCGCGTTCCACCTGCGGTACCGCGATACCGCCCATCGGGCCGTTGGCGACCAAGGACTGCGCCGTCGCCCGCCACGGCGCCCAAATCACCGGGTCCGATTCTCCGAACAACACGACCAGCGGCACGCCGAACGCCGCCGCCATGTGCGCCGGGCCGCTGTCGTTGCCGATGAATAGATTCGCCGATTGGATGAGGACCATACTATCGAGCACCGACGTGTTGCGCACGGTCCGGAACTCGGCGAACGGCGAGAGATCGTCGCCCGGCCCGCCGACGAACACCGGTTCGAGATGTTTCAATGATCGCGCGATCTCTAAGAACCGCTCCGCTGGCCAGGCCTTCTCTGGCGCCGATGCCAGCGCGTGAATCACCGCGTACGGCCGGTCGCCCGGCGTCTTCGGCGCGAACAAACGCGCCCGCGGAATCTCCATTCGCGGTGCGCCGAGGTAAAACATCGCCGACGCCAAATGTTCCGCTGTGTGCACCTTGCGTTCCTCACCCAAAATCTCCTGCGCGCGGGGAATGCGGATGTTGTAAGCGGCCTGCGCGGTGAAATGGCCGAAGCCCGCGCGCTTACCGGCAAGCGAGGCGAGCGTCAACCAGACGCTGCGCGTGCCGCCATGAAGGTTGATCGTCAGCTTCGGGCTCCAGATCGCCGCCGCCGCCGGATGCGGCGTCAACACGGCATTCACATCGGGATTCCCGCGAAACACATCGGCAAACCGGTCTTCAACCATTACAGCCAAACGCAGGTCAGGCCGTGTTTGTTTCAGAATGTGAATCGCGGGCGTTGTCAGCACGCAGTCGCCGAGCGAACGAAGGCGAATGATTAGAACCTTCGCGCCCGGCGGCAGGCGGTCGAGCAACGACTACTCCTCGATGCGCGCTTCGTCGACGAGCATGACGGGGATGTCGTCGCGCACGGGATAGACGCGCTTGCACTGCACGCATTTCAACCCGCTGTTGTCCGGCTTCAATCCGAGCGCGGTCTTGCAGAGCGGGCAAACGAGGATTTCGAGCAGGTCCTGACTGATGGCCATGGAGAGACTTCCAGTTTAGCGCGCATTCTTGACGACTTCGAGGTATTGCTTTGCCCGTTCGGTGAAGACCTCGTACTTGCCGTCCTTAATCGTCTGCGCGTCGATCAACTCGCTGCCGACGGCGACCGCGGCAGAACCGGCTTTCAAGAAGTCGGCGGTCGTGTCGAGATTGACGCCGCCGGTGGGGATCATTTCGATCTGCGGGAACGGGCCTTTTAGCGCTTTGATGTACTTCGCCCCGCCCATGTTCGAGCAGGGGAAGACTTTGACGAAGTCCGCGCCGGCTTCCCACGCGGTGAGCACTTCGGTCGGCGTCAACGCGCCGGGGCAGATGACTTTGCTGTAGCGGTGCGCAACTTCGATGGTCGACACGCGCAACGCCGGCGTGACGAGAAACTGCGCGCCCGCAAGAATGCAGATGCGCGCGGTCTCCGGATCGAGCACCGTGCCCGCGCCAAGGACCATCTTGTCGCCCAGCGCGTCGGCGAGTTTTTCGAGGGCCTTCACGGCGCCGGGAACGGTCATTGTAATTTCGGCCGAGCGGATGCCGCCGGCGTAGACGGCTTCGATCGACCTTACGGCCGATTCAGCGGAGTTGGTGCGGACGATCGGAACGATGCCGATGTCGACGATGGAGGAACGGATTTGGGTTTTGGTCATGTGTCGAGGTCTTTCAGTTGGTGAAGCCACGCTTTCAGGGATTGCGCAAGTGGGCTGTCGGAATTTAGCGCGTGTCCGCGGATCGCGGCGCCGATTTGCTGGCCCGGCGGATTTTGCCATGCGAGCCACGTATACAGTTTTGCCTTGTTCTCGTGAGTCTCAATGAAGCGTTTTCGCTCACCGAGCGCATCTACGGTTGAGCTTGCGTGGCGCCACAATTCGTCGGCCGGCGGGACCATCGTAGCCGCGAATGTCTCTAGGTCGCCGATATCCCGGTTGTTGGGCCAAATCCACACTCCGATCCGCCGAGGATTCACTGGCTCCAGCACAGTCCCGTTAGCATCGGGGGCTTGCGGGATTCGTTCGATATCCTCGAGGGAACTGATCCGATCGGTCAAGCTCGTCCATCTACGGTCGACATCCGAGTCCGCATCAACGACAAATGCGATTGACCCTTCATGGGCGGCAAGAATCGACGGCATTTCTTTGAGAAGCGTTCCATACCCGCCGGCGGCCCTGGCTGTGAACGGCTTAACCTGGTTGTCGATTTCGCGATACCAGCCACAAACGCGGTCCGGCTCTGGCAGTCGATCGTTCAACAATTTTTCAATCGCGTGCGCGTCTTGAGAACCTTCCACGATAATCAATACCGCCACTAGCGCATCTCCACTAGGCCTTGCGCGCCGGCAAGAACGTCCTCTTCCATCAACTGCTTTGCGACAATCTGGCCGTTATGTTCGACGAGCTTCGGCATGACGCCGAGCGATGCCGTGTCTTTGTTTGCGGCGATCGCAAAGGCGCGCACGCAATCTTCGCTGTGCGTCGTCGCAAACACCTGGACGTTCATCTCTCTCGCAACTTTGAAAACAAACGACCACAGCTTCTCCTGAACAGAGTGGTGCAAACCGTTCTCGAATTCGTCGATCAACAGAAATCCCCGTGATGCAAGCGCCACAGAAATCGTAATCCCAAGGAATCGAGCAAGCCCATCTCCAAGGGCGCGAAGTGGCACTGGCCGTACAAGTCCATTTAGTACAACGTACGGGTGCCTCTCCCCGCCGCCAGCTTGGATCATGTGAAGCTTCGTAGCGTCATTTCGAATCGATCGGAATTGATGCGTCAGCGTGTCTTCAAGCCCCTGCTGTAGCGTCTCATCCCAGCGTTTACAGATCTCGCCGTCAGCTAGCCCGTTAGCGCCGATGGTGATCGCGGGCGCTGCCCTGTGGTCGGCGTCGCGATCAAAGAAAGTCGTCAGGATCCCATTCTCTCGAAACGCATGCTGCCTGAGGACCCGGCTATTTTCTTCGATGGAAATTCCCGGCAAGGCCTGATTTCCGTTGCCATCGGCGTCTTCCGTATATGCAAATCGACCGTCAGCGCCAACCGTTGGGATTAACCAAACGAACCTTACAGTTTGATTACCGATTCGGAGGGACGCCTTCTCCGGCACTTCCGCCGGCCGGCCATACAAAAGCGGCTGAAGTGCGTTTCTGTCACCTCCAAGCCAGTCATCGCCTCTTTCGTCCAACAGTTCGTTGAGAACCTTTACCGAAAACTGCGACGCATACAACCGCACCGCGTCCAGCACCGAACTCTTCCCCACCCCATTCTTCCCAACCAGCAAATTGACATGCCCCAGCTTCCGCAGCTCCAACTTCTTGAACCCGCGGAAGCCCTCAATCACCAAACTGGGAAGATGCGGCTCGGCCATCACCTACCAGTCCACCACACTCCCATCGTCCTCGTCATAGGACTCCGGATTCCGCCAGTCGTGCCCGATCTTATCCGCCATCGCATTCTCGTCGAGTTCGACGCCCAGCCCTGGCCCAACCGGCAGTTCGAGATAGCCGTTTGAAACCTTAAACGGATTCTTGATGTAGCCCTCGCCGAGCGACACCTGCTCCTGAATCAGGAAGTTCGGAATCGACGCCGCGATCTGCACGCCCGCCGCCAGAGAAATCGGCCCGAGCGGATTATGCGGCGCGATCGACGCATAATAAGCCTCGGCCATGCCCGCGATCAGCCGCACTTCGGTGATCCCGCCGGCATGACAAAGGTCCGGCTGCAGGATCGTCGCGGCCTTCTTCTCCAACACCTCGCGGAAGCCCCATTTCGTGAACACGCGCTCACCTGTCGCGATCGGCAAATGCGTGCCGCGCGCGATCTCCGCCATGATGTCGTGATTCTGCGCCTGGCACGGTTCTTCAATGAACATCGGGTTGTACGGCTCCAGCACCTTGATCAACATCTTCGCGTGCGCCGGGCTGATAGCGCCATGAAAGTCGATGCCGATATCGACGCCGTCGCCGACAATCTTCCGCATCTCGGCAAACTTCTCCGCCGCGTACTTCACCTCCGCCGGCGACTCCACATACCGCGCCGGACGCCGCTTCGACGGCCCCGTCTTAAATGCCGTGAACCCCTGCGCCATCGCCGCTTTCAACGACTGCTCCAGCGAACCCGCCCGCTGCACGTGCGCATACACACGAACCTTGTTGCGAGTCGGCCCGCCCAGCAGCTCATACACTGGCACGCCGAACGCTTTGCCCTTAATGTCCCACAGCGCCTGATCGATGCCGCTCAGCACCGAAGTCAGAATCGGGCCGCCACGATAAAACGCATGCCGGTAAATCGCCTGCCAGTGATGCACGACAGCGCGCGGGTCTTTGCCAATCAAATACGGCGCGACTTCTTTCACGGCTTCGGCGCACGTCAGCGCGCGACCTTCGGTGACGGGTTCGCCCAGTCCGACGATGCCGGCATCGGTGTGGATCTTCAAGAACAGCCAGCGCGGTTTGACGAGGATCGTCTCCAGCCTGGTGATCTTGATCTTGTCTTTCGGCGCGATCGGCGCGTTCTTGGCGATCTGCGCCGCGCGCGCTTCTTCGACTTGAAACAATCCAGTGCCAGCGGCAGCGGCGCCGGTAACCCAGGCGCGTCGGGAAAAGTTGCTCATACGGCTAGCCAGTATATCGCTTACAGCTTGGCTTTCAGAATTCGAATCGTTCGAGCGAAAGAAGGCAGTTGGTTCAAAACCACCGGATCGAGTGTAGCCAGGATACGAAACGATACGTCGCCTTTCCGATACGGAGGCTTGCAGTCCCTTGTGGCCTGCTCCAACTTTTTCAATACGTCGTGCCGATCCCGCTTCTCAATTTCAAATAGCGGCGGCAGGGCGTTCTCCTGCAAACCGGAACCGAAGAATTGCTTCAACGCCGCGCGGTCAAACGCAATCCGAGTCTCCATGCTTGTCGTCATCAACAACACCTGCTCATCCGTCGCACCCACCGGGTGATCCCAACCATCGCGACTCTTCAGATGCGCCCAAGTCTTCTCAGCGTCGACAACCGGATCCTCGCTGTCGATCAGCATCGCGACAAATCCGCTGCACGACTTGTGCGCGGTCTTGAATTTGTCAAACGTACGCCCACGGCCACCACAAGGCACGAAGCGCGGGGTCCTGGTCACCCCAGCATTTCTGAATAGCGTCTGAAACGCCTCGCGGCAGCGGCTCCTAGCGCCTTTCGCGGCTTCAGCGCCTTCGATGAACAGATAAGCGCCTACCAACGATTGCCCCCGATGTGGCCGCTCGTCCACAGATCCCCCAGCCTGTACTTCTCCAGCCAAACCGCCATCTCTTTCGGATCCAGCCGCTCCATCTTCGCCTGCCCTTCTTCTTTCGAACAAACGATGATAGCCTCCGGCATGTCGGTGAATTCGTCCACCAAGATGTCGGAGTGAGTGGTCACGATCAACTGCGTGCGAGTGGCCGCGTCGCGCAAGAGATCGGCGACTTTCGGAATCATGTCAGGGTGCAGCCCCAACTCCGGTTCCTCGATACAAATCAAGGGCGGCGGCTCGGGATCGCACAAAATCGCCAGTAGACACAAATAGCGAAGCGTGCCATCCGACAGCCTCGATGCCGGAATATTGAATAGGCCCTCCGTAACGACGATCTGAACGGTCCCACCAACGATTGAAAGATCCCAATCGGAAACGCCGTCATAAAGGTCTTTCAACTTGTTCAGGATATCCCGCTTCGCCGCTGGGAACTGCGTTCGCAGCCGACTGAGGAAAGTCCCTAGATTCGAAAAGTCTTCCGAAAGCCTGTCACTCCTCTCATCGGCCTTCTGCGGCTCGCGAACCGGGTTCTTTCCGCCGAATGCCCAGTCGCGAAAAATACGAATCCGTTCATAGTTCTCGGCAAGCCAAGCGATCTCGGGATAATTTCTAGGATCTCGAAAGTCGACGAGCATCGACCGGGGCGCGGCCAGGTCCGGAGTGTCATACGCGGTGGGTGAGGTTGTCCCCTACGGTGAGACAAAAGTTTAGAGACAGTTGGCGGCCCCTGCAAAAAAGCAGTGGACAGCTAGTTTTAGTTTTAGCAGAATCGCAGTAGTCGAAGAGACGGAAGCGAGCT
>VFZW01000176.1 GCA_016871055.1 Acidobacteriota bacterium
ATCAGCGGAGTGATGATGTTCGTGCTGGAGTCTCCCACGCGAAAGGCCGCCTGCGTGAGTTCGGGCGACAGGCCGACGGTCATCAGCATCGGCACGAAGATCGGGCTGAGCAGCGCCCACTTTGCCGACGCTGAACCAATGAGCAGGTTGATCGCCGCCGTCAGCAGAATGATCCCGCCCAGTGTCATCTGCGCCGGAAGCTGCCACGACTTGAGGGCGTTGCCGCCTTTGATCGCGATCAGCAAGCCGAGGTTCGACTGCGTGAATGCAGCCGTAAACTGCGCGGCGAAGAACGCCATCACGACATAGTAGCTAATGCTGCTCATGCCCTTCGTCATCGCCTGAACCAGATCGCGATGGCTCTTCACCGTACCCGCCGCCCAGCCATAGGCGATGCCGGGAACCAGTAGAAGGATGAACAGAACCGGCACCACCATTTGCATGAGCGGCGCGGCGGGAGAGACGAGGTTGCCGTCCGGCGCGCGGAGCGCCGAATTCGCCGGCCAGCAGGCGAGCGCCAAGAGGGCGACGATCGCTACTGCCGTCACGGCCGCGATCCTCAACGCCTTCGACTCGATGGTGGAAACTTCCTGGAGCAACGATGGGTCGGCTTGCTCGCCGTCTGGAGCAGCGCCGGCCTGCAGCCGGGGTTCGAGAATGCGATCCGTCACCCACCAGCCGATGCCGATCAGGAACAGTGCCGAGGCGCTCATGAAGCCCCAATTACACAGCGGATTGACCTCCACGGTGGGATCGACGATCCGCGCCGCCTGTTGCGTGAAGCCCTGCAAGAGCGGGTCAAGCGAGGCGGGCAGAAAGCTGGCGCTGAAGCCACCAGATGCGCCTGCGAACGCGGCCGCGATTCCGAGCAGCGGATGCCGGCCCGCTGCCGCAAACATCGCGCCGCCCGCCGGGATGACGATCGCATAGCCGGGGTCCCCCGCGGTGTGACTCAGTATGGCTACCAGCAGCACTATCGGCGTGAGCAGCGTGCGCGAGGTGCGCCGGAGCAAGGCACGGATGGCCGCCGAGAACAACCCGCTGTGTTCGGCAACCCCGGTGGCGAGCAAGATCACCAGCACGTTGCCGAGGGGCGGAAACTCCATGAAGGTGCGGACCGTGCGGGTGAAGAAACCGACAATCGCCCCTCCGGTCAACTGATTCACGATGCGAATGGGCTGCTTCGTCCGCGGGTCCAACTCCGCGAACTCGACGGACGCGAGGATCGCCGAGAGCACCCACACCAACAGGAGCAGCCAGACAAACTGGAACGCTGGATCCGGCAGACGGTTCCCCAGCCGCTCGATCCGGTCGAGTACGCCTTGCGAGCGGCGGGAGATGACGGTCATTCGGGAATCTAGAATTCGATTCTAGCTTCGACTCGGATCGTTCGCGCGCCCGTCATCGCACCTCTGCCCGCCGTGCCGCCGGTGATGATGTTGCTTCCACCCGCCTGCGTCAGCCAGGGGTGATTGAACAGGTTGACGAACTTTCCGCCAATCCTCAGCATGGCGCTCTCGGTGAACAGCAACGGAATATCCTTGTACAGCGCGACATTGTTCTGCCCGAGGCCCACCCACGACTTGGGAAGGATCACGTTATAGGCGGCATCGCCATACTGGCCCGCCGTTGGCCGCGTGAAGCAGGCAGTATTGTAGATCGCTCCCAGCGTGGGGGCGATGTTCGGATTGCATCCGGGCACTACGGACGCGCGAATGTTCCGACCCAGCCCAAGCGGGTCCTGTCCAGCCACGACGGGCGTAATCGGCTTCCAGGTGTCGAACCACCACCAGCCGCTCAAGGCCCATCCGCCGATCGCGTAGTTTGCCGCTCGCGGGATGGATGACAGAAAGCGCCGTCCGCGTCCGAACGGCAGTTCCACAACATGCGAGATGCTGAACCGCTGGTCGGCCCAATCAGGCTGCCGGCCATAGTCGCGCTCCCGGTTGCGGGTGTCCTCTATGTAGTCGCCGAAGTCGGTTTCCCGCCAGGGCCGCAGCACGCTAGGCAAGCCGAGTTTGTGTCCCCACGAATAGAACACTTCAAACTGCATGCCGGCTGAGAATCGCCGCTTCAACGAAGCTTCCATGCCCTGGTAGCTGAGATTTCCGCCAGCGCTCACCATCGCCACCCGGCTGAAGCCCGGATAGAGCGCGCCTCGGCCGATGGCGGGACTGATGTAGGACTGATACGGCAGGTTTGTGCCCTTCACGCCAAGATAGGTAACGCGCAGAGCCGTTTCCGGCAGAACTTCTTTTTCCACCGTCAGGTTCCAGTTGGCCGTGTAGCCAAAGGGAAAGTTCTTGTCCACGCCGAGCGCAGTCTGGCCCCTGGCGCCGAATGCCTGCGGGAACGGGAAGGGGAAGGAGAACGCAGGACGCCCACCGCTGTAGCTGTTGCTGAAGGCCTCATCGAGCGCGAACGGAGCACGCGTTGCCATGGCGCTCCCATCTTGCGCGCAGCAAGCGCCGCCGCCGGCCTCCCAGGAGGGCGGCACCGAGAAGAATCCGAAGCTGCCGCGAACGACGGACTTGGGAACGAACCCGGGCCGGTACGCGAATCCGAAACGCGGAAACCAATGGAATTGCGGCCGGTTCCGCAAGCGCAGCGGGAAACCCGCCTCCGCGGCCGTCTTGATGGGAATCGAAGCAGGAAACGCGGGACTGACGAGCGCGCGTGTCGCCTCCACGGGCACCACCAGACTCCCCGTCAATGGATCGAAGTTTGACATCATGTTGTTCTTCTCATAGGCGAGCCCGTTGTGCTCGAATCGCAACCCGAGCTCAAGATTCAGCCGTTGCGTCACGCGCCAGTTGTCCTGAATGTATACGCCGCCCCAGATCTGTTCGCGATACGGCCGTGGAGTGACGCCCGCCCGCGCCGCGTTGTCGGGAACGCCCAGCAGGAAGTCGCCGTAGGGGTGACCGCTGAAGCGCCCCGTAAAGTCGAACCGGCCCGCAGTAGCTTGGCCCCACTTGATCGTTTGGTTGTAAGCTGGGCGCAGGTCGGCGCCCATCTTGATGCTGTGCGCTCCCTTCACCCACGAAAGGTTGTCGGTGATGTTGCGCGTGTCTACGCGATAGTCGTACCCGCCCGTGAATCCGAAGTCGAATCCCGTGGAGAAGCCGGGGATGTTGACAACCGGGAGACTCGCCGAAGTGGTGGGATCGAGCGAAGGAAGCCAGGAAAATCCCAACGCCCGCAGGAAGGCCAGTCCGTTTCCTTTGTACTCTGTGGAGAAGCCGCTTGGATACGGCGTGTTCGGGTCGGTGGCTTCGAACTCGTCCTTCCGTTCGATACCGGCGCGGAATTCGTTGACCAGGTTCGGCCGGATCACCCGCGTCCAGTAGACGCGCTGGCTGTTGCTCGGCCAGTTGTTGCCGAGCCACCAGAAGTTGAAGCCGCTGCGGTCGTTCGTCGAATACGCGCGCCTCCAGGTCGAGGCCCAGCCGATTCGGTCCTTCGACGTCAACTGGTGATCGATCTTGACCGACAGGTTTGAGCCGGTCGAGGATCCCGTCGGTACCCCAAGTTCGCGCACGAAGTTCGGGCCGTCGTTGGCGGGGTTCTGCGATGGGAAGTTGGTGGCGGGAAGCAGTTTCAGGAAATTCGCCGAAACACCGCTGATCGACGACGCCGGAATCCGGTTGCCGGGGAACGGCATCCCGGTAGACGGGTCGACGAGCGTACCGGTTCTAAAGCGACCTGCCGGGAGAAAGGAGAAGTCCCCCGTTCGCATCCGCTCCGGTGCGATGGTCGTCGGACTACCGCCCTGGGCATATGTCACCTGGTTGAGCCAGTAGCGGTCGACGTAGAAAAACGTCTTGTCCTTGCCGTTGTATATCCCCGGGATCCTGACCGGGCCCGACACCGACCAAAGCTGATCGCGGTTGGTTGGATAACCTGCGCCGCGCACGCGGTTGTTGGGGCCCAAGGCGTTCATGGCCGGATTGCCGAGTTGCATCAGGAACTTCGCATGAAGGGAATTGGTTCCGCTCTGGGTGGCGAAGTCCATCACCATGGGCGATGCGTACTCGGCTGAATTGCCGCTGGTCAGAACCTTCACCTCCTGAAGCGTTTCTACGTTCAGGAAGAAGTTGTTCATTTCGACGCCGTCCACGGTGGTCTTGTTCTGCGCGGCGGTGGTGCCGACACCCTGGAACCCCTGAAACGAAGGCGACAGGGCGCCGGCGGTAGCCACGTAGACGTTGGAGATTTGCGGCAGGTAGTTGTTGTTAATGGCCTTGCGGTTGAAGTGGCCGCTGTTGACTTGTCCGGAGTCGGTGGTCACAACCGGCGCCTGGCCCGTAACCTCCACCTGTTGGCTGAGATCTCCTACCGTCAAGGCGACATCGATACGCAGGGTCTGGCGAGTCTCCAGCGCGATCTTGGCCTGACGATGAGTCCGGAAACCAGCCAGTTCGATGGTCACTGTGTAGATCCCATCGGGCATCTTGTCCAGCTCGTAGTATCCACGCACATCGGTCACGACTGTTGCCGCGAAGCCTGTGCCTTCATTCTGCGCCGCCGCCTTGGCGCCCGCGACAGCGGCACCCGACGAGTCGGTAACCGTGCCGACGATCTTCGAAAGGGGAGACTGTGCCCAGGCCGGAGATGCGTAAACGAGAGCACCCACCAGAATCAGACTTACTCTTGCGGACATTGCATTCTCCTCGCCCTTCCGAACCTCAAGGCGGCTCGCAGGGTAGATGAAGTATACACTCTGGTATGCACTTTGTCAATCATTCCAGCGTCATTTGTCAAGGCAAAGTAGAAATGTCCCCCTACTGGCAAAGTAGGAATGCCCCCTTCTGCCTGGGTGGTTGGAAAGTGCATGGTAGTCTTGGCCTGCCGGTGAAGCGGAGACGGGCAATGCTGGCGAGCACCCCGATCAAGGAATAGCCGGTCGGAACTCATCGCTACCGATGGGCAGGGCATGTTCCTCCCGGCGTGTTCTTTTCCCTGGCCCGGGCCCGACCAACGGGAGGCGGTGCCCCGGCCCAGGGTGAAAGCCACATCGGACCGATAGATTCCGCATTGCCTCAAAAACGCAGTTCGTCGTCCGTAGCCAAGTGGCGGGTGTGGGATCGTCGCAAACCCTCCTGCAACGATGAAAAAATGCCCCCGGCTTACCGGCCGGTTCGTGCGGAGAGTTTCCCGGTAGCGGGCGACCTTGACGCACCCGCCACTTGCGAAGTCTCGACGCATCAGTCGCCCTCCCCGGTTCGGTGTCCCGAGCCTTGGGCCGCCTTCCATATCGGCGGGGCCTTCTTCAAGTCGAATGTCTCATTCCAGTTGCTCCGCGACGCAGCAGGCTTCCGCACCGCCGGAACCGGCTTGCCCTCTGCCGCGATAGGCTCGACGGCATGGGCCTCACACAACGCACAGTCCAAGTAGCGATCCTGATAGCGCACCGCTACCGAGCCGTCCAGCCGCTTCTCCACTCGAACCGTGGCCCCGCGCAACCCGGTCACAATCGATTCCCGTTTGACTCGGTAAAGCATCCTGTCGAACCGCAGCGTGTAGTCATTGCGAACCTGCCGCGTCTCCACGTGGCTCCAGGCACTAGCCAAATTGTGCCCCGCCTCGAGCGGTCGATGCGCATCGTCCGGACTCGCCGGCGTTACCGTCAGTTCTCTCTCCCACCACACCAGATAGCTCTCCTCCAGGTACTGATTGGCTTGCTCCAGCGTCTTCGCCCCAGCCACGCGCAACCCTTTCACCAGCCGGTCTTGCGCCGTCAGAAAGTTCCTCTCTACCCGGCCCTTGGCCTGCGGCGAATGCGCCGCAATCCAGCCAATTCCTAACTCCCCCAAAGCGCGCGCGATTTGCGTCGGTGGCATTTCCACCGGATCTTTATCCACTCCCGGTTCATCGCGCCGACGTTTCTCCGCCGTTCGGAACAGGCTCGCCTTGTCCGTGTAGAACGACACGGGCCGCCCAAATTTCTCCAGGTAACTCCACGCCAGCTTCATGTTCTCGGCGGTCGAGTCGTGCCGCACAAACCGCGCAAACAAGCGGCTGGTCGCATCGTCGATCATCGCGATCAGAGAGATGGTTTCCCCTCGCCCTTCCAGCCAATCGTGGGTACTGGTGTCCCATTGCACCAACTCCCCGCATCGGCTTCGACGCGGTCGCCAAAGGTGGACTTCCTTCACCTTTTCCCTCTTGCCAAGCCATAGCTTCTTACCGATCATCCACTGCCGTACCGTCTCCTTGCTGGCTTGAATTCCATGCTTGTCTCGCAAATACTCCGACGCCAGCGTTGGCCCAAAGCCCCGATAGACATCCCGGGACAGAATCTCCATCGCCTCTTGTTCGACCGCCTCCTCGATACGCCGATTCGATGCTTTCCCGCGCAACCGATGCACCACCGCCTCGTCTCCGCGCTTCTTGAGTTCCCTCACCAGCCGCTTCACATGCCGTATGCTCAAACCCAACTCCTCGGCCGCCTGCTTTTGCGTGATCGTCTTCGTCGCTGCTTTTCGCAGCGCCACCAGCCGGTCCCTATCGACTTGCGTCATCAGTAGCTGTCCCTCTGCCATCCCACCAGCCTGGGACTGTCAAGGGGACATTTCTACTTTGCTCAAAGGGGACATTATCACTTTGCTGCCACAGGGCGGACCAAAGGTTTCCCATCAGGGCGGAGCAAAAGGGGACCACTTCGGACGCGGGAAGAGAGAACCAAGCTCAGTATATGGGCTTAAATGAGGAAATGGCGGCCAGCGAACAGCTCTTCAACAGGAACGAAGGAGGGCATTGCGTCATTTTCGCCCATCTCGGCGGGTTTGCACCAGAGCCCTTCTGACGACGGCGACACGCGATTTGGATTCAGCCTTAGACGGTGTTTTTGATACCGTTCGCGGTGCCACGCGGTGCCACTGGGCGAAAACAGGCTAAAACAGGCCGTCAAGTGGCTTACTAGATTGCATGTAATATCAACAACTTAGCACTACTCGGCATAAGCCGAAAACGCCGCAAGAGAATTCGAATCCCTCTCTCTCCGCCAGCAAAAAAGGCGCGGCCGCTATGCCATAATGCTCGGTCATGAGCCACACCCGCCGCGATCTGTTCAAATCGGCGCTCGCGCTTCCCGCCAGTTGGACCGCGTTTCAATCGGCGCTCACCGCGGCCGCGCCTGGTGACGAAGCCTACTGGCGAATGGTCCAGCGCCAGTTTCCGCTGGAAGACAAGATCGTCTATCTCAACGCCGCGAACGTGTGCCCCGCCTCGCGCCCGGTGATGGACCGCCACATCGAATTCCTCCGCGACTTCCACGCGAACCCTTCGTTTCAGAACCGTGACAAGTACTTTGCGATGCGCGAGTCGCTGCGCTCCAAAGCCGCGCGGATGCTGCGCGTCGACGCCGAAGAGATCGCCGTCACGCGCAACACAAGCGAGGGCAGCAACCTGATCGTCTCGGGCATTGATCTGAAGAGCGGCGACGAGATCATCGTCACCGATCACAACCACCCGTCGAATCTCGACTCGTGGAAGGTCCGCGCCAAACGCCATGGACTCGCACTGAAGATCGTTCGCACGCCGGTCGTAGCGCCAAGCGCCGATGCCCTCATCGGATCGATCGAACGCGAAATCACCGATCGTACACGCGTCATCGCGATCACGCATCTCACCAGCACGACCGGCATCTTATACCCAGCCAGAGAGATCGCCGCGATCGCGCAGCGGCGTGGCATCTGGATGCATCTGGACGGCGCGCAGACCTTCGGCGCTCTCGACGTCGACCTGACGGCGATCGGCTGCGATTCGTATTCCACGAGCGCGCACAAGTGGCTAATGGGACCTCTCGAAGCCGGACTGCTCTACGTCCGCGCGGGCCGCATTCCGAAACTGTGGCCGTCGATAGTCACCGCTGGATGGGCCGACGATCTGAAAGGCGCGCGCAAGTTCGAAGTCTTCGGCCAGCGCGACGATCCCCGGGTTGTCGCGCTCGAAGCCTCGCTCGATTTCGTGAACCTGATCGGCATGGCGCAAGTCGAGGCGCGAATGCGCGCGCTCGCCGAACGAGCGAAACAGGGACTCGCCGCATTCGCCGGCGTCGAGATGAAAACCAACATGCAGCCGGAGTTGTCGGGCGGCGTTGTGAAATTCAAACTACGCAACGTGCCAACGAAACGCGCCTACGACGCGTTGTGGCAACGCCATCGCATCGCGACATCGTCGACTGCGGCTGGCGAAAGCGAAGGCATCCGGTTCTCGCCGCACATCTACAACTCCGCCGCGCAGATCGACGCCGCCGTCGCGGCGGTGCGTGAATTGGCCGGCTAGCGGTCTGTTAGACTCAAATCGTTCGAGTATTGATAAATCTGTCTTTCGACTCGGGCCGCTGCGAAACACAAGGAGCCGGTTGAAACTCTTTCGAAAGAGAATCGCCGGGTGGAGAGGAATCGCCGTCGTGACGGACGGCGGCCTTCGCTGCGGACCGGCCGGTAAGATCAACCGCATTCCGCCGTAACCGCGTTATTCGGCGCGTGCGACCGCGCCAGGACAACTCTCGATGTCTTCCCTCTCCAAACTCCTCCTGCCGGCGCTCGCAATATTGCCGGTTCTCGCTCAATGCGGCGACTCGCAGCGTGGCGCCAAGCTTCTTGAGACGCGAAACTGCACACATTGTCATTCTCCCAGCGGCGGAGCGCGCGATCTTTCCCGGCGTTAGGTGAAAGACTTCACACCCGCATCTTTGGCGGCTTCGTTCTGGAACCATAGCCCCCGTATGTGGAAGGCGATGGAAGCGAAGAACCTGCCCATCACGCCGCTCTCGGCGAACGAAATCGCCGACCCCTACGCCTACTTCCATTCGATCCGCTACTTCGATCCGCGCGGCGAAGCGGGTCGGGGCAAGGTGCTTTTCACGGCGAAGAAGTGCACCAATTGCCACGATTTGACACCGGTCGGAGATTCGGGCAAGCCAGGACCACCCCTGTCCGAGTGGCCCGCGCTCTCCAATCAAATCCGATGGATGGAGAATCTCTGGAACCACTCCGGCGGAATCCTGGCGGCGCTTGAGAAATCGGGAAAAAAGTGGCCGATTCTATCGCCGCAGGAGATGACGGATCTGCTTGTCTACATTCGAAGTCTGCCCCAACACCGGAAGGAAAAACCGGCGCTCGTATTGGAAGACCCCGAGATCGGCGAGCAAGTCTTCACGGCAAGAAGCTGCGGCGTCTGCCACACCGTCGGCGCGAAGGAGGCGGGCAAGATCGACCTGCTCGCTTCGGCGAAGTCGTCGTACACCTTCACCGAACTCAGCGTAAGAATGTGGAACCACCTGCCGCGGATGCGCAAGCAGGCGGCGTGGGTGGGTATCCAGTTCCCCGCGTTTTCGGAGAACGAGATGAGCCAGCTTCTGGCCTACCTGTTCGCGAAACGCTACTTCGAGGAGCAAGGCAAACCCGTGCGCGGCAAGTCCGTTTTCACGGCGAAAAAGTGCGTGACCTGCCACGACCAGCCGTCGTCGGGCGCGCTGGATTTGCGGCGAAATAGCGGACAGTACTCGTCGCACAGTATGGCCGCCGCGGTCTGGAGACATGGCCCCAAGATGCAGGCGGAAATCGAGAAGCGTGAAGAAGCGTGGCCGGTACTGATTGGAGAGCAGATCGCGGATCTGGTCGCCTACTTAAACTCGCGATAGAACAAATGAGCAATTCCCCCAAGGAGACTACAACTTGAGTTTTATCCGATTACTCTACGTGGTGCTCGCCTCCACAGTAGCTCTGTTCGCGCAAGCCGGTACCGCTGAAATCAACGGCACCATTACCGACTCATCCTCCGCCGTTGTTTCAGGCGCGACGGTCACCATCTCCAATCCTGCAACCGGCTTCTCCCGCGTTCTGAAAACCAACGACCAGGGCATCTATTCCGCGCCGGCGCTGTTGCCTGGCATCTACACGATCAAAGTCGAAGCAACGGGTTTCCAAGCGCAGTCGCGCGGCAGCGTCGAACTGCAAGTCGGTCAAGCCGCGGCTCTCGACTTTTCTCTGAAGGTCGGCAACGTAAGCGAGGTCGTCGAAGTCACCGGTGGCGCGCCGGTGCTCGAAACCGAATCGACCTCGGTCGGCACGGTCATTGAAAACAAGCGCATCGTCGAACTGCCGTTGAACGGCCGCAACTACCTGCAGTTGGCCTCGCTGATTCCCGGCGCAACGACCAACGGGCCGGCCTCTTCGCAAGGCCAACAGCGTATGGGCGGCGCACGCAATCAGTTCGCGCTGAACGTCGCCGGACAACGCGTGCACTTCAACCACTACGCGCTCGACGGCATGGAAAACACCGACCCGAACTTCAACACCTACCTCTTCCTGCCGTCGATCGACGCACTGCAGGAGTTCAAGGTTGAAAGCGGGCTGTTCTCGGCCGAGTATGGCCGCGGTATCGCGCAGGTGAATGTATCGACCAAAGGCGGCACGAACCAGCTCCACGGTGTCGCATTCGAATTTCTACGCAACTCCTACTTCGACGCGCGCAACTTCTTCGCGGCGACCAACCCCCCGTTCAAGCGCAACCAGTTCGGCGGCACGATTTCCGGCCCCGTGGTTCTGCCCAAATTCGACGGCCGTAACAAGCTGTTCTTCATGTTCAACTACGAAGGGCTTCGTGAACGTCGCGCGCTGACCCAGACCGGCACGATGCCCGATGCACGCTACCGCAGCGGCAACTTCGGATTCCTGAACCGCACCATCCGCGATCCGCTGAACCCGGGCCAGAATTTCCCGAATGCGACAATCCCGGAAAGCCGCATTCATCCTCTTTCGCGCCGCACGCTAAACGACTTCTACCCGCTGCCCACGCAGGCGGGCGGCGGCGCGCTCGGCATCGCCAACAACTACCTGAACGATGAAGGCCGCCGTACCGATGGCAACCAGTTCTCGGTCCGCGGCGACCTGACCTCGATCGCCAACAACACGTTCTTCTTCCGCTTCAGCCAGACCAAGGAACCACAGTACATTCCCTTCGGCATCCGCAATCAGGGCAATGACGTCGACATCCTCGGCCAGCAGGGCGTGCTCGGCCACACCAAGGTCATCGGCGCGAACAAGGTGAACGAGTTCCGCTTCGGCATGAACTACTTCAATTCGCGCAACATCCAGCAGCGCGCGTTCAAGCAAAACGTCGTCGGCGATTACCGGTTGCAAGGGATCTCGCAGGATCCGCTGTTCTGGGGCATTCCGGTGTTTCAGATCTCCGGCTTCTCCAACGTCGGCGAATGTAACGACTGCCCGTTCGTCAACTGGAACACGACCTTCCAATGGAGCGACAACTTCTCCTGGAACATCGGCAAACACAGCTTGAAAATTGGCGGCGAAATGCGCCGTCTGCGCTACAACCAGATCGGCGCGGTTGTTCCGCGCGGCCGCTTCACCTGGAACGGGCAATACTCCGGTGAACCGATGGCCGACATGCTGCTCGGCGTAATGTCGGGAACCGAAGGCCAGGTCGGCGCGCCGATCGCGAACTTCCGTCAGAACTATATGGCGTTGTACCTGCAAGACACCTGGAAACTGACGCCGAAGCTGACGTTGAACATGGGCCTGCGTTGGGAGTACGAATCGCCGTTCATGGATAAACACGACGCAATCGTCAACGTAGACTTCGCTTGGGACAACTCGCGCGAGCCTGTGTTTGTGCGGCTCGGAACCGGTTCGTTGAACGAAGGCAATCCGCAATTCCCCGCCCCGGCGGGCTGGCAACTGGTGCGTGACGGCCGCTTCGGCCGTGGCGCGGCCTCGCCGGATCGCAACGACCTCGGTCCGCGCGCCGGCATCGCGTATCAATTGAATGAAAAGACGGTGCTGCGCGCCGGCGGCGGCATCTACTATGTCCGCGATATCGGCAACGCTGTATTCGACGTTGTCCGCAACATCCCGTTCACCATTCGCCAGGCCGAAACCGCCGACACCACGCGGCCCAACCTGACCTGGGACCGCTTATTCACTTCGACCGGCTCGCCGAGTTTCCTGCTCATCAACCAGATGGGCGAGCGGACCTCGTACGTGACCCAGTGGCAATCCACGATTCAGCGCGAGCTGACGAAGAACATGTCGCTCGAAGTGACCTACATGGGTTCGGCCGGCATCAAACTGCGCCGGCTGACCAGCTACAACAACCCCGAGCCGCGCCCGGGCAATCCGAATCTGAACCGGCCGTTTCCGAAATTCAACGGCAGCTTCCAGAACATGAATGCACCCGCGCATTCGACCTACCACGCGCTGCAGATGCGCTTGCAACACCGCTTCGCCAACGGCTTCACTCTCCTGGGATCGTATGCCTACGGCAAGTCGATCGACAACGGTTCGGGCGTGCGCACGACCGACGGCGATCCGCTTACGCCTTCGGACAACTACAACCTGCGGGCCGAGCGCGGATTGTCGGCCTTCGATTTCCGCCAGCGCTTCACCGCGTCCTACTTGTATGAACTACCGTTCGGCAAGGGCCGGAAATACGCTCTGGCCGGTCCGGCCAATTTCATTCTGGGCGGCTGGCAGTTGGGCGGCATTGTGACATTCCAGGACGGGTTCCCGGCGACGGTGTTCTGCGGACCGGGCAACGTGCAAAACGGCGGCGGCTACTGCAAGCCGGACGCGATCGCGGGCGTGAACGGCAATTTGCAGAATAGCGAAAAGACAATCGCGCGCTGGTTCAACACGGCGGCGTTCGTCGATCGCCTCGGCGTCGCGCCGGGCGCGGCACAGCCTGTGTTCCGCTACGGCACCGCGGGTCGCAACACGATCATCGGACCTGGTATCACGAGCATCGACATGTCGGTGAACAAGTTCTTCACCTTCCGGGAAACGCACAAAATCGAGCTGCGCGGCGAGGCGTTCAACCTGCCGAACACGCCGAATTTTGGGCAACCGGGTACGTCGCTACGGACGCCGACCTACGGCGTCATCGGCAGCACGCGCTTGGATTCGCGGCAGTTGCAGGTGGCGCTGAAGTATAGCTTCTAGAGCGAAACTCGACTTAACAAGAGGCATAGCCGCAATGCCTGAAGCAGTTCTGGGCGATGGTAGGAGAAATCAGCGAAAGGGCCTGAGGGATGGC
>VFZW01000177.1 GCA_016871055.1 Acidobacteriota bacterium
TGCCCTGGAACGCAATCAACAGATGCGCGGCCCACTCTTCCAAGCCGTAGTCTTTCACCAGGTACTGCACCATATCGGTGGTCGCCATTTCGAGCGCGCGGTCGAGCGAGCTCTGAAACTCCGGCTGCGAGCCGATCGAAATAATGGCGTCGGCGGTCTCGACTCGCGGCCCCGTCAACCCGGCCTTCTTACGCAGTGTGACGGAGAACTCCACATCCATCGATGTTTCGACGCCGTTGCCCGTCGGCTCGCCATCGCCCTGCAGCGCGTGGCCGTCGCCGAGGAACAACAACGCGCCGGGATGATAGACCGGCAATATGACGACGGCGCCCTCGCCAATCCGGTTGTAGTCGAGATTGCCGCCATACGATCCCGATGGCGACGACGTCGGCGCCCAATCGCCCGGCGCTGCGACCCCGACACAACCGAGCATTGGCCTGGCCGGAAACTCCATCGCGATCGCGTTGCTGCCCGGCTCCCGCAGCTTGACGATTCCCTTCGCGCGGTCGAGATCCCACGGCACGTAGTGCGCGAAGCCCTTGCGCACGAGGTCGCGCTTGTACACCGGCGGGTACGTTTTCTCGATGTACTCTGGCGTCATCGCGAACAGGCCGAGCCGGTAGCCCGAGTAGCCCCAGTCGCGGTTCAGCCGGACTTTGTTAAAACGAATCAGCACGGCATCGCCAGGCTCGGCGCCTTCAATGTAGAACGGACCAGTGAGCGGATTCGGCCCGTCGGTCCTTTCAACGCTGTTGAAGTCCTTGCCGCTGGAGTCGAGCGTCTTGGTCGCGACCACTTCGCCGGGCTTCACACGCTGCATCACCGGATGCTTCGCGGAGAACGTTCGATAGTAGGGCTGAGCCACCAAGGTCAGCGTTAGTAACGGAAAGAGTTGTAGCGCGCGCATACACAAATGGTAGCCTGAGTGATTAGGACTTGATGGCCGATAAAAAACTGCAAGTAATCCCCCTAGGTGGCCTGGGCGAGTTCGGTATGAACTCAATGGCCATCCGCTATTGCGACGACATCATCGTCGTCGACGCCGGTATGATGTTTCCCGATGCGGAACTCTTAGGCGTCGACATCGTCACGCCCGACTTCTCCTATCTCAAGGACAACGCCGAGAAGGTGCGCGGCCTGCTGCTCACGCACGCGCACGAAGACCACATCGGCGGCGTGCCGTTTCTTCTCGCCGATCTCGACGTCCCCGTCTACGGCACCGGCTTTACCCTGGCGATGGTGGAGCGCCGTCTCGAAGAGCACGCGATGCTCGAAGACGCCAAGCTCAACGAGATCAAACCGGGCGATGTCGTCAAGCTCGGGCCGTTCGAAGTCGAGTTTATCCACGTAACCCACTCGACCGCCGCTTGTGTGGCCCTCGCGATAACCACGCCGCTCGGCGTCATCATTCACACCGGCGATTTCAAAGTCGATCCGACGCCGCTCGACGGCCGCCTCTTCGATCTCCACAAGTTCGCCGAATACGGCAAGCGCGGGGTGCTGCTGCTGCTGTCGGACTCAACCAACGTCGACCGCTCCGGCTACACCGAAAGCGAACGCGCCGTCGCGCCGCGCCTGGAAGACATCATGGTGCGCAGCGAGCGGCGTGTCGTTGTTTCCTGCTTCAGTTCCTCGGTGCACCGCTTGCAGATGATCTTCGATCTCGCGCGCAAGTCCGGCCGCAAGGTCGGCTTGCTCGGCCGCAGCATGCTCTCGGTCACCGAGATCGCGCACAACCTTGGCCTCCTCGAAGTGCACGACAACCTGCTGCTCCGTCCGCAGGACATCCAACTCGCCGAACCCACCAAGACGTGCGTGCTCGTCTCCGGCACGCAAGGCGAGCCGATGAGCGCGCTGTCGCGTGTCGCGGTCGATAATCACAAGCACTTGAAGCTTGAAAAGGGAGACACGGTTGTTCTAAGCGCGCGTATGATTCCTGGCAACGAGAAGAACATCATGCGCATGATCAACCACGTCGCGCGGCGCGGTTCGAACCTGATCTTCGGTTCGATGACGCCGCCCGTGCACGTCTCCGGCCACGGTTCGTCCGAAGAGTTGAAACTGATTCTGAACCTCGTGCGGCCGAAGTATTTCATGCCCGTGCACGGCGAGTATTATCAGCTCTCGCGCCACGCGCAACTGGCCAGGCACTTGTGCGATCACGGCTTGGAAGCGTCGTTTGTCATGGAGACGGGCGAGTCGCTTGAGATCGACGAAAAGGGTGCGCGCAAGGGCGAGCGCATCGCTGTCGGCCGCGTCTGCATCGACTCCGGTTCGATCGATGAAGTCGTCGAAGACATGGTCATCCGCGATCGCCGCCATCTCTCCGAAGACGGCTTCGTCATGCCGATCATCGCGATCGACAAATCGACCGGCAGACCCGAAGGCCCGCCTGAAATCGTCAGCCGGGGATTCCTAAGCGAGGACAACAAAGAGATCCTCGCCGAAGCGAAGAAGGTGGTCGCGCGCACGCTCGAAACATCGAATCAGGAAGAGCGCGCCGACTGGGGTGTGATGCAGGAAAAAATCCGCGCCGATCTGAAGCGGTATCTGACGAAGCAGACCGCGCGCCGCCCGTTGATCATGCCCGTTATATTGGAAGTATGACGATCGAGGACGCATCCGGGTACTCGGGCGAGGCCGACCGCCGCGAGACGCCAACGACGGCGGAAGAAGTGGCCGCGATCCTGCGCGAAGCGTCGTCGAACGGTACGCCGGTGACGATTCTCGGCGCGGGCTCCGGCGTTACAGGCGGCGGCGTGCCTGACGGCGGGATCGCCCTTTCGATGGAGAAATTCCGGCGGCTCGAAATCGGCAACGGGGAAGCACGCGCTGGCGCCGGATTACTGCTCTACGAATTGCAAAACGCGGCGCGCGCGGCCGGCCAGTTCTACGCGCCCGATCCAACGCACAACGCGGCCGCTCTTGGCGGCACGATCGCGAATAACGCCAGCGGCTCGCGGTCGTTTATGTACGGTTCAACACGCCGTCATGTGCTCGCCATGCAAGTCGCTTTCGCAGACGGCTCGGTTCGCGAATTCGAGCGTGGCGACGCGATCGACTTCGACGTGCGCGCCGTTCGACAACCCGCCACGAAGAAACATCAGGCCGGCTATCCCATCAAGCCCGGCATGGATTGGATCGATCTCATCTGCGGCAGCGAAGGCACGCTCGCCGTTGTCATCGAAGCGACGTTTAAGCTGCTGCCCGCTCCAGGACCGCTGCTTACTGGCGTGGTTTTTTTCCCGAGTGAAGAAAAGGCTCTTGACGCCGTCGACGCATGGCGCGGCGTCGAAAGATTACGCATGCTCGAATACGTCGATGCCAACTCGCTGAAATTGGTCGGCGGTCCCGCCTATGGCGCGGGTTTGTTGATCGAGCAGGAAGACCCCGACGAAGAAGCGTGGATCGATCGTCTGGACCATGCCGGCGCGTTGGCCGGCGAGTCCTGGTTCGGCACGGCCGACGCCGACCGCGAACGCTTCCGCAAATTCCGCCATGCGCTGCCCGAGAAAGTTAACGACACCGCTCGCAAACGCGGCTCGCTCAAAATGGGAACCGACTACGCCGTGCCCATCGAGCGCAACCGCGAGATGATCGGTCTCTATCGCAAGGGCCTCGCCGAATTCACCGGCGACGCCGTCATCTACGGCCACATCGGCGACGGCCACCCGCACGTCAATCTTATGCCCGCCGGCGAAGTCGAACGCAACAAAGCCTGGGAGTTGATGCACACGTGGGCGCATCAAGCGGTCGCACTCGGCGGCACCGTCGGCGCCGAACACGGCCTCGGCAAGCGCAAACGCCACCTGCTCGAAATGATGTATTCGAAGCCCGAATTGGACGGGATGAAAGACGTAAAGCAGCGCCTCGACCCAGCCTGGATCCTGGGCCGAGGCAACCTGTTCGATCCGCCTATGCGGTCATAAAGGACGTGATCTCGCCGATTTCGCTTTCCGATAATCGGAACGTCGCTGCGCCCACCACGCCGTTCAATTGCGCGGGCGAACGCAGCCCGACAATTGCCGCCGTTACCTCGGGCCGCCGCAGCGCCCAGGCAATCGCAACTTCGCCCGGTGTGCGGCCGTGCCGCGCGCCGATGTCGCGCAGCAGTTCGACCAGCGCAAGATTGCGCGTCAACAGCGGCTCTTGAAAATTCGGTGTGCGCTGCCGGAAATCGTCTTGCGGCATCGCGGCGATCCGCTCGCGCGTCATTGATCCACTCAGCAGGCCCGACTTCATCGGCGAATAGACGAGAGTCCCGATGTTGTTCGCACCACAGTACGGCAACACCTCGGCTTCAATCTCCGGTGAGACGATGCTGTAGGGCGGTTGCAGCGAACTGATCGGCGCTATCGGCGCGACGCGCTCCAACTGCGACCTGCTGAAGTTCGACACGCCGATCCACCGGACCTTGCCCTCTTTCTTCAACTCCGCCAGCGCGCTCCAACCCTCTTCGATGTCTTCGTCCGGTTCCGGCCAGTGAATCTGGTAAAGATCGATCGTCTCGACATCAAGCCGCCGCAAACTCGCTTCGCATTCGCGCTTGACCGAGTCGGCCTTCGGTCGTTTTCCGATCTGCCGGTTCTCATCCCACACGCGCGCGCATTTAGTAAAGATGTAGGGCTTGGACGATCGCCCTTTCACCGCGCGGCCTACCACCTCTTCGGCGTGGCCTAGTCCATATACCGCCGCCGTGTCGATCCAGTTCCAGCCCGCGTCGAACGCCGCGTGAACGGCGTTTACCGAATCCTGATCGTCCTGCGGTCCCCAGCCGAATGCCCAGCCGCCGCCACCCATCGCCCAAGCTCCCACGCCTAGCGGTGTGATGCGGAGGTCGCTGTTTCCTAATGTTCGAAGTTGCATCGTTCTATTGTGCCGCAAGGTTACGCGAAAATAGATATCATTTTGGTCGAAGAGCAAAGGGGAGGGCTTTCTTGCGACGGAGGCGATCGTGGTTCGCGGCTGCGTTGATCGGTGCGGCGACGCTTAGCTACGCAACTTGGCGAACCTTTGAAGCCGGCCGCGCCGATACAGGGAAGGTGTATCGGATCGCCTACGATTTAACCCCTCCGCATTACGACCACGTTCCAGGAAAAGGCGCCGCCGGATTTGCCGTTGACGTAATGAACGAAGCTGCGCGCCGCGCCAGTGTGCGCTTGGAATGGGTGTATCTCGGCAACGGCGCGCGGGCGGCGCTGTTGGCGGGCCGGGTCGATCTTTCGCCGCTCGGCTATTACCGGCCCGGTTCCTATCCAAGTCTTCATCAGACTCGCCCATGGACCGAGGACTATCACGTCCTTGTATGGGACAAAGCCAGGTTCTCCTCCGGCGCTTCCGACTGGGCCGGCCGCAAAGTCGCGCACGTTGAACGCGTTGCGACCGCCGAGATGGCCGCGTCGCGATTCAAAGGATCGACGCTGCTCCCCGCCAAATCGCGCCTCGAAGCGCTGCGCACCGTTTGCACCGGCGCGGCCGATGTCGCATTTGTCGACCTGCGTGTCATAGAGTCGGCCCTCTTGGAACGGCCCGACGAATGTGGCCGCGTCCGCTTCCATGTCCAGCAGAGCGCTGACTCCGTCGATCGCCTCAGCTTATTTGCGCGTCCAGCGGTGGCTGCGGTCGCCGACCGGATGCGGGACAGCATCGACACAATGATCGACGACGGCAGTTTCGTTACTATTGCCGATCGATGGTTCGTTTTCTCCGGCGGCGAACTCCGCAATGTGGCCCGCCTGCAGCAGAGTAATCAACAGTTGCGGTGGTTGACCGCGCTCTGTGCCGCGATGGCGATCGCGATCGGCGCGCTCGCAGTCCTAATCCGCAAGCTACGCGATGCCCGTGCTACGGCGGATCGCGCTCGCGTCCTGCAGGCCGAGTTTCTAGCCAACGTGAGTCACGAAATCCGCACACCCATGAATGGCGTTATCGGCGCCGCCGAGATTGTCCTCGACTCGGATCTGTCCGCGACGCAGCGCGATTACGTCGAAACCGTGCGGGACTCCGCGCTGACTCAACTCGAGTTGTTGAACCAGATTCTTGATCAATCCAAGCTCGATTCCGGTGTGATGGTTCTTGACATCGAAGCCTTCTCGCCCGCGCGGCTGATTGTGCAGATCGAGCGGACGTTTCAGCACGCGGCGGCGCGCAAGGGCCTGTGGCTTCGGCACTCGATCGAGGGCGATCCGGCGGTGTGTGTCAAGGGCGACCAGCTTCGAATCCGGCAAATTGTGTCCAATCTCGTCGGCAACGCTATCAAGTTCACATCGAGCGGCGGGGTCGACGTCAGACTGGCCATAAAGCGCGAGCCGGAGACCAGCGAGATTATCGTTACAGTCGCTGACACCGGTATCGGCATTCCAGCCGAACAACACGCCTCAATCTTCGAACGTTTCCGGCAGGTCGATTCCTCCACCACGCGTCGCTACGGCGGGACCGGTTTGGGCTTGACGATCGCCCAGCACTTGGCGCAGTTGATGAACGGCGAAATTGCGCTGCGAAGCGCCCCCGGAGAAGGCAGTCAATTCACGTTTCGGGTTCAATTGCCATCCGCTGCCCCGGAGAGCGGCGCCGTTGCCCGACCCGAGCAAACCGTTAGCGCGCTTGATGGCCTGCGCGTTCTTTTGGTTGAAGACAACGTCGTAAATCGGAAGGTGGCCTCCGAAATTCTGCGAAAGTTGGGCGCTGTCGTCACGGTCGCCGTCGATGGTCGCGAGGCGGTCGCTGTGTGCTCGGAGAGCACTTTCGATGCCGTGTTGATGGATTGTCACATGCCGGAGATGGACGGCTACGCCGCGACGGCGGCGATTCGAAATCTTCCCGCGCCCGCACGCGACGTTCCGATCGTCGCGCTCACCGCCGGCGTGTCGAGCGAGGAACGGCGAGCCGCGCTCGCGGCGGGGATGTCGGCCTTTCTCGCCAAACCAGTCAACCGCGAAGAACTCGCCTCGACGCTCGCCGGAATGGCCCGATCCCGGCAGGCCGCGCTTGACACCGCCCCTAGTCCACGCTATACATAGAGTGGACAATGGAACCGCGTGGTCCAGCCATCATCTGAACTTCTTCCCGGAACTCTGTTTCTTCTTATTCTCCGAACGCTCGCAAGCGGGCCGCTTCACGGCTACGCCATCGCCAAGCGCATCAAGGAGTCCTCGAAGGATCTGCTTTCCGTGGAAGAAGGATCTGCACGTCGGTGGCGTCTTCACCCAATTGACGGGTCCTCGAAGGATCTGCTTTCCGTGGAAGAAGGATCGCTGTATCCGGCATTGAACCGGATGCTCGTGAAAGGTTGGCTCGCGGCGGAATGGGGCGTGTCGGAGACCAATCGAAAGGCGCGTTTCTAGAAATTGACGCCGAAGGGCCGCATGGAACTCGCGCGAGCGAACTCGGAGTTCGACCGCATGATCCACGGCATGCGGCTCGTTTTGAAAAACGCGTAAGTGGCTACACGTGACATGGTGGAAGAAGTTTTCGTCCCTGCGTAACCGCGGGGAGTTTGATGCCGAACTCGCCGAAGAGATGCGGCTGCACATCGAAGAACACACGGCCGAGCTGATCCGCGAGGGCTTATCGCCGGCTGAAGCCATACGGCGCGCCCGCGCCCAGTTCGGCTCGCAAGCTTCGCTCGGCGAGCGCACCCGCGACGAGTGGCGGCTCCGCTGGCTCGAAGACCTGCTCTCCGACGTTCGCTACGGCCTGCGTTCTCTCCGGCGCAGCCCAGGATTCCTTGCGGTGGCGGTGCTTTCGTTGGCCTTGGGCATCGGCGTCAACACCACGCTGTTCTCGCTCACGACGGAATTCCTCTTCAGCGTTCCCTCGGTCCGCGATGGCGCCACATTGTGGAGCGCGCGCGTCGGCGGCAATAGTCACATCGGCGCCGAACAATTCCGGTTCCTGCGCGAATCGAATCTTTTTCATGGTGTCGCCGGCTACCGCGAAGATGGCGAAATCAACTGGCGCTCGAACGGCGAAACTCGCTCCCTCCATGCGTTTCGCGTGAGCGACAATCTCTTCGACCTCGCCGGAATTCCGCTGGCGCTAGGGCGGGGAATTCAGCGAGGCGACGAAGATGTCGTCGTCATTTCGCATGCAATGTGGCGGTCGAATCTCGCCTCCGACGCCGATGTCATCGGACGCGTTCTCGAGCTCGACGGCCGTCCACACCGCGTAATAGGAGTGCTCCCCGAAGATCACCGTTCCCTTTTCGGCTTCGGCTTAAGCTCCGATCTTTACGCACCCGTTCGCGGCAACCTCTATTCTCTAATTCTGGTCATCCGCTCCGCCGATGGTCTCAGTCAGACGGCGCTATTGGAACGCCTCCACGCAGCAGCGCGCCGCCTCGACGAACTCTTCCCTGACCGCAATTTCAAATACGTGCAGAATTGCCACATGGACCCCCTGCAAGGACTTGAGCGATTCAAAGGCCGAACGATGATGGGCATCGCCGCATTCTTCGCGATGCTGCTGACCGTAGCCGGGCTGCTGCTGATGATCGCCTGCATCAACGTATCCAACCTTGTGTTGGCGCGCGGCTCGGCGAGAGTCCAGGAATTCGCGGTCCGCGCATCGCTTGGAGCTGGCCGGTGGCGGCTCGTACGCCAGATACTCACCGAGTCTCTGCTGCTGGCGAGCGCGGGGACGGCCGCCGGATTGGCGATCAACTTCCTCCTGACGCGCCTGTTGAATCGAATTCCACTCGATCTTCCGGTGCAACTTGCACTCCGCATGGAGCCCGATTGGCGGCTGCTCGCCTACGCGACGCTGCTGGCGGTCGGCTGTTCCATTGCGGTCGGACTGCTGCCGGCGCTGCGAATCTCCCGAGGCGAATTGGGCGTCGCGATGAAATCATCGGTTGGCGGCCGCTTGACCCTGCGGCGTGTTCTCGTCGTCGCGCAAGTCGCCGTCTCGATCGTCGTGTTGACAGCGGCGGTCTTATTCGCCCGCAACCTCGCGGCATCGGCGGGCGTTGAGCCGAGTTTCGACTTGGATCGCACGATGTACGTGCGAGTCAGGCTTACGCCAGACCGCAATCAAGATGTCGCCAAGAAAGCCGCTTTCGCCGATCGCGTCCAACGTGAGATTGAGGCGCTTCCAGGTGTTCGCGCCCTGGCGCTCACCCTTATGATTCCCATGAATGACGACGCCACGCACGGCGGCAGTTTGCAGCGCGATGGCGTTGGCGAACGCATATTTATGCGGTATCACTTCAATCGCGCCGGCCCCGGCTACTTCGCGACGATTGGCGTGCCGCTGGCGGCCGGCCGCGAGTTTGCCGCCGCCGAGCCAGCCGATTCCATCATCGTCAATGAGTCGTTCGCGCGTCAGTTTTTGGCGGCGGATCTCCTCTCGGACGCACCGTCGACAAGCGCGTTGTCGTCGGAGTCGCGCGCGACTCCAAGTACGCCTACTTGAGCGACCACATGCGGCCAGCGTTGTTTCGGCCATACGAAGCGGAAGTGGGCGAAGGCCGCGGCGCCGCCGTGCAATGGATGGTTCGCACCCACGCCGAGCCTGCCGCGCTCGTCAATGCCGTGCGTGCGCGCCTCGCGGCCATCGACGATTCCGCCGCGATTGACGTTCGCCCCATGCGTAGCGCCATGGGCATGGCCATGCTCCCAAGCCGCGTGGGCAGCGCGCTGCTCGGCGCGATGGGCGCGCTCGGTCTGGCGCTGACCGGTATCGGCGTCTACGGTGTTCTTGCCTTCTCGATCGCCCGTCGTATTCGCGAAATCGGCCTGCGTGTCGCGCTTGGCGCTGAGCCGCGCTCGGTCATTCTCCTCGTGCTGGGCGAATGCGCGTCTCTTATTGGTGTCGGACTCGGTGTCGGGCTGCTCATCGCGGTCTTTATCACGAAACCGCTGGCGGCATTCCTGGTACCCGATGTCTCAACCACCGATCCGGCTACCTACGCCGTTGTCGCTCTGCTGCTACTTGGCGCCGGTATAGTGGCCTGCATCGTCCCCGCACGCCGCGCCCTTCGCATCGATCCCATGGTCGCGCTGCGCTACGAGTAACTACTCCGCGCGTAAACTGTCGAGCGGCTCGCGAGACAACGCCCGTCGCGCGGGCCGCCACGCCGCGATCAGGACGACAATCGCGAACGCGCCAGCCGCCCCCGCGAACGCTAACGAGCCGCCTTGGCGGACGTTGTACAACACCGAATCGAAAATTTCGACGGCCCAGATCGACGCCAACGCACCAACCACGCCGCCGCTCAGAGTGATCAGTGCCGTTCGCCGCAATATCGCCGACAACACCTGCCGCGCCGTCGCGCCCAGCGCCAATCGAATCCCGATCTCCCGCATTCGCGCGCCAACATTCGTCGCCACTATCGCATACAAACCCGCGCCAGTCAGCAGTAAGCCGATCAACCCAAAACCACTCACAATCGCCGCCGTCACGCGCGGCACAAACAGCGCCGAGTCCAGCTGATCCCGCCCCGTGCGCGCGTTGAAATAGGCAAGATTTGGCTCGGAGCGGGGAACCGTCGAGTTGGCAATGATTGCCATCTCCCCGCTATACGGATTTTCGCGTAGCGACTGATACACCATCGGCGACGGATCTTCGCCGATGATCATCGAATCGTGATTGCCCACCACGCCGATGATCTCGTACTGGCCCTTCTCGCCGATTCGGCGCCCCACCGCCCGTTCGCCCCTAAACACAGCCTTCGCCAGCGCCTCATTCACCAGCACGCGATTCTTGTCCCCGCGCTCCCCAGACACACGGCCGTCCATGAGTGGAATCCGCAGTGCTTCAAAGAACCGCGGCGTTACAAGATAAAGCTCCGTGAACTTCTTGTCTCCCAGGTCGATCCCCGAGCCATACAGCGTGAGCGGAACCTTGCTCGTCACTGCCACGGATGTCTCCAGCAACCGGTCGATCAACGCCGGTACCTGCTCGGTCTTGACGCCGCTCAACGACGGATCGATCGAAACAATATGCGCTTGGGAAGGGTCAAATCCGGTCACGCGCCCTCCAGCGTTTCGCACGTTCTGCAATAGAAGCGATGTGGATACAATCAGCACCATCGAAAGCGCCACCTGCACGCCCAGCAGAATATCGCGCAACAGCGGTTTCGCCATGATCGCGCACACCGCTGTCATCAACACCGTCAACATGGTCACACTGACCGCGAACGCCGTCACGCGCCAATCAAGCGGCATCGCAATGTGCAGAGCCACGTTCATCTCGGGCAGCCGGAATGTCGTCAGCGCTTCGGTCGCCCACCAAGCTAGCAGCAATCCACCGGCCCCGCCTGCAACGGCGAGCGCCGCCGACTCGCCGAGAAACTGGCGCAAGATGACGCCCTCGGTCGCTCCCAACGCTCGACGCGTCGCGAACTCACGCGCCCGGCTCGCGGCCCGCGCCAGTTGTAAGTTCGCAACGTTCGCGCAGCTAATGAAAAGTACGAAGCCAGCGAAGATCGACAGCGCCGTCAGCAATACCTCGGCGAGTGCGCGGAAGTTGCTGACGAACTGCCCGGCCGGCGCAACTTGAATCGATCGCGGGCCTTCGAAGAACGACAGCCATTGCAGCCCGGGAATTGCCGCGTCCAGCGCCGCCTGAGCCTGTTGTGGCGAAATTCCGGGGGCGAGCTTCGCCGCCACGCTCACGCCGTCTGTGTTTTCCTTCAACACCCACAGAGACGGCAGAAATCCGAACTCGATCCCGCGAAACGCATCCGGCGCCACACCCGCGATCGTTGCAGACCTCCCGCTCAATTCGATATGCCGTCCCGCGATGAATTCGTCCGCATTGAACTCGGAACGCCATAACCCTTCGCTGATCACGATCGTGTCGCGGTCGACCGCCATCCTCCCGCGCACCGGAACGACATTCAGCAGCGAAAAGTAATTTCGCTCCACCGCCTGTCCAAACACACGCCTCTGCGACAGCCGAAACGTCCGTGCGTTCTGATAGGCCGTCACGCCCTGGAAGGCCCCAATTCCCCGTACCTTCTCGACATCGTCGGGATACCAATCGCTGTCATGGCCGCCCGCGCGAAATTGCAAGCGCACGATTCGATCCGCCTCGCCCACCGGCAGCTTCGTCAGCAAGATCGCATTCACAGCCGCATCAACAGCCACCGTCGCGCCGATCCCACCCGCGAGCGACAACACAATCGCCGCCGCCCACAATGGCTGTTTCAGCGCCAGCCGCACACCATGCCGGACGTCGCGCATGACTACGCAATCACTTCGGAAATCACGCGTCCGCCGATATCGGTCAGCTTTTTGTACCGCCCTGCGTGCAAGTACGTCAGGCGCTCCTGATCGAGTCCCATCAAATTCAGAATTGTGGCGTGAACGTCGCGTACCGGAATCGGCTCGCCCGCGGCGCGCGTCGCGAATTCATCGGTTTCGCCAAACGTCGCACCCGCTTTCACATCGCCGCCCGCCATCCACACCACAAGCCCGTATTGATTGTGATCGCGCCCCGGTTTGTCGGTAACGAGGTTATTGTCGAATGCCGTTCGCCCCATTTCCGAGGCCCAAACGACAAGCGTATCGTCTAACAACCCGCGCGCCTTTAAATCCGCCAAGAGGCCTGCCACTGGTTGATCCACTTCTTTACAATGCTTCGGAATCCGCCCCTTCACATCGCCGTGATCGTCCCATCGATCGCCGCCCGCGCCATGCAGCGCCAGCACATACCGCACGCCGCGTTCGACCATCCTGCGCGCCAGCAAACACTGCCTTCCAAACGTCTCGGAGTTAGGATCGTCGAGCCCGTACAACTTCCGCGTCGCCTCCGATTCGCTCTTAACATCGACAAGCTCCGGCGCCTTCATCTGCATGCGAAACGCCAGTTCATACGAAGCGATCCGCGCTTCGAGTTCCGACCGGTCCGCATGCGCCGCGGCCGCATGTTTGTTGTTCATCCACTGCAGCAGCGCCAACTCCTCGCGCTGTTGTTTATCGGTCAACGACGTTGGCCGGTGCAGATCCACAATCGGCGTATCGCCGTTGCGGAAGATCGTCCCCTGATACGCCGCTGGCAGGTAGCCATTCCCCCAAACGCCCTGTCCGCCAATCGTCGCGCCGCGCGG
>VFZW01000178.1 GCA_016871055.1 Acidobacteriota bacterium
GAATCGCGGGAGGCGAGGAGCGGTTCGGCACGGTTTCCACGTACATGGTAACAGTATGCAACAATAGGCGCTACGTGTAAATACATATACGAGTATTTACATGGGTATACAGAACAAGGCAAAAAAAACGCGCAACCCACGCTGTCTGAGAACCTTGCGGTGAAAACTACTGCTTATCGGCGGGGGAACTTCGGATTAAGGCATCAACGCTAAGAACTATCCTTACGCAAGCTGGCGTATCAAGGGAGCTGTTCTTGCGCGCTTATGAGCTAGCGCGATGCACCCGGCCCTACCCCCGCGCCGGCTCCTTCCAACCCCAATCCGGCTTCGTCAAATCCAGCGGATCGCCCTCCTGCTTCAGCATCATCCGCATTAGTAGATCGAGCTGCGTGACCGTCTCCTTTTGCGCCGGTTCTTTCGACAGGTCCTTCATCTCCAGCGGATCCGCCGCAATATCAAAAAGCTGCTGATTCTGCACGCCACTCGCGTTATATCGAATGTACTTCCATCGCGTCGTACGCAGCGCGCGCATAACGTGCCGGTAGGCGTAAACATGTACGTCGCGCAGCTTCGCCTTCGGATTCTTGAGCACCGGCACAAGGCTCTTGCCATCGACCGTCGCCGGCTTCGGCAGCCCGAGCAATTCGAACAACGTCGGGAAAATATCGAACAGGTAGACCATCGTGTCGGTCCGCTGCTTGGCGGGAATGCCAGGGCCCGCCATGATGAGCGGCACACGCACGCTGTGGTCGTACATGTTCTGTTTGCCGAGCAGTCCGTGTTGCCCAACGGCCAGCCCATTGTCGCCTGCGAACACGACAATCGTGTTGCGCGTCAGGCCTTCCTTGTCGAGCGTGTCGAAGATGCGGCCAAGCTGCGCATCCATGTGCGTGATGATCGCGTAGTAGTCGCTGCGTTCCTTGCGAATCGCCGCCTCGGTGCGCGGCCACGGCAGCAGCGCTTCGTCGCGAACCTTGATTTCGCCGTTGTCGAACGGATGCTGCGGCAGATAGTTCGCCGGCAGTTCAATCTTGTCCTCCGGGTACATCGCCTTGTACTCCTTCGGTGGCTGCCGTGGATCATGCGGCGCCGTGAACGCCGTGTACAGGCAGAGCGGCTTCGATTTATCGCGTTTGCGAATCGCGTCGATGGCGGCGTCGGCAAAGATCTCCGACGAGTGTCTGTCCTGCGGTTTGACCGAGGTCTTGGGATACTCAGCCGCCGGATTGAATTCGTGCAGCGGCGTATTGTAGTGATCCGCCATGCCGCCGAACAGAATCGGCCCGCCCTTCTGAAACGCGCGGTGATACAGAGCGGGGCCGTTGTGCCACTTGCCAATGCCGACGGTTTGATACCCGTTCTTACCAAGCAACTCAGGCCACATATCGAACTCTTTCGCGGGACCGTAGGCCGGTTGTTTGACGACGTTCGCCGTCGCATGAAAGAGATTCTGCCCAGACATCAACATCGCGCGCGACGGCACACAGACCGCGGGTTGCAGCCCGCCCATGATAAACGCGTGCGTGAACGCCGTCCCGCGCGCGACCAACTTGTCGAGGTTCGGCGTCCGGATCTCGCGGTTGTTGAGCGATCGAATTGTGCTGTAACTCATGTCGTCGGCATAGATCACCACGACATTCGGGCGCGGCCGCGAAGGTTGCGCGGCAAGCGCCGCAGCCTGTATGAAAGTACGTCGAAGCATTTGTCTCATCAGAGGATAGCGCGAGCCGACCACCCGCGGTCCCGATACGTATTCAACAGCTTTGTCAACCGCTCCACGACTTCGGGCCGTTTCGATGCCAAATCCGTCTCCTCGTAAGGATCGGCCGCCAGATCGTACAAATGCGTTTCCGCGCCCTCTTTGCCCCACGCTCGCGCAAGACCAGTCGGATCGGTCAATTTTTCGATCATCTTCCACTGACCCTGCCGGATCGCGAAGACCCCGTCGGCGTTGTGCACCACCGTCGCCTCGCGAATCGGCTTCGCGAGCTTGTCCTTAAACAGCGCGGGCCGGATGTCGTAGCTGTCCTCGCCATTGCCCGGCGGTATCTTTTCGTTCATGATGCCGGCGAAAGTCGCCAGCATATCGGCAAGCTGAACGACTTCGTTCGACGACGAATTCGGCTTCACCTGACCCGGCCACCGCACCAGGAACGGTACGCGGAACCCGCCTTCGTAAACGCTGTGCTTGCGTCCACGCAAGGGTCCAACCGGCTTATGCCCGGCATCCTCCGCCTCGGCCTGCGCGACTGAGTAGTGATTCTTCACCGCGCCGCCATCGTCGTTTTCGAGGATCAGGTTAAACGTCGCCGTCTCGCGGCGTCCGCTATAAGACGGCACTACGGCGCCGTTATCGCTCGAGAAAATCACGATCGTGTTCTTGGCGAGATTGTGCCGGTCCAGCGCTGACAGCACCTGGCCAACACAGTAGTCGGTCTCAAGGATGTAGTCGCCATATAGTCCCGCCTTCGACTTCCCTCGAAACATCTTGTTCGGCGTGACCGGATTGTGCACGCCCACCGGCGTGAAGTACAGAAAGAACGGCTTATCCTTCGACCGCTCGATAAACGCTACCGCCTTTTCGGCCAGCGTAATGTTGACGCGATCGTCGACCCGCGGTTGCGCCAACCCTTTCGGAACTTCGCCTTTTACGCCCAGTTCGAAGGGCACGCCCGGCGTACGGCCCACGACGTCGTAATTCTCAATAAACGCTCGCGTCAGATCGCCATGATTGGACGGCACGCCAAAGTGATAGGTGAAGCCAAGTTCGAGCGGTCCCGGCTTCAGCGGCTTGTTCCAATCGACCTTCGCATCCGCGCCATAACCCAAGTGCCACTTCCCAATCGCCGCGCCTTCATAGCCATGCTTGCGGAACATCGAAGCGAGCGTCATGCGCGATGGCTCGATATGAAGCGGCGCGCCGACACTGAGAACCTGCCGCTTCAGCGAAGTGCGCCAGCAGTAGCGGCCTGTCATTAACGCGTAACGCGTCGGCGAGCAAACCGACGACGGTGTATATGCGTTATAGAATCGGCGACCCTCTTTCGCCAGTCGATCGCAATGAACCGTCTCGACGTGTTTGTTGCCATAGCAACTCAAATCCCCGTGGCCAAGGTCATCGGCAAGTATGATTACGACGTTCGGTTTCGACTTGGGTTGCGCGGCAGCGGTAGCGCCCAGCGCGGCAAGAAAGTTTCGGCGGGTCATCCGAACGGTTGTACCAAAAATGAAAGCGGCCGCGCTGAGGCGGCCGCTTTCATAAAGTTCGGGGAGTTACTTCGCGCGCTTCGCGGTGAACTCCTGCTCGCCACGCTGCGTTGAGCGCTTCATCTTGATCTCATCGCCGGCAACCACGCCGGAGTACTTCATCTCGATCGAGTTGCCGTTAAACTCCATCTTCACGACGAAAGAGATCTTGTCGCCGTCGATCTTGCCGTCTGAAATATCGATCTGATTGCCCTGGAAACCGGACATGGTACCCTTCAGCGCGGCGCCATCGGCCTTGAAGTTGTACGTGGTCTCGCGAGTCTGGCCATCGCGGCCCGGAATCTGCGCAACCCATTTGCCCGACACATCCGCCGCAGCGGCCACAAGGGCCAATGACGCGAGTAAGAGGATTTTCTTCAACATGGTGTTTAAGAGGCGTACACTCCTTAGAGACAGGTTACAGCCAAATTGTTTCACTCGATTCGATATACTCTTACACAGTTTCCATGAAACGATGGATCTTCCTCCTCGCGACGGGTACTCTCGCAGCGCAGCCCGGTTACTTCCGTGATATCCGGCCCATTCTGCAAAAGCAGTGCCAAGGCTGCCATCAGCCCGCCAACAAAATGTCAGACCTGGACGTCACCACCTTTGACGCCTTCAAGAAAGGTGGCAAGCGCGGAACCGCCATCGCCACCGTCGTCAAGTATTTAACCGGTGAAACGCAGCCGCGCATGCCTCTCGGCTCGCCGGAACTCCCCGCCGCCGACATCGCCAAATTCCGCGAGTGGATCGCCGCCGGCGCCAAGGACGACTCACCGGTCGAAACGTCGTCAAGTCAACCGATCGTCTACCTCCAACCGCCCGTAATTACGGCTCTTCGATGGTCGCCCGATGGCTCACAACTCGCCGTCAACGGCAATCGTGAAGTGATCGTCCATTCGTCCGACGGCAAGCGGATCCTGCATCGTCTTGCGGGCAAAGCCGAGCGAATTCTGTCAATCTCCTATAGCCCGAAAGGCGACCTCCTCGCCGCCGGTGGCGGTACGCCCGCGCAGTTCGGCGAAGTGCAGTTGTGGGATCCGCGCAGCGGCAAGTTTCTCCGCTCGGCGACGCTGACCAACGACACCGTCTTCGGCGCCGCCGTATCTCCTGACGGCTCGAGGGTCTCGGTCGGTGCCGCCGACAACACCGTCCACATGATCGACACCGCCACGGGCAAAGAGTTGTTCAAGAACTCCAATCACGAAGGCTGGGTCCTCGGCACCGTGTTCGGCATCGATTCGAAACGCTTTGTCACCGTCAGCCGGGACCGCGCCGCGAAGCTGACCGACTCCAACACCGGCGCCTTCCTCGAAAACGTCAACCTCCTACGAGGCGAATTGACCGCCATCGCGCGCCATCCTAAGAAAGACGTCGTCGCCATCGGCACCGAAGATCGATACGCCTTCGTCTACATGATGGACCGCCCGCGCAACATGAAGATCGCCGACGACACCACCCTCATTCACAAGATCGACCGGCAGGACGGCGCAATCACTTCGATGGACTGGTCCTCCGATGGATCGCGCATCGCCATCGCCGGCCTTTCGCCAGTCGTCAACCTCTACAACGCCGATACTGGCAAACTTGCCTCGCAATGCAAAGGCCACAGCGCCGGCATCTACTCCGTCGCGTTCTCGCCCGACGGCAAGCAACTCGCCACCGGCGGCTTTGACGGCATGGTGCGCGTCTACAGCGCAGCCACCTGCCAGTTACAACTCACCTTCAGCCCCGTGCCGTTATCGCACGGCAATCCCACAGGAGCCGGCCAATGAAACTGCTGCTTCTCGCTTGCTCTCTCGCCGCCTTCGCGGCGCCGCCGGTGATCACCGATCTGCAGCCGCGCGGTGCTCAGAAAGGCCGCCCGTTCACGCTGACCATTGCCGGAACGAATCTCGCCGAAGGTGCGCAAATCCTTTCGACTCTGCCCGCCAGTTTCACTTCGATGGTTCCCGACAAGCCGCAAATGGAAGGCCGCTACGCGACCTTCCTCGTCGAGCCGAAATCGGAATGGGAAGTTGGCGTCTACCCCGTGCGCATCAAGACGGCCGACGGACTCTCCAACATCCTGCTCCTGAACATCGGCGCGTTCCCAGAGATTACCGAAGAGGAGTCGTCACCCGGCGGCGTGCCGAATTCGAATGACTCCATCGAAAAGGCGCAGCCGCTTCCGGCTTCGGCCATCACCTTGAACGGCACGCTGCGCGGCGCCGAGCGCGACATCTATCGCATTCAAGTCAAGGCCGGTGAGCGCCGCGTGTTTGAAGTCGACGCACGCCGCGCCGGATCGGCCGTCGATCCCGTGATTCGCGTCATGGACGCAAGCGGCAAACAGATCGCGCGTTCCGAAGACGCGGCGATGCTGCAACTCGATCCCCGTCTCGACATGACATTCCCGACGGCGGGCTACTACTACGTCGAACTGCACGACGCCCGCTTCTCCGGCCAAGCCCAAAACTTCTATCGCTTAAAGACCGGGGCATACGCCTACCCAACCGAAATCTTTCCGCTCGGCGGCCGCCGTGGCGAAGAGGTCGAAGTATCGCTCGGCGCAGGCAAAGCGAAGACCAATCTGAAGGACTTCAAAGGCCCGCAAACAACCGTGAATCTCGTCGATTCCCCCGCGCTCCCGCTGCCCTTCGCGGTCGGCACTCTTCCCGAGACAACCGAATCGGCCAGCGTAAAGACGGCCTTCCCGCTCACCATCAACGGACGTCTCGCCAAGGCTGGCGAGATCGACAAATACACCTTCGACGTGAAGCCCGGCGAAGACGTGATGTTCGAGTTGCAGGCCCGCGAACTGGGCACATCGAAGATCATCGGCATCTTGACGGCGTGGGACGAAAAGGGCAATCGCATCGCTAGCGCCGGCGATCAACCTTTGCCGGTCGACGTCGCCGCCGTGCAGGTTTCCAGCCGTACTGCGAGTGATCCGTTCCTCTCCTTCAAGGTTCCCGACGGCGTCTCGAAGATTACGCTCTCGGTCGAAGATCTCGCCCTCCGTGGCGGCGCGCATTACGCCTATCGCCTCTCGGCATTCAAAGGCGCCCACGATCTGCAAGCCAGCATCGGCACGGCGTTCGTCAACATTCCCGCCGGCGGCACCGCGCTGGTCAACGTCAACGTCGATCGCCGCGGTTTTCTCGGCCCGCTTACTGTCAAAGCGCTCAACCTGCCGAAAGGCGTCGAGATGACCGGCGGCAACATTCCGTCCGAACTGCCCGAAGGCGCGCCAGGCCGCATCGCCACACGCCGCGCCATGATCGCCCTCACTGCCGCGCAAGGAGCCGAACTGAATCTTTCCGACCTCTCCTTCATCGCCGTCGGCGAAGGCGTCGAACGTCGCGCCAAAGGCATCGGTTACGCGATCAACGTCGCCGGCGCGGTGACACAAGGCGTCGTCGACCGACAGCGGGCTCTCAACGGCGCATGGCTCGGGCTGGAGTTGCCGGCAGCCATGACCGAAGCGCAACCCGCCTCGCTCGATCTGAAACTGGAAAAGTCCGAAAAGAAGGAAGCCGGCTACCAGTTCCTTTTCCGCTGGACCTGGAGCACTCGCAACAACATGCAGCCCGTGCCTCCCACCGTAACCGTCGATGTCCCGAACTTCGCCGACCTTCGCATCATCAACATGGCCGTCGAAAAAGGCAACCGGCGCTCCGGAACGTTCCTCGTCACCTCCACGCGCAACACCGCGCCGGCGCTGTACGACATCATGATCCGAGGAGCTCTGATGACCGGCACAATGCAGCAAGACGTGTATTCCAAGGCGCTCTCATTCGAAGTGCCAGCTCTTGAACCTGAGGATAAGAATGCGACTTCCGCTTCTGCTCGCTAGCGCCGCCGTGCTGGCCGCACAACCCGTCACCTTTCTGCGCGACGTCGCGCCAATCTTGAACAAGGCTGGCTGCACGTCGGGCCCTTGTCACGGCGCTGCTAAAGGCAAGAACGGTTTCAAGCTGTCGCTGCGCGGTTACGATCCGCAGTTCGACTACGAAGCGCTGCTCTACGATCTCTCCGGCCGCCGCTTCAATCGCGCCGAGCCCGCCCGCAGCCTCATGCTCGCCAAACCGTCGCAGGAAATTGCGCACGGCGGCGGTTTGCGTTTTGAAAAGGACTCGGCCTACTACAAGACGATCTACAACTGGATCGCGCAAGGCGTTCCGTACGGCGATCGCGCAAAAGACACCGTCACCGCCATCGAAGTAACGCCGCGCGAAATCAACATGCCGAAACCGGGCGAATCCGCCCAGGTCAACGTCATCGCCAAGTTCGCCGACGGAGCGACCCGCGACGTAACAAAAGAAGCGACCGTCGAATCGAACGTGCCCGACGTGGCGAAGGTCGATGTCGCCGCGAAGGTCTCCGGCGAACGCATCGGCGAAGCGACACTCCTGGTCCGCTACCAAGGCAAGTACTCCACCGTCCCTGTGACGATTCTAAATCCCAAACCCGGCTTCGCCTGGAAGCCCCTGCCGCAAAACAACTACGTCGACACCCACATCGATGCGAAGCTGCAGAAGCTGAAAATTCAACCTTCTCCCGCTACCGACGACGCCTCCTTCCTGCGCCGCGTCACGCTCGATCTCACCGGCCAAACGCCTTCGCCCGATGAAGTGCGCGCCTTCCTCGCCGACGCCACGTCGCAGAAATTGAAGCGCGCGAAAGTCATCGACAAACTCATCGCCCGCCCATCCTTCACCGACTACTGGACCATGAAGTGGGGCGACCTCCTCCAGACGAACCGCAAGTTCCTCGGCGAAAAAGGAACCTACGCCTTCCGCGAATGGATCCGCGAATCCATTGCCGCCAACAAGCCCATGGACAAAATCGTCCGCGAACTTTTGACCAGTTCCGGCTCGAGCTACGAAGCCCCCGCGTCCAACTACTTCCGCGTCACGCGCGACGCCAAAGCGACGATGGAAAAGACCACGCAAGTTTTCCTCGGTGTTCGCATGGTCTGCGCGCAATGTCACGACCATCCCTTCGAGCGCTGGACGCAGAATCAATACTTCCAGATGTCGGCCTTCTTCTCCGCCGTCGGCGTGCGCCCCGGGTACGAAATCGGCGAAGAGATCGTCTTCGATCAACGCCGCGACTACGAAATGAAGCACCCCAAGGACTCGCGCGTCGTCGCGCCGGAGTTCTTGATCGCCTCGACCGCTCCCGTGAAAATTCCCAACGATCCGCGCCGTCGCGACGCGCTCGCCGACTGGATGACCTCGAAGCAAAACCCGTTCTTCGCCAAGTCGATCGTCAATCGCATTTGGAGCTACTTCCTCGGGAAGGGAATCATCGATCCCGTCGACGACATCCGCGCCTCCAACCCGCCCGTCAATCCCGCGCTCCTCGACGCGCTGACCAAGGACTTCATCGATCACAACTTCGACCTGCAGCATCTCATCCGCACCATCGCCAATTCGCGGACCTATCAAGCCTCCTTCACCACCAACGAATGGAACGAGGGCGACGCCGAGAACTTCTCGCACGCCATGCCCCGCCGCCTGACCGCCGAACAGTTAATGGACGCGGTCGCCAGCGCCGCCGGCGCGCGCCCGGCGTTTCCCGAAGTGCCCGTCGACACCGCCGCCACGCAACTGCCCGACCCCCACGTCGGCAAAGATGGCTTCCTCGATTTGTTCGGCCGGCCCACACGCGAGACCGCTTGCGAGTGCGAACGCCGCGCCGATTTCTCGCTTCCGCAAGCGCTCAACCTCGTCAACGGCAAGACCATCTCCGACGCCGTCGCCGATCCCAAAGGCCGCGTCGCTAAACTCGTTCTCGGCGGCAAAGCCGACAGCGCCATCGTCGACGACCTCTATCTCGCGTCGTATGCGCGCCTGCCAAATAAAGACGAAGCCGCGCGCGGCGCAAAGTATCTCAGTGGTGGACCGAAGACCCAGCGGGCGCAGGACCTACTCTGGGCCCTTCTCAACAGCAAAGGTTTCCTGTACAGTTACTAACAAGGAGCATCATCCATGTTCAACCTCCCCGGCCATCCCGCTCAGACCTGTGAAGGACCCACGCGCCGCGAACTGATGCGCATCGGTTCGCTCGGACTCGCGGGCCTGCATCTGCCCGGTTTCCTCGCCTCGCAGAAGGCCGCCAACGCCAACCCCGCGGTGCTCGAAAGGTACAAGGGCGCGCGCGGTTGGGGCAACGCAAAAAACGTCGTGATGATCTTCCTGCAGGGCGGCCCGTCGCACATCGACATCTGGGATCCCAAGCCCGAAGCGCCCTCGAACATCCGCGGCGAATTCAAGCCGATCAAGACCAAGATCCCCGGCACGTTCATCGGTGAGCACATGCCGATGATGGCCAACACGCTCGACAAAGTGACGCTCATCCGCTCGATGAGCTACACGCCCAACGGCCTGTTCAACCACACCGCGGCGATCTACCAGATGCTCACCGGTTATCCGCCCGACAAAGTATCGCCCTCCGGCCAGCTCGAACCGCCGACGCCCGCCGACTTCCCAACCGCCGGCTCGCACATCTCGAAACTGAAGCCAATGAAGGATGCCATGCTGCCCTTCGTCGAACTGCCGCGCCCGCTGCAGGAATCGGGCATCATTGGCAAAGGCGGCGCCGCCGGATTTCTCGGCAAGGCCTACGATCCCTATCGCCTCTATCAGGACCCCGCCGAAGACATCAAACTCGAAGACCTCGCGCTGCGCAAGGAGATTCCGCCCGATCGCCTCCGCGACCGCTTTGAACTGCTCAAGGGCATTAACGGTTCGATGCCCGAGTTGGAGAAGGCGCTCAACAAAGCCGCCGTTGATGAATACTACGGCAAGGCCTACGACTTGGTGTTGAGCGGCAAAGCGCGCGACGCCATGGATCTCAACAAAGAGACCGACAAGATGCGCGAGCGCTACGGCCAGCACACGTTCGGCCAAAGCGTGCTGATGGCCCGCCGCCTCATCGAAGCCGGCACAAAATTCGTGCAGGTCAACTGGCCCAGCGTCGCCAACGGCGATCCCGAAAAGACAGCGTGGGATACCCATGCCGCGAACTTCGGCCCGTTGAAAAATCTCCACTGTCCGAAATTGGATCGCTCTTTGTCCGCGCTCTTGGAGGACATGGATCAACGCGGCCTGCTGAAAGAAACGATGGTCGTCGCCATCGGCGAATTCGGCCGCAGTCCGCGCATGGGTGTCTCGACCTCGGGCAATTCCAACTCGCCCGACGGCCGCGATCACTGGCCCTACTGCTACAGCGCCGTCGTCGCCGGCGCCGGCATCGGCCGCGGCGTGCAATACGGCGAATCGGACGCCACCGCCTCGTCGCCCAAGGAAAAGCCGGTGCACCCGAACGACCTCCTAGCCACCATCTACTACGCCCTCGGCATCGATCCCGATATGGAAATCCGCAATCACCTCAACCAGCCTCGCGAACTCGTAAAGGGCAAGGTTGTGGCGGACCTTTTCGCGTAAACCGCTCACGTGTCGTAGCCGGTGTTGATGCACTTTGATGCACCCATGCTAAGCTGAAGCCATGGCCGTTTCCCCTACAAACCGGCGAACCACTTTAACGCTTCCGGCTTCCACCTTGGACACCGCCAAACGGCTGGCGTCCAAGCGGAAGGTGCACGTGAGCGTTGTAGTGAATGAGGCGCTGGAGGAAGGGCTGCGGCAGAAGTTGGCTTTGGAGCGGGCGGAGAATTTCGTTCAGCGCATGAGCCAAGCGTTTGCGGCCCTCACGGAGGATGAACTGCTACTGGTAAATGGCATCCATCTGACGGAAAAGAAGGTTCGTCGAGGCCGGTGAACGGCCCGTTTGTCTTCGATACCAGCGCGGAGAGTTGGCTGTCCCGTGAGCAGGCTGGGCGGCGGTGGCTCCTCCAGTATGCAAGTCGTCACTTGGTGTACGTTTCGGCTGTGACTGTGATGGAGCGGCTCACGGGCTTTGGCATGGCGATCGCGCAGGCGCCGCCGGATCGTGTAGGCCTCCTCACTGTCATGCGGGATGCCTACGATCAGAACCCAAATCGTGTGTTGCCCGTTCATCAGGGAGTTGCTTGGGCAGCGGCGGAACTTATGCTCCTTCTCCCGATGCCGCCAAGTCCAGCGATCAATTCGCATCGCCGGATGGAATCGAGGTCAACTCGGGTGGCGCGTTGGCGGTTCGACATAATTATCGCCGCGACCGCGCTGGTTTGGGGAATGCCGTTGGTCCATGAAAACGCCCGCGACTTTGAGAGCATCCGAGAAGCGACAGCTCGCCACGCGGACCGTTTTCGGGGTTTGGGAGAGTTGGCGCTGGTCCGTTGTAGTTCGGTCGTTTGAACTTCGCAACTCTAGAAGAACATCTTCAACGCAAACCGGATCTCCCGCTCCCCGCTCGCCCCCAGCACCTCGGTATACCCGCCAAGCGACCGGATCGAACCATCCGCATTCCGAATCAGATTCGACGCATTCGCGCCCGGAACTGCAACTTCGAACTCTCCGTAGGTTACAAGCTCGCGCCAAGTTGGAACGACTCCCGCCGCGCGGACTCGTAAGAGACATGGTCGTCGCCGGCTTGTTCGCAAAGGGCCAAAGATCAGAGCCCCATTAGCCGCAGTTCAACGCGCCGCGGTGCGTTCATGTTGAGCAAACGCGCCGTCGAGCGTCCGGTCGGCGCACGGCCGATGATAACCCCCCCTGGAGCTCAACATGAACGCCCCAATTGAACAGCACGACAAGCCCGCCCGTTTGTATGTCGATGTTCGTACGATTCGGTCCTTTGAATGCGTTGCAGCGGTCGCACGCCAGTGTAAGCTCCGCAAACTCCCCGCAGCCTCCGTGCTGCCTCGCAACGATATGTTCAACATGAAACGTAATGAGCGGGGCGCCCCATTCGGCATGCGGCAATACTCGCACGAATTATTGGCGCGCTTTAGACCCGCTCCTCGCAGATCGCTGTCCATGCGACGCGCATTGTTTGGCGAGGAAGCGCCGCGCGTTGGCCTTCATGATCGATACTAATTCGACAGCCTCGACAAGCTCTTTGTATTCCGCATCCTCTTCCGCCGTGAGCGTCTCCAAGTTGGCCTTGCGGCGCAAGGCCCCGATGCACGCTTCCAGTTCGGAATCGACCCGGAGTTCGAGCAGGCCCGCGGCCATGGAAGAATCAAAGCCGTTACGTACGGTGTCTCCTGGAATCCGCACGTAGGTCAGCCCATCTTGAAACGAGTCGGAAATTCCCGCCCTCAAATTGCGCTCAATCGCAACGGCGGATTTCGCACGGGTCTGTTCGACCCGGGCGGCCAGATGAAGGTGTGCGCCATCTTCTCTCGACGCGCTTGATCCCAATTCTCAAAACTCTATCGGAGCGGTTTTTGGCTCTCACTGGGCCGGTCAACAAAGCGAAGGAATTCAAGAATCAGGCTATTGACTGCCGTCGGCGCTTCCTGCTCGATCGAATGACCGACGCCTGGAAGCAGTAACTTTTTCCAAAGATTAGGAGCGGCCTTTTCCAGGCTGTCAATGCCTGCCCGGCCCACTTGGGCGATCCACGGGTCATCGGAGCCGCCGATAAACAACACCGGTTGCGAAATCTGGCGGCCGACCAGGAACGGGGTTTCCGACCAAAACGTGTCCTGTGCCCGATACCAATTCAAAGCTCCTCGAAACCCGGTGCGGGAGAACTCCGCGGCGCAGTAGTCTAGATCCTCCTGTTTCAGCCAAGATGGAAGTTTCTCAGGCTCCGAGCGGCCGTCTAACGCGGTTTCGTTCAGGCCGAACGTGTAACGCGCCCTATGTTGCGGATCCGCGCCGCCGGA
>VFZW01000179.1 GCA_016871055.1 Acidobacteriota bacterium
TATCCCGCGCCGGGCGGGCCGGATTGTATGGACGTATCGGCCGATCGCAAACAGCTGTGGATGACTTCGCGCTGGGCGCGAAAAGTATCGGTGCTCGATTTAGAGACCAAGAAAATCGTGAAACAGATTCCGGTCGGACGCTCTCCGCATGGCATTTACCTTTCGCAGCATGCACCTCGCAAGTAGCCTATTCTTCGCGGCCGCGATGATGGCGGCGGACTGCTCCAAGACGGTCTATCTGACGATAGACACCGGCAACATGGGGCCGGCTTCTGAAATCGCGGCCGTGCTCAAAAAGCAGAATGTGAAGGCTACGTTTTTTGTGGCCAGCGAAAAGACCACACGCGGAGACATGTCTATGGACGCGTCCTGGGCGCCCTTTTGGAAGGAGCTCGTCGCTGACGGCCACGCCTTCGGATCGCATACCTTTCGCCACTGGTATTTCCGCAAGGACCTGCCCGGCGGCAAAGTCGCCTACGTCGGCCGAGATGGAAAGCGGGAAGTACTTGATCGCGCCGGCGTGTGCCGTGAGTTAAAGAAGTCCGAGGAAGTATTTCGCTCCTTGACCGGCCGCGGCTACGATCCAATCTGGCGTGCGCCGGGTGGCCGAACGACGCCTTTCACGCTAAGAGCCGCGGCAGCTTGTGGATTCAAGGATCACATCGGCTGGGCGCCGGCAGGCTTTCTCGGCGATGAACTACCGTCGGAAAAGTTCCCCAACAAGACGCTGCTCGCCAACGCTCTGCGCGATGTTCGCGATGGCGACGTCCTCGTCATGCACCTCGGCATTTGGTCGCGCAAGGATCCGTGGTGGCCGATGCTCGACCCGCTCATCACCGGTCTGAAAGCGAAAGGCTTTTGCTTTACAACCATACCGGAGCGGCGCCGGTGAGCCAGCAGGCCTGCATCATGCCGCCATCGCTGGCCGAGCGCTTTAACCAACTCCACCAGTATTTGTTTGAAACAATCATCCAACCGGTTCTGTTTCAAGTCGGTTGGATGAACTTGGACGAGGTTGCCTACGAGGGCACGCACCTGCTGCTGATCGGCGCCATCGAAATGATCGCGCTCTACGCCGTCCTGAAGTCCCTCGAAAAATGGCGCCCCGTGGAAAGCTGGCCCGACCGAAAGGCCACCCGCGTCGATGTGCTCTACACCTTCCTCGGCCGCTTCGGCGTACTCCCAGTGCTCTTCTTCTTCCTCCTCACACCAATCGTCGACGCCGGCAACGCCGCCTTGCGCCTTCGCGGATTCATTCCGCCAAACCTCGAAGACATCCTCGGGTCCGCGGCCGCAATCCTCGCCTACTTGATCGTGTTGGACTTCGCCGACTACTGCCGCCACCGTCTGCAACACAAGTTCGGCGTCTGGTGGGCGCTGCACGCGCTCCATCACAGCCAGCGTCAAATGACGTTTTGGACAGACGATCGCGAACACCTGCTAGATCTCGTAATCGCCGCCGTCTGGCGCGCGGCGATCGGACTCGCAATCGGCGTGCCGCCGGCCTCGTTCGTCGCGCTATCGATCTCCAGCGCCGCGATGGAGAGTCTCGCCCACGCCAACACACGCCTGTCGTTCGGCGGAATCTTTGAACGCATTTTCGTCAGCCCGCACTATCACCGCATGCACCACGCGATGAACGCCGGCCAGCGCGGTTGCAACTTCGCAACGCTGTTTCCCGTGTGGGACATCGCATTCGGCACCGCCAACTTCTCGGACGAATACCTGCCGACGGGCATCGATGATCAACTCACAGGCCGCGACTACGGCGACGGATTCTTCCGCCAACAGTGGCTGGCGCTCAAGCGAATCAGAGAAAACGCCGGCCAGTCGTAGTCAAGGGCGCTTCCACCCTTGCAGAAAACCCAGCACCGTTCGCTTCAAGTCTTCTTCCGCTCGCGCCGTGTAGGGCGACACCCGCGGCTCATATCCGCCGAGTGGCAACTCGGCCGCGGTCAACAAGTAACCTAGCCATCCGTTTGTGTAGCCGAAGTACATCGTATTCGCGAAGGGCGATCGCTCCCGCACATCGATCGCGATCTCGCAAAACAACTCCAGGGGCGCCGCCCAAACCGCCGTGTCTTTCGCAAGCTTCAAGAACCGCACGGGCAACCGGATCTGCTCAGACTTCACATAGTCGGCCAGTTCAGCCGAATCCTTCATCCCACCCTTGCGCGCCGTTTCGACAACCGCCGCACCGACGCCCGATTGAACGTCAACCGCCGCCGCCGGCATCACCCGATACGCCTCGATAATCTTATCCCCCAACAGCGCGCGAAATTGTTTCAAACGTCCCGCCGCCGGAGTGGGTTGCGTCGTGTAGATCGGCGCGATGTTCCCCGCCGCGCCGTTCACATAGATCATCGGCGCGCCGATTTTCCCCTCGTCATACTCCGACACAATCCCCTACGCATCGCCGCTGATCAACAAATTCGGCTGCCCTAGCACCGTGCCGTGCATCGCGTAGTTGGCGATCAGCCCCATCGGCTTACCCGAAGCGTCGTCGAGCGCGATCAACCCAATCCGCCGGTCGACCGGACCATCCGGATTGAAGCCGAGAAACGTCTCGCCCTCGACATCGCGCGCGCGCCGATTCATATCGGCGTTCGCGTGCCCCCACCCGATCCGCATGCGGGCCGGAGCGAGCTTGGAACGCGCTTCTTTTACGGCCGCGATAAGCGACCGCGCCACTAACTCGGTATACGACGGATCGACCTCATGTGTGTAGCGATCGGCCAGAAACGACGCCGCCAACCCCGGCGGTCCAACCTCCGGCGCCGAGTGTGTGTGGGTGAACGTCCACCAGAACTGATTGGGCGTGATGCCCGTCTCCGCCGCCAACAACTTCGCAACGCGATCATATTCGGCCGGCGACACCAGACACAAATCAGAAGACACAAGCACAAAAGATGTCGCACCATCGTCCATCGCCACCACTCGGTGATAAATCCGATCGTTGACGCCCGTCGACTTGCGCGCCGCATAGCCGAGTAGCCACTGCGGGCCGTTCGGCGTGATATCGGTTTTTACAACGGCCGCGCGAAAATCGGCGGCCAGAGTGCTCAGGCTGAGAGCGAGTAGGTAGCGAATCATCCTACTCTTCTATATCGCAATTCGTCGACAAGCACCCAGCCCTCGTCGATCCACTCCTCGTTGCGCAACAAAACTTCGTGTTCCTCGCCCCATGCCCAAGTTTGCCGAAGTCGCATCGTGACGCCCATAAACGTCATCTCGCCTTCGAACACCGTTTCGCCACGCGCCGCGACCAACGCCCCATACGCTTCGGGCTCGCCCATCACCAACGCCCATCTCTCGGAGTAGCGGTCATAAACCAAAAACGGTGCGGCTTCGCATCCAGGCCGGCGTGCCGAAATACCGTAGCTCGTGGCCTCGAACGTCATCAATCCCGTCGCCGTGCGCTCCGGTTCGACGATCGACAATTCCCACTCCCAATCGCCCGTCAACCAGTGAAAACTCTCGTCGTGCGGATGCGATAAATACTCCGCATCTCCAGCCAAACGCGCGGCGAAGCGCTGATAGATGTTCATCTCACTACAATTCCGCTGCGGCGTCCCTTAGCTTATCGGCGAAGTTCCCACCCGACTCCGGCCACAGCGCGCGCCGCTCAATCGGCAGCACATTGTCGATCTCGTGGACCAGCTTCAGCAGGCCCTTCAGATTGCTCCGCGCATACCACGCCGAGTTGGGAAGGTCCGGATTCGGCAGGAACCACGCCTCCAGCCCGAAGTCGATGCGCAGATGTTCGGCGGCTTTGTCCTCGTCGCCAAACGGCGTGTCCGCAAACCGCGGACCGAACATCGACATCGTCACCCGCGCCGGTTCGAGCTTCCAGTCCTTTTCGTAACGCCAAAGGCCCCACCATGTTTCAAAGTGTGCGGCGCAATCGTCGTGGCTGAACTCACCGGCCCCGGCAGCCACCGCTTTCGGGTCAACGGGATCATTGAACGCGCGCTCCACGACGGGAGGCTCTGTAACCGACACGGCTTGTACGCGCAGAATAGACTCGCCGGGATTTTGCGGTGAGTACGGAAACAGTTCGAGCATGCGGCCGTAGTGGCGCAGCATCGTCATCGGCGAGTAGCCTTTCAGCCAGCAGGAATAATAAAGGTGATCAGACACTCCCTCTATTGTTTCATTGCTGCTCCAACACGCGCTGCAACGCCTTCCGGGCTTTCTTCGCATTCTTCATCGCGCGCCGGTTGTTGGGATCCCGCTGCGCCAGCAACTCGAAAAACTTGTTCGCTGCCGCGAGGTGTTTTTCCCCTCTTCATCCTGTCCCTTTTCATGCAGCGCCTTCGCCATCTGCGCGTGCAAATTCGCCGTGCGCAACAGCAACTGCACATTTTCGGTGTCTCGCATCTGCTGCTGGCCGACCGCATCGAGTTGCGCGCGAAGCTCGCTCAACCGGTTGTCCGGCGCCATCTCGCGAACGAACTCAGGCTGCGTCGTGTCCTCACTGCAAACCTGTGCGAACTGATTGCTTTGCGGGAAAATTTTCAACGCTTGTGCGCAGTAGCCGCGCCGCGCGCCGGGCTTTCCCTCAAATTCCGCCAATCGCGCCAAACCAATCAAGGCGCGGCCCCCCAAATCGCGAGCGCCAATTGCGCGGCCCACTTCGGCGGCATCAGACAGTGCCAGCCGCGCTTGTTCGATCTTTCCCTCCCGAACCAGTTCCGGCGCCATCGCAACCAGCAGCCGGTAGTACGGATGCGACGGCGGCAGCTTTCGCTTTAACGTCCGCTTGTACTGTTCGTGCACGTCGATCGACTCGTGGGCGCGTTGCAACCCAACACTTGCGTTCGCCCGGTGCCGCATGGAAAGAGCAAGCAGCGGCAGCGTGATCGCCTTCGATTCCAGCGCCAGCGGATCGCGCCGCCGCTGCCAGACCTTTTCGGCCAAATCGCGCGACTTCTCGAGCGCCGCATCCGCCTCCGGTGCTTGGCCCTCTTCGAGCTTCGACGTCGCCAGCCGGCGCCACGCCGCCGCGAGTTCCAGTTCAACTCCGTCGTGATTCTGTTTTTCCAACTGCGCGATCGTTGTCTGCAAAACTCCCTGAATCGCCTTGCGGTCTTCGCTGGTGGATGCAAACGGCGTCGCCGCCGAATCCAGCACCGACCGCACCAAGCCGCGCATTTGCACGAGATTCTCTTGATCGCGCCGCGCATCGCGCCAGAAAAACACGCCAGCGGTAAGCAACGCTGCGATTGCCGACGACGACGCGGCGACTCCCGCGACGTTCCGCTGTACAAATTTTCTCGCTCGATACCGCGCGTCTTGCGTTCGCGCATGAACCGGAAGGTTTCGCTGCGCGCGCTCGACATCCAGATCGAGTTCGCTTGCGCTCTGATACCGGCCACCCGCCTCTTCTCGCGTGGCCTGCGAGACAATCGCCGCCAGGTCTCCGTCGTCCGCGCCAACCATCTCGCCAAGTATCAGCCCTAGCGAATAGATGTCCCACGCCACCGATGGCCCCGCTCCCGTTTTTTGTTCCAGACTCGCATAATGCGGCGTGAGAAACGCGCGCGTCAACGTCGTCTGTTCCGCGGTATCGCCCGCCAGCAATTTGGCCGCGCCAAAATCGAGCAACTTCACATCACCGTCGGTGTTCACCATGATGTTCGATGGCTTCAAATCGCCGAGCGCAACCAGAGACGCATGCAGGTAGCGCACCGCCTGACACACCTGCCGAAACAACAACAGCCGCGCCTGCTTCGATGGAGTCCCCGCCGAAACAAACTGGTCGAGCGGCAATCCTTCTGCATACTCCATCACTAGAAAGGGCCGGCCTTCCGCATCGATTCCGCCATCGAGAAGCCGCGCGATGTGTGGGTGATCGAGCGCGGCCAGAATCTTCCGCTCTACGACGAAGCGCCTGCGAAACGATCCCGCATCCAGCCCCGGCCGCAAGAATTTGATTGCCGCGCGCGGAACGCCATCGGCCTCCGCCTCATGTACAACACCGAGTCCGCCTTCGCCGATCCGCCGGCCAACCTTCCAACGCCCCGCGCGCACGCCTTCCAGCGACTCTTCCAAATGTTCCAGTACCGGCACTTCCAGCAGCCCGCCGCCTGTTTCCGTCTTTGTCAACATCGATTGCAACGCCGCGCGCAACTCCGCGTCGCCGGCACATTCCCGTTCGACGAACGCCGCCCGCGCGCCGCCAGGTAACGCGGTCGCTTCATGAAACAGCGATTCGAGACGTTGAAAACTGGATTTGTCCATCCGAATTGAATCTCGCAAAAACCGACCGGCAAGTATCAGGGTTTTAGTCGCGTCCCGAGCCACGCCTTCGCAAATGACCAATCGCGCTTGACCGTAATCACGGACACCTCGAGTATCTCGGCGACTTCTTCGAACTCCATCCCGCCAAAGAACCGCATCTCAACGACGCGCGCTTTGCGCTCATCCTGCTGCGCCAATTCATCCAGTGCCGCGTCAAGATCCAACACCTCGTCCAACCGGAACGCCAACGCACCGGCGGCGTCCGCGCTGTTGCATTCGAGAGTAATTTTCTGCCAGTCGCCGGCACGCCGGTTCGCCGTCTTGGCGCGAATATAGTCGACAACGACGTTGCGCATCGCGCGGCTCGCCACCGCCAACTAGTGGGTCTTCGACTTGAAGGCCGCGCCGTTGATTCGCATCCACGCCTCGTGGACCAGCATCGTCGGATGCAGCGTCGGATGGTTCACGGACTTGCGAATATGGAACGACGCAATCTTCCGAAGCTCGCCGTACAACTCGCTGATTTCGGCGTTCTCCGTGGTCAGGCCAATATCTCCTTCCGCACCACGCCTTCGACATCGGTCAGCCGGAAATCACGGCCCTGATAGCGATAGGTCAGCCGGGTGTGATCGATTCCCAGACAGTGTAGCAATGTCGCGTTGACATCGTGCACGTGCACGGGCTTATCGACAATGTTGTAGGAGTAGTCATCGGTCTCGCCGAAACTCAGCCCCCGCTTGATGCCGCCGCCCGCGAGCCAAATCGTATAGCAACGCGGGTGATGATCGCGCCCGTAGGTCTGCTTGGTCAACACGCCCTGACTGTAGATCGTGCGGCCGAACTCCCCGCCCCAAACGATCAGCGTGTCGTCGAACAGCCCGCGCTGCTTCAGGTCCTTAATCAACGCCGCCGACGGCTGATCGGCATCCATGCATTGCGGCGGCAACTGGCGCGGCACCGACTCGTGATGATCCCATCCCATGTGATAAAGCTGAATGAATCGCACGCCACGCTCGGCCATCCGCCGCGCCAAAATGCAGTTGGCCGCATACGTACCAGGCGTCCGCGCATCGGGGCCATACAACGCAAACGTCGACTCCGGCTCCTTCGATAAATCGGTAAGCTCCGGCACGGACGTCTGCATACGAAACGCCATCTCATACTGGGCGATGCGTGTTGCAATCTCGGGATCGTGAAAGTCCTTTCGGTTCGACTCGTTCAACGCCGCGATATCGTCCAACATCGAACGGCGCACCCGCGGCGACACGCCATCGGGATTCGACAGATACAGGACCGGGTCGCCCCCGCTGCGGAACTTCACACCTTGATAACGCGTCGGCAAAAACCCGCTGCCCCACAAACGGTCGTAAAGCGGCTGATCGAAACGCCGCCCGCTGCCTCGCGAAATCAGCACAACAAACGCCGGCAAATCCTTGTTCTCGCTACCGAGCCCGTAGCTGAGCCATGAACCAAAACACGGCCGCCCGGCGATTTGGCTGCCCGTTTGAATAAACGTGATCGCAGGATCGTGATTGATCGCCTCCGTATGCATCGACTTGATCACCGTAATGTCATCGACGATCGACGCCGTGTGCGGAAGCAACTCACTCAACCACGTGCCACTCTTTCCATGCTGCGCGAATTTGAACTTCGACGGCGCCACAGGAAACGATTTCTGATTCGACGTCATTCCCGTCAATCGTTGGCCCTTGCGAATCGAATCGGGAAGCTCTTCGCCAAAGCGCTCGGCCAATTTCGGTTTCGGATCGAATAGATCAAGCTGCGAAGGCGCGCCACTCTGATGCAGATAAATCACGCGCTTTGCCTTCGCCGGGAAATGGTTCGCGCCGTTTAGCAGCGATCCTAATGCCGCCGCACCAATCCCGCTAATAAACTGCCGCCGAGTTCGTTCGATCATTGCTTCGTGATCACCTCGTCAAGGTTCAACAGCACGCTCGCGACGGTTGTATACGCCGCCAACTCAACCGCGTTCAAGGACGGCTCGCGCGGCGACTCTCCGGCCTCCAACAACTTCGCCGTGGCGCCTGCATTCGCGCGATACGCCGCCAAACGCCTTTCAAATCCCACCTGCAGCACCGCGAGTTCCGATACCGTTGGTAAACGCGATGTGGCCAGTGCAAATCCGAAACGAATCCGCGCCGCGAGCGTAGCGCCGCCCTCAAGCATCATCCGCTCAGCAAGTTTCCGCGACGCCTCGACATACGTCTCGTCGTTCAACAACGCCAGCGCCTGCAACGGCGTCGTACTCAGAGGCCGTCGCGTCGAGCAGAACTCGCGAGTCGGTGCGTCGAAGGTCGTCAACGACGGCGGCGGCACGGTGCGTTTCCAGTACGTGTACAGACTGCGCCGGTAGAGATCGGCTCCCTTCGATTGCACGTACAACTTCTGATCGTCGATCACCGAAAGCTGCTCCCACAAGCCCTCGGGCTGATACGGCTTCACCGGCGCACCCCCAATCTTTTCGTGCAACAACCCGGACACCGCCAGCGCCTGATCGCGGATCATCTCCGCCGCCAATCGCACACGGGGCCCCCGCGCCAACAACCGGTTCTCCGGATCTTTTTCGACTAACGCCGGCGTGGCCTTCGACGACTGCTTGTACGCCGCGCTCATCACGATCCGCCGGATCATCGCCTTCGTATCCCATCCGCTCTTGATGTACTCCAGCGCCAAGTAATCCAACAGCTCCGGATGCGACGGCGTCTCGCCTTGCGAACCGAAATCCTCCGACGTCTTCACAAGTCCCATGCCAAACAACGACTGCCAAAGCCGATTCACCGCCACGCGCGCCGTCAGCGGATGCGCGGGATCGGTCAGCCACTTCGCCAGCGCCAGTCGATCCGCCTTCGCGCCCTCCGGCATCGGAAGCAGGAACGACGGCACGCCCGGCGTCACTTTTTCACCCGGCTTATCGTAAGCCCCGCGCGCAAGAATAAACGTATCGCGCGGCGTCTCCATCTCAGCCATCACCATGGTCGACGGCAACTTCTGCTCGATCTGCCGCTGCTCCGCCTGCAGTCGCGCCAATTCGTCCCCAGCGTCCCGCCGCTCCTTTTGATGAGAAACAAGAAATGCCTGTTTTGATTTTTCGGCTTCTTTTACCGGCTCGGGAAACTCATCGCTTGTCACCGAAATTCGAAACCGCCCCAGCAGCGCGCCTTCGCCAAACTCATTGCCAAGCCGAATCGTGAACCGCCCGCCGGCGATCATCGTTTTCGTTTCAACGACTGCATAATATGGCACGGCGACATCGGGATCCACCGACCACCCTCTCTTCAACTGCCGCATCGGCCGCACCACGCGATCGAGGATCGATTCCGGCGACTGCCCTGTCGCCGATACGGTTCCAAGGTCCAGTTTCTCGCCGCCATCGCGCTCGACTTCAAACAACGTCAACACGCCCTTGCCGTCGTCCCCGCGCCCCGACCCGCCTTGCGGAAACCGCGCATCGGGCATCAACTCGATGCGAAACCCAGTAATTTCATTCGATGGTGCATTTACCTGTAGTGTGTAAATATCGCGGTCGGGCCGCTTGCCCGTCGAAACGATTGAACCATCGGGCTCCAATGAAAGCGTCGCGCCGTTGTCCGATCGCAATTGCGCCGGCTTCATTACTTCCCATCGCGGCTCGCGCCACGCCAGGGATTCTTTCTCCAGTTTCGCCTCGACCTCGCGCAAGACCGCGCGTTGTCGAACGACCCGCCCGCGCGCTTCCTCCGCCTTCGCTTCCAACTCCGCATCGGGCAGCTTCAACACCGGCTGCAAGTTCCCGCGCCCATCGCGCGGCCCGCCCGTGCCAATCTCTTTCACGTTATTGAAGAACGCATAGAATCGGTAAAAGTCGCGATTCGAAATCGGATCGTACTTGTGATCGTGACATCGCGCACAACCAATCGTCAGGCCCATAAACACGGTGCCCGCGGTCGACATGCGGTCGACGATGTTTTCGTTGTGAAACTCTTCCGCGATCGACCCGGCCTCCGTATTGACACGGTGATTTCGATTGAACCCGGTCGCAATCTTCTGGCTGAGCGTCGCGTTCGGCAGCAGGTCCCCGGCAAGTTGCTCGGTCAGAAACCGATCGTACGGCATGTTCTTGTTGTAGGCCTCGATCACCCAGTCTCGCCACGCCCACATGTTCTTTTCGGGATCGACCTGATACCCATGTGTATCGGCATATCGCGCGGCATCGAGCCACTCAACCGCCCACTTTTCTCCATAACGCGGCGAAGCCAGTAGACGATCTACAGCCTTCGCGTAATCGCCGGTCTTTTCAAACTCCCGAAGTTCCGCGGGCGACGGCGGCAGTCCGGTGATGTCGAAACTCACGCGCCGTAGCAACTGCGCGCGCGTTGCCGGCACAGACATCCGCAATCCCTCTTTTGAAAGCCTCGCCGCCACAAATGCATCGATGTCCGAAAGCGCCGACGTGGTCGGTCGCACAAACGCCCAATGCGTCTGCCACTTCGCACCCTGCACGATCCAGCGTTCGATCAACTTCGCTTCGGACGGAGTCAGCCGCTTGTGCCCAAGATGAGCGGGCGGCATGCGCAGCGCATCGTTCGGATGATTGATGCGCTTCAAAATCCTCGACGCTCCCGGATCTCCAGGAACAATCGCGGCCGTCTTCGCTTCGGCCTCCACATCCAGCCGCAGCCCCGCCATCCGATTTGCCTCATCCGGGCCATGACACGCAAAGCACCGGTCGGAAAGCAACGGCCGCACCTCCCGCGCAAAATCGACGGGCTGCGCGCGTAAGGCGATCGCTGCAAAAAGAAGTAGCCGCATTTAAGAGTACCAATCTATCAAGAAGCGGCCAGGAAGGTGGTGGAGGCGCCGGGAGTCGAACCCGGGTCCGAGAACGCCCACTATATAGAGACTACGTGCGTAGCCGATTCGTGTATCTCAGCTGTGAGCTAAAGTGCCGGCAAGACGCCCACAACCCAGTCCGATTGATCTCGACTTTTCGCTACGAACAGAAGCTAGAGCCTATCCCGCCATCTGACGCTGATGATACCCATGCGGGCCTGGGCGCCACCGCGGCTACTTAATTAATTAAGCAGCGTAAGCAAACTGCTGATTGGCAGTTGTTGTTTTCTGATCGTTTAACGGGAGCTCAGAACCCGGCACGCCTCCATACAATGAATCGAACCCGTCGAAGCCATTTCGCCCCCACATTGGTTCTATTACATACTACCAACTAAACGGATCAGAAGCGCGGCCCGTTTCGCCTGCCGCGGAATACTCTCCACGTCGACGGCTTCGCCCGGCGCATGAGAGCCCGTGCCGATCATCCCCAGCCCCGACAACGCATCCGCATAGGGCGCGATGAACGACACGTCGCCGGCCCCGCGCTGCATCGGGTCCAACTCGCCCACTTCGCCCAAGCCCGCCTTCACGCTCGCATCGCTCAGCAGCTTCAGCAAACGCTTGTTTCCCGCCGTCGGCGCCATCGGCGGATAGCCCTCTTCAAACCGAAGCTCTGACTTCGTGCCTGGCAAACTCTTCGCGACGATCGCGTACATCTTGTCCTTCACGCGCGCCACCTGCTCGGGCGATAGCGCCCGCACTTCGCCGCGCGCAATCGCCTCGGCCGGTACGATATTGTCTTTTCCCGTCACCGAACTCACCCCACTCCGATCGGCCTTCGCGCCCGCGCCCGCCAGCATCAGGCCTACGTTGTACGTCATGTTCGGCTCTTTCAACTTCTGCCGGAATTCGTCGCGCACGCGCGACATCTCAAACGCCGCGCCATAGCCCACGCGCTCGGTGAACATCTGGCCGGAGTGCGCCGCAACGCCGGTCGATCGCAACTCCCAGCCGACGAACCCGCGCCGCGCCGTCGACGCAAAGTCCTGCGACACACCGCGAATCCCCGTCTCGAAACACAGCGCCGCGCGCGCGGCTTTTCCCGCTTCAATAAACTCGCGCCGCGAAATCGCCACTTCGCCCGGCGCCTCTTCATCGCCTGTCAGAAAAACGGTCAACGGAACCTTGTCGATCTCGCCGGTTTTCTGCAATCCGCGAAGCGCCGCCAGCAGGACAACCAATCCGCCTTTCATGTCCGCGGACCCCGGACCAATCGCCGTGCGTCCCTTGCGTTCCCATGTCTGAAACGGACTCACCGGCTCAAACACCGTGTCCATATGGCCGATCAACAACACCGGCTTACCCGTACCGCGCCCGCGCCGCTCGGCATACACATGCGGACCCCGCCCAATCTTGGCGTTGTCGATCACGCGCGTCGTGAATCCAAGCGCTCGCAACTCGGCGTCCATGATTGTCGCGATCGCGCGCACGCCCTCGACGTTGAACGTTCCCGAGTTCTGATTCACGAGCCGTTCGAGCAACACCGCCGATCGATCGCTCTCTCCATCAATTGCTGTCAACAAAGCGTCCTGAGAAAACGCGCAAATCGCAAACATCCAAACCAATCGAGACATTCCCTTCATGCTACACTTTCTACGAAAGGAGACACCCGCCATTGCTTAATCGCACAACGCCATCGACGCCGCTTGCGGGCGCCTTCCTTTTCCAGTCCCGCTAGTCTCCTGTCTTGGATAATTCGTTACAACGGCGCACCTTGTCGAGGATAACGTCTGCGGAGGCCTTCCATGTGAAGGGGGTCG
>VFZW01000180.1 GCA_016871055.1 Acidobacteriota bacterium
ACCCGTCGTTCGCCTTGATGCCGATCGACCAGCCAGTATACTTGCCTCGGGCCGCCGCATCGGCGCCGTTGCCGTTTTCGACAAGCCCCTCGGGGTTGTCGCCAAACGCATAGGCGGCCTTCGAGCTGGCGCGGCCCGCATATTCCCATTCGGCTTCCGTCGGCAAGCGGTAGTTCTTCTTTTCTTTTTTGCTCAACCAGGTGCAAAATGCCTTGGCATCGCTCCAGGAGACACCGGCCACGGGATGTTTGTCGGTCTGCTCGAAGCCGGGGCTCTTCCAGGTAAACTTGCCGTTCATCTCTCCGAACGTGCCCGCCTCGTTGATGCCGAAGGCGCCCTTGCCATCGCGCTCGCCGTCGGTCCGAAACTTCGTTTCGGCCACGAACTGCTTAAACTGGCCTACCGTGACCTCATGCTTTCCCAGGTAAACTCCCTTCGTCAGTTCCACCTCGTGCTGGACCTCTTGTGTCTCGCGACCGGGCTCGCTTTCCGGAGAGCCCATCATGAAGGTTCCCGGCGGGACGAACACGAACTCCATCCCAACGGTGTTCTTGATTTCCCCCATGCCGCCCTGGCTGGCGCCAGATCCCGCGCCACAACTTAAGGCCGCTATGGCACAGCAACCGGCGATCCACGGAACGAAGCGGCGGTACGAGGTCAGTTCGGTTCGCATGACGCCTTCTTCACTTGACCTCCCTGGGAAACCACCGCCAGGGGCGGGCGAGCTGAAAACTAGATCCAAGCGGTTCCCTCCCACTCTGCAACCGAACCGACAAAAGCAACGGTTCCTTCAGAAAAAGCGGTGAACAACCGCTCTCCCTTCTCCGCGGTGGCAAATTGCGGCGACCCAATATGGCCCGTCGCGGTTCGGTCTTTTGTGGTCCAACCACGGTAAGCGGGCTCAAACCCATAGTCGAAGGAGACCGGCTGGAGCCTGGATACGTCGCCGGCAACCAGATTGGGAGCAAGATGCAGGATCATCGAAGTCTCCCACTCACAGGCATGGCCCATCTGCTTCTGCACGAAGTCTTGGCCCAGCCGTTCAGAAGAGGCAAGATCCCAATAGGGGCAACTCAGAAGTAGCAGATCCGTGCGTTCCCGGTACTTTTGACGCAACTCGAACACAGCCTGCTTGCCGGGGGTGGTATTACCGCCGTGGCCATTCAAAAACAAGATCCGTTTGAAGCCATGCCGGATGAAACTCTCGGCGAGTTCGCACAACAGATCGAGGTAGAGCCGCGGAGAAGCGGAGACCGTTCCCGGGAAGTCGGTATGGTGGTGAGAATTGCCGAGCCATTGCAGAGGAGCGAACAGCGCGCGATTACCCAACGCGCCCTCCGCGCGTCGCACGACTTCGGCCAGCAGCATGCTGTCCGTTGCAACGGGAAGGTGATGGCCGTGCTGCTCGACGGCCGCAATCGGAATTACGACGGGCACGTTCTTGTCCAGCGCGTGGATCTCCGGCCACGTCATGTCGGTCAACAACATTCGTTCCACTCCTTATGTTGGTTGCAGGGAGGCTTCTATTCTAATTCGTCGGAAGCGCACGGGCCGGAGCGAGTCCGTTGTGCGCGAGTCCATTAGAAGCTCAGCTTGAGTCCCAGTTGAACCTGCCGCGCTGTACTGACGGTTCCGCTGACACGCCCGAAGACTGGCGACGATAGCAGCGTCTGTGGAATCCCGAACGTCGGGTGATTGAAGAGATTGAACGCCTCGACCCGAAGCTGGGTGCGAATGCGCTCGCCGAAGCTGTCCTCACGGAAGAGAGAGAAGTCCATATTTACAAAGCCATCCGTTCGGAGTTGGTTGCGGCCCGCGGAACCGTAGGTAAACGGCCTTGGATTCGCGTAGGCGGCCGTGTTGAACCACCGCGACGGAGTGGGATTGCTCAGATGAGGATCGCCGATCAAATCCGGCCGGGCACGGGTAACTTGGTCAATGGCGCCGATATTGGCAATGTCGGCATTGGTAAAGAGGGTGAATGGCTGGCCGCCGCGAAGTTGGAAGATGGAGTTGACCTGCCATGCTCCCAGAATCCGCGAGGCAACCCCGCTGTTCGCCCAGCGCCGGCCGGGCCCGAAGGGCAGCTCATAAACGAATGCAGACGAAAAAATGTGAGGAATGTCGAAGCCGGAGACGCTTCGCGAGCCGTTCGGATTGTAGGGGTCCTGAATCGAAGCGCTCTCCACGCCGAACTGGCCCGAAGAGCCGGTGTCGATTGATTTGCTCCACGTATAGGAGAGCAAGTAAGAAATTCCATTCGAATACCGCTTGTCCAGTTTGGCCTGCAGACTGTTGTATCCGCTTTGGCCGATGCTTCGGTCATACAACGAGACCGGAGCGTTTGGCCACAGCGCCCGTGGGCGGTCCGGCCCGGGGCCGGGCGTGAGCGCTGTATTGTAGTCGCCGCCAATTGGAAGGCGGAGATTGTGGGAGCCTACATAGCCAAGCGTCAACTGTGTGTTCCCAGCGAACTCCTTCTGGACCTCCAAATGCCATTGCTGGGAGTAGGGGCTTTGGAAATTGGGATCGTAGTAGTAGTTGTACGAATTGAGGGGAGTCGCGATCGGAATCCGAGGGTCGCTACCCCGGGTGAGGTTGCTGGCGACCGCGGTTACGAACGTCCGATTCACGGGAGTTGAAACCAGCGCCGTGTTCGGCCACGCGCCGATCGGATTTTGGGCCTGCTGCGTTGCGCCCGGCAACAAGTCGTAGAAAATCGCAAACGAGCCCCGGACCACCATGTCCGGATTGACTCGATAAGCAAAGCCCAACCGGGGACCAAACATCTTGTAGTCATCCTTGCGGAACTTGGACGAACCGGTAAAGACTACGTTGTCGCGAACATACGCATTGTTCGGGTCGCTCAAGCACGGCGCGACTTTGGCGACCGCGCAATCTGGCGATCGGGTGGAGCCGACAATGTACTTGCCGGTATTGAAATCCCACATGGACGGGAAGTTGCGGGTAAATGCCGCGTTCCGCAAGAGGTCCCATCGAACGCCAAAGTTGATCGTCAGCCGGGAGTTCACCTTGAAAGAGTCTTGGATGTAACCATGCCAGGTCTGCGCTTCCAGCGAATACTTGCGATCGCGATAAGCCCAGGAATCCACCACGCCGAGCATGAAGGACGCTATGTCCTGGCCGGTGTTGCCGGGGTTGTTGAGATCGCCGGTCTGCGCGTCGGCGAAGTTGAACCTGCCGTCGGCTTCGTCGGTGTGGTACCGCATCACGATGGCGCCTCCACCGATCTTGATGGAATGCCGCCCCACGAGCCGCGACCAATCAGCCTGCCCATGAAAGCCCTCCTGCGGGCCGCGATTCCGCGTGTCGCTGGGGACGCCGAATAGGCTCGGAATTCCCAAGCCGGGCGCGTTGAAATTAGGATTCGTCGGCAACCCGGGAAACAGTCCCTGGGCGACTAACTTCTGTTCGGTAATAAACGGCGCCCCCCGGTGGCGCATTTTACTGGATCCGAACAATCCCGTGACCACCGAATTCGCTCCAAAGACATGAACGTATCCGATGCCCAGGTTGGAAGCGGGCAACTCGGTCAAACTGTAGGTGCCCGGCAGCGCATTGGCCGAGCGCGTCGTCTGGCGATTCGACGTATAACGCCCCCAAATGGATCGAGTGTCGCTAAACCGATGATCGCCGCGAATGTTGTATTGGTTGTTGGGGAAGGTCTGCGGGTCGTCGTTGCGCTGATTGAAACCGGCAAAGCCCGTATTGATCGGAGCCGGAATCACGGCCTTCGCCCAAGCCACCATCGACGCATCGAATCGCGCCGCGGGAATGATGTTCCCTGGAAACGGATCCCGCAGCAGCCGGCCGACCGCGGCCGGATCATTTCGAGTGGAGAACGGGTCGAAGATCCGCCTCGGAGAACTCGTAAAGTTACCCCCTAATTGTTCCGGAGTTGGAACTCTGGTCAAAGCCGCTGCCGGATTCACCTGGCGGTAGCCTTCGTAGGCGGCGAAAAAGAACGTCCGGTCCTTCACAATTCGCCCGCCAAAGGTCGCGCCAAATTGATTTTGGCGAAGCGGGGGTTTTCTCGCTGTAAAGAAGCCTCGGGCATCCAGCGCGTCGTTTCGAAGGAATTCGTAAAGGGTGCCGTGGTACTCATTGGAGCCGCTGCGCGTGACCAGATTGACCACGCCGCCCGAGACGCCGCCGTACTCGGCGAGGTCGCTGTGGGATTGCACCTTGAACTCGCTGAGCGCATCGACGTTGGGCGAGACGGCATAGGTGCCGCCATAGTTCCCGTTGTTGTAGACGCCGTCCAAAGTGAAGGAGTTGCTTCGATTCGACTGACCGTTAATCGCGGGGAAAAACGACCTGCCTACCCTTGGCACGAACAGAAACCCCCCACTGTTCTCAGCCACGCTGACAGGACCCGCGCCCGGCGTTAGAGTGATGAGCTGGGTGAAATTCCGCGCGTTCAGAGGAAGGTCTACGATCTTCTCGGGCGTGACCACGGTGCCCAATTGCGCCGTCGACGTTTCCAGGGTCTCATTGCCGCCCTGGACAGTCACGGACTCCTGAACACTGCCGAGTTCCAAAGTGAAGTCCAGAGTCGCCTTCTGCGCGACGCGCAACTCCAGATCTTTGCGCACAAACTTCTTAAACCCCGTTGCGCTCACGTCCACATCGTATAAGCCCGGCCGCAGCGAAGTCACTACGAAGAGACCGGACTCATTGGTCTCGGCGCTGCGGCTGGCTCCCGTCTCCTTGTTGAGGACACGCACGGCGGATTTTGAAACGACCGCGCCGCTCGAATCCCGAACAATGCCGTTCAGTTCCGCGTCCTGCGCGTATAGGCAGGACAAGGATGCAGTCAAGAGAGAAACGAGCGCGAGGCCTGGTGTTTTCATGGCGATGAGACTCCTTCCGGGAAGTATGAGGCGTTTCAAATCTCCACGTCCATTGCTATTGTGTATATGTCTCGCATACGTGAGGTTGATATTTCATGAACAAGACCCAGGACGTCAACTGGAACGCGGTCTACAGCTTTTGGCTTGTGGCGCAGTGTGGTTCTTTTGCGGAAGCATCGCGGAGACTGCCAAGCGGTACGATCCAAGGCCTGCACAAGCGAGTGCGGCAACTGGAGGGGGAATCGGGCTTAAAGCTTCGGCTTCTTAGATCCCGAGGAGTGAAAGGCGTCGAGCTCACCGAGGCCGGCCGCCAGGTCGTGCAGTTGGTTAATCCGATTTTCAGTTCGTTCGATCAACTGACCGCGGAACTCCGGGGGGAGCGAACGGGCACGCTGCGCATCGCGACTACGGCCTTGGGCGCGTACAACTACATGCCGCGTATCCTGACGGATTTTCGGGCGGCATTCCCGAGGGTTTCGGTCTCGGTCCGAATCCGCAGCGAGACGGAGGTGATTGCATTAGCCGAATCGGGCCTCGTGGATTTCGCCATCGCCGCGGCGCCGGCGCACTCGGAAAGGCTCACCGTTTCCGCGAAGACGCGGATTAGCTTTCACCTGGTCGCCGCGCGCGACCACAAATGGCCGGCGGGATCCCTGTCGTGGGGACAGGTCCTGGAACAGCCGCTCATCGTCCCGGAGCGCGTTAGCGGGATTCGGTTGTCTCTTGAAGAAATGCTTACGCGAAGGAAACTCATTTCGAAATTAGTGGTCTCGGCCGAAGTGACCAGCTCCGATTTGGCCGTCGAACTGGTGCGAGGCGGCTTTGGCGTTGCGTTGATCCCTTACGCGCCACGCCTGGCGGAGAGCCTGGTGGACCTATGCGTTGTCGATGTGCCGCCCGGCCTCGACGAGAAGAACATCGCCGTGATGCACAATGACGAACTCTACCTGCCCGCCTATATGAAACGCTTTCGAGAGATCGCGGCGTCGGCAATTCGAGCCGGCCGCGAAGCGGTCTCTGTGAGGTGACGCGCCGGGTTCCTGCCTCAGCTCAAAAGCGTACAGGCTGAAGCGAGTCCGTTGTAGGCGGCTTCGTGTGCGCAATGGTGCATCGATACTGGCCATTGCCGAGGCATTGCGCGGCGTGACGCCGTGAAAACTTTATTAACAAATCGGACGAGTAAAAGCCCCACGGGGGGGCGCGCGTTGTTATATACTCACCTGAAACTTGGGGTCGCGTAACGGAACGTGCCCGGTTTCGAAAGGGATATGGAATGCAACGAAGGATCTTTACTCTAGGGGTTGCCTTATGCATGGTGCCGCTTATGGCGCCGGCGCAGATCACCACAGGTATGATTACGGGACGCGTCGTCGACTCAACGGGAGCTTCGGTTCCCGGAGCGAACGTAACCCTGCTGAGCGAGGCCCGCGGCATCAAGTCCGCGCCCGTCACCACCAATGCAACGGGCGACTATGTGTTCGCCAACGTCACAGCGGACACCTACACCGTCGAGGTCACGGCCCCGGCGTTCAAAACCCTGCGGCGCACGGGAATTGTCGTTAGCGGCGCCGACCGCGTTGGTGTTCCAGCCTTGACTCTGGAAGTCGGCGGAACGGTGGAGACGATTACGGTGTCCGCCGAAACGGCGCTGCTCCAGACCCAAAGCGCGGAGCGTTCGTTCGCCATCACAACCCAGCAAATCGAGAGCCTACCCGTCGTCCGCGGAAACTTCACGAGCCTCGTTGCCTTCACGCCGGGCGTGAATGGGTACGACGGCACCTCGGCCGGCGGCACGCGGTTGGGCGGCGTTAGCCAGAACAACATCATGATGGACGGCATCTCGGCGATGGATACGGGGAACAACGGCCAGATGTTGCCGATGAACATCGAGTCAATCGGCGAAGTGAAAGTCCTGACGCAGGGGTATCAGGCCGAGTACGGCCGCTCCAGCGGACTGCAGATTACGGCGGTGACCAAGAGCGGAACGAACGATCTGCACGGTTCCGGTTACGGCATCTTTACCGACTCGGACTGGAACAACAAGACCTGGGTGCAGGATAAGAACGGCGACGCCAAAACCAAGACCGCGCAGCAGATTTACGGCTACACGGTCGGCGGCCCGGTCGTGATTCCGAAACTCTATGACGGCCACAACAAACTGTTCTTCTTCTATGCGCACGAGTACCGGCCCCAATCGATCGCGATCAACGGCGGTAACCCCATCCGGCTGCGCGTGCCAACGGCCGCGGAGCGCACGGGCGATTTCTCGCAGAGTCGCGACCAGAATGGCGCGCTGCTGCCCCCTTTGATCGATCACTCCAGTGGCGCGCCATATCCTGGAAACAGGATTCCGGTGGGCCGCTTTTACGCTCCTGGCGTGGCTGTCCTGAATCGTTATCCGCAGTCGAACGTAACGCAGAACCCCGGCATGAACTACAACTACGAGACGGCGGCGCCTACCTATCAGCAGTTGAACCAGCAGCCCGCCGTCAAGTTGGACTACCAAGCCACGACCAAGCTGCGTGTATCGGGCAAGTATTCCGGCCAGCGCTTACGGCCCGTAACCCAGCCCGGCATCATTCAGGGGTTCTCGGATGCCTACGTGCCCTATCCCTATATCACCAACTACGGCATCACCGTTACGTACATGCTTAGCCCCAGGACCTTCATCGAAGGTACCTACGGTTCGATCCAGAACGATCTGGCCGGCGGTAACGAGAACGGCATTCTCACCAACGAAGAATCCAACCGGCTGAAGAGCCTCGCCAATTTCCCGATGCTTTACACCGACGCTGGCGTGATGGACGAACGCTACTATGGCTTCCGCGTGATGCAGAAGGAGAAGCCGCCGTTCTGGGACGGCAAGTCTTTGAACCTGCCTCCGACCTTTGGCTGGGGCAATCGCATCGGCGCGGCGCCGCCGCAACAGCGCTATCCCGGCTGGCTAAACACCAACCGCACGCGAGACGTGGCCATCAGCGCTACCCACGTTAGGGCTCGCCACACGATTAAGGCCGGATACTATTACAACCATAGCTTCAAGGCGCAGAACGTCGGCGCCGGCGGCATTGCCAACCTCAGCTTCCAGGGTTTCGTAAACTTCGGCAACGACACCAACAACGTGCTCGACACCGGGTTCGGCTACGCCAACGCCGCCACCGGAGTCTTCACCCAATACATCCAGGCTTCCCGATTCATCGAGGGCAACCTGATCTACAATCAAAACGAATTCTTCCTGCAGGACAACTGGAAAGTCAGCAACCGCATCACGCTTGATTACGGAATGCGGTTCGTCAACCAGCAGCCGCAGTACGACAAATTCCTGCAGATGTCGAACTTCTTCCCGGATCAATGGAGCGCCGCAAGCGCGCCGGTTCTCTACGTCGCCGGGTGCAGGAGCGGCGCCACGGTGTGTTCGGGCAACGACCGCAACGCCATGGATCCGCGCAACAGGCAGATTCTGTCCGCCCCAGGCGCGGCCAACACGCAGGCGGCCATCGGCACTCCGATTCCCGGTACCGGCAACCTCTTGAACGGCGTCAGAAAGGCCGGCGACGGAATCGCAAAGACCAACTACCTGTGGCCCGCGATGGTCTTCGCCCCCCGGTTCGGTTTCGCATATGACGTAACTGGCAAACAAGACTGGGTGATCCGCGCCGGGGGCGGCCTCTACTACGACCGCCCGGACGGAAACACTACCTTCTCCACGCCCGGCAATCCGCCCACCGCGACGGCGCGGGACCTCCGCAACGGACTCCTGTCGACCCTCGGGCAGGGTCTCAGCCCGCAACCCGTGCCGACGCTGATCACCTTCCAGTACAACGCGGGGGTTCCGGCCTCCTGGCAGTGGCAGGTTGGCGTCCAGAAATCGCTGCCTTGGGCGCTCGTTGGTGACATGACCTACGTGGGCAACCACGGGTTCAACCGCATGGGCGGGCTGCAGGGTGGAACGCGTCAGAACCTCAATATGGTGAACATCGGCGCGGCCTACCTGCCTCAGAACCAGGACCCGACACTCGGCACGCACCCGGTCCCGGGCCAGACCGCCTACACGTCGAACCTGCTTCGTACCTTCCGCGGTTTCTCCGGAATCGAAGAGAACCAGACCGACTTCTTCGATACGTATCACTCAATGCAATTCAACGTGAATCGCAGGTTCCAGAACGGGTTCTCGTTCGGCGCGAACTACACCTATGGAATCAGCCTCACCGGCAATACCGGGTTGGTCAAGCGCTACCAGCACACGCCGGACGGAAAGATCTCTCTTCGTTCCGATCAGGCCGCGTACGAGAAGTTAAACTCGACCCGCGACGTGATTCCCCACTTGTTCAAGGCCAACGGCATTTGGAACAGCCCCGGCGTTAACAACCACGGTGGCGTCGTCCGCGAGCTCACCAGAGACTGGCAGGTTGCCGGCGTGTTGACGGCGCAGTCCGGGGCGGCCTACGACATCGGCTACAGCTACGTCAACAACGGCTCTAATGTGAACATCACGGGGTCTCCGGATTGGGCCGGCCGTGTGATCATCAACGACCTCGCCAGACTGGGCGGCGGTTGCTCCGAAAACCAATTCCGCCAGTTCGACGGCTCCCAGATTCGCGGGCCGGGCTACGGCAGCGTCGGCTTGGAGTCGGGCCGCCAATATCTGCGCGGTTGCTTCCTCAAGCAGTTCGATATGTCCATCGTGCGCCGTATCCGCGTGACCAGCAGTGATCGGTACCGCGTCGAACTGCGCGCGGACTTCTTCAACCTGCTCAACATCGCCAACATCACCGCTCGCAACAACAGCGCTCAATTCGACAGTCCGACGAGCATGACGCTGGTGAACAATCAGTTCAGCGCCGACGGCGGTTTGAACCCGACTCGTCTGCTGCCGCGCAACGCCGGCTTCGGTGCGGCAACTGGCGCCAGGGAGATGCGGAACCTTCAGTTCCAGCTCCGGTTCCAGTTCTAGCGCAAAGAGAACCATCGACGGCTGGGATTCACTTCTAGCCGAAACTCCGTGGTCAAATTGAAGAGGGCCGGCGAACAAAGCCGGCCCTCTTTCTGATTAGCAAAGGGGGCTTTGTGTGCCGCGCTTGCTCTGTTGTCTAACTGCCCTCTCGGCATGCCTGTACGTGGAAGTCCTGATGGCCGCCCGATGAGCCGCCCCTGCTCGGCAGTATTTCTGCTCCTCGCCTCGCCACTGGTCAGCCAGCAGACGCCGGTGGCGAGCCGCGTGCGCTTCACCGATGTCGCGGCGGAGTCGGGAATTTCCTTTCGCCACGAAAGCGGAGCCTCTGCCGACAAGCAGATGTTTGAAACCTTCGGCTCCGGCGTGGGTGTCATCGACTTCGACAACGACGGCAAGCCGGACCTGTTTTTCGCCAACGGAGCCAACCTGTCCCAAGGCAAGCGGTCGCCCGGCAACGTGCTCTATCGCAATCTCGGTAACGGAAAATTCGAGGACGTAACCGCCAAAGCCAGGCTCGCCGGCGGCGGGATGTTCGCTACCGGTGTCATTGTCGGCGACTACGACAACGACGGCTTCCTCGATATCTACCTCACCGGTTTCGGTGCGAATCGGCTCTACCGTAACAACGGCGACGGGACCTTCGCCGACGCGACCGCCAAGGCTGGCGTCGGCGCCGGTGGGTGGAGCGCCAGCGCCGCATGGTTGGACTACGATCGCGACGGCGACATTGACCTCTTTGTCGGGCGCTACCTCGATTACGACATCCGCAAGCCGCCCTTCTGCGGCTTTAATAAGCCCGGCTATCGCATGTACTGCGAGCCGCAACTTTTCGACGGCATGCCGGCGTTGCTCTACCGGAACAATCGGGACGGCACGTTTACCGACGTCTCCCGCGACGCCGGCGTGGCGAACCCCGTAGGCAAGAGTCTGGGCGTGGCGATCGGCGACATCGATCTCGATGGCTGGCCCGATATCTTCGTCGCCAACGACGGCGTCCGCAACTTTCTTTACCGCAACAAAGGCGACGGGACGTTTGACGACATCACCTACGGCGCCGGGGTCGGTTACGACGTCAACGGCAAAGCGCTTGCCGGCATGGGCGCCGAAATCGCCGATCTCGATGGCGACGGCTTGCCAGACATCTTCTTCACCGCGTTTTCAGACCAATACAACCCGATCTTCCGCAACCTCGGCAAGCGGCTTTTTGAGGACGCCACCGTCAAGACCGGCCTGCCGCCCAGCGTGCGGACGCTCGGCTTCGGCGCCAAGGTCTTCGACTTCGACAACGACGGCCATCCCGACATCTATGTCACCAACGGCCACGTCATCGATAACGTGGCCCTCTACGACCAACGCCTCTCCTATCGCCAACCCGATCTGCTCTATCGCAATCTCGGCGCCGGCCGTTTTCGCGATGTCTCGGCCGAAAGCGGTCCGGCCTTTCGAATCCGGCACGTCGGCCGCGGTCTGGCCGTCGCCGATTTCGACAACGATGGCGACATCGATGTCGTGGTGAGCGATTCGGGTGGCAATCCACTCCTGTTGCGCAACGACGGCGGAAATCGCAATCATTGGATCGCACTCCGCGCGCACGGCCGCGAAAGCAATCGATTTGGTATCGGCGCCAAGGTCCGCGTCACCGCCGGCGGTCGAACACAGTCGCGCGAAGTCAATCCCTATGGAAGCTACCTCTCGACCAGCGACACCCGCTTACACTTCGGCCTCGGAAGTGCCGTCGCGGCCCGCGTCGAGATCGAGTGGCCAACCGGCAAGAAGCAGATCATCGATAACGTTCCCGCCGGCAAGGTTTTGGAATTGGATGAGGCCGATGCGAATCGCTAAGTTTGCCGCCGTGGTCCTCGCCGCAGTGATGGCTTCGGCGCAGCCCCCGGGTGCGAGTCTCGAAGCCCGGCTCAGCGCCGCCGCCGGTCACCTGCAACAGGGCCGGCTCCAACAAGCGATCAAGGAGTGCAAGGGCGTGCTGGCTGCCGATCCGCGCTCCGCGCCCGCGCACATGCTTCTCGGCCTCGCCTATGTCGGGCAGGGTTCGACGGCCATGATCGCCGACGCCAAAGCCGAGTTGCGCCAAGCGCTCGATCTCGATCCGAGTCTCCTGATGGCGCGCTTCTACCTCGCCCGCCTCTACGTCGATCAGGGCTTGAACGAAAAGGCCCAGGAGCAACTCGAGCTCGGTCTCAAGCAGAGCCCCGGCCTGCCCAATTTTCTCTCCCTGCTCGGTGAAGTTCGCCGCGAACTCGGAGATCCTCGCGCGTCGGTCGAGTTGAACCGCAAGGCTCTCGCGGCGGACGCCTCGATGATCACCGCGAACTATTACCTGGCGCTCGCTTATATGGACTTGAAGCAGGAGGATGCCGCAATGGCCGAGTTCGAAAAGGCCGTCCGCTCGCCCCACGTCACACTCGAAATGTACAACGCGCTGGCGTCGATGTACCTCAAGAAACGAAACTTCGCCGCCGCCGAGGACATCAGCCGCAAAGCGCTCGCGCTCGATCCCTCCCGGCCCGATGCCTATCTGAATTTAGCTCGCGCCTTCAACGGCCGCCAAGCCAGCGACAGAGCTTTGGAGGCCCTACGCGCCGCGCTGCCGCCAGGCAAGGACTTTCCCGCGACCGAATATTACCAGGGACTGCGCGCGGACCTGGCAACCGAACGCGGCGCCGCCTACGCCGACAAGAAGTTGTTCCCGCAGGCGATAGCCGAGTACACCCGCGCCCTCGAGTTCGCGCCCCAACGGGCAGCGCTCCACCGCCGCCTGGCGGAACTCCACCGGCGGACCGGAAACGCCGCCGCCGCCGATCTGCATACAAAGCAGGCCAATACGCTCGAGCAATCCCCGAAGTAGGTCCGACGATCTCCGGAAACCTGCACCACCGGCCTCACCGATCGCGACTCCCAAAACCAGCGCGCCTTTCGGACTTCCCTGCTACATTTACAAGATCGCCTACCTCCCCAACGGCCAAATCCTCCTCCACTTCGCCGAAAACGCCCCGCCCCGCCCGTAACCCACACCAAATCAACACCTTCCAGC
>VFZW01000181.1 GCA_016871055.1 Acidobacteriota bacterium
TCCCTCAGAAATTGGTGGATGTGGAAATCTTACGATGCGTACAGCTTTCAAACAATTAGAGAAAACGCTTACCAACGTGATTATTTACTAAGGAGAATGCATATCGCTGGTACGCTGGATTCATATCCTTGGTTAATGCGGGCTTGCCTGCCTCCGCAGCCGCTTCTCAAGAATGGAAAAGGCACCCCGCGCGGGGTGCCTTCGGTGTAACACGGGCTTATTCGATACGGCGCTGAGTCGTTGCGCCCATCGACTCGGCTGGGATCGTCACTTTGAACGGTCGTAGCGTCCATTGCGCCGGAAGCAGCGGCAAGAAGAAGCTAAGAGGATAGTTGTTGATTGACACCGTAACCCGGTCGGTTTCCTTGCCTTCGTCGTAGCGGGTAACCGCGATCATCTCGGGTTTAAGGCCGAAGAGCCCCGACGGCACAATCGTGGAGCCTTCGCCGTTGACCGATTGGGTCGACGTTGGCGAAGTCGCCGAGTTGTAGGCGATGTAGTTCTTGATTGCGTCGGCATTGTAGTTGGTTACCGCCGCGTATCGGGCGCCCGCGCTCGCTCGCTCGGTGAAGTAGCCGATGAACAGCATGTAGCGGCCGATCTCCAACACAAAGAGAATCGCGACCGTGAACGCAAATCCAACCAGCGCGCCTTCCAGCAGCGCTTGGCCCCTTTGCTTCTTTTTTCGCTGCAAAGAAACAGGTGTCATATAAGCCTTAGACGAATGGCTGCCAGCGGCCGGAGTAACGGACGGTCGAATACGGCTTGTCGACCAGATTCGTCGACCAGAACACCCCGTCGACTTTGAATTGATTCACTCCGACGGTCACGTTGCGCGGAACGCCTTCGCCGTCCTCTTGAATATCGACATCAATGTTGGACGTGGCCAGACCCTTCACCATCGGTTCGCCAGTTCCTTCCGGATTACCGTAGACCGCGACGTTCTTGATCCTGTTCGAGTAGCCGTCCTTTACCGAACCAATGGAATCGCGGCCGGCGAACCGGGCGGCGGTGGACATCGCCACCGACAACTGGTTATAGACGTAGAGCGAATGACCCAACTGGTAGACGCCCGAGACCACGCTCCATAAGAGCGCGAAGCTCAGTGCGAATTCTACCGACGCGTTGCCTCTCTGGGTATTTTGACGCTGGCGTGTGACTTGTTTCATATGGTTCTCCGAGGTTTGCTAGTACAGTTTGACGCGATAGAGACCGCTTCCGCCGGCCCCCTTCTTATCCGAATACATGACCGGGTTGTTGCTGAGATAAATTCCGCAGCAGGGTTTGACGTTCGAACTTGCGCAGGAGTCTTCGGTGAGCAGGAACAGACCGAAGCCGACGACGAGGCTTGAGTCGAGTCCGTTGTTGACGGGAACCGCGACCAAGCGGCGGCCATTTCCGTTGTAACTGGCCTGCGTCATCGAGTAGAGATCGGTGTCCTGGTAAAATCGTTGCAATACGAAGGGACCAACGTGCTTGTTGTCTTGCACGTGATTGACCGGGTCGCCGATTTCCAGAGGTTCCGGTAAATAGTAGCCGCCGTTCACAATCGCGTCGCCGAGCCCGAACTGGCCGGAGCCCTGGCCGATGTCGATATAGCCGCGATCGCTCTCTCCACCGCCAGGTAAGAAATTCTTGTCGCCCTCACAGCGATTATTCTTCTGACGCTGTCCCGGAGGCGCCCATTTCAGGGTATATTGCTCGCCAACCGCGAAACCGAAGTTTGGATGGTTGCGATTTTGGGCGTCCGGGGAGAACGGATTCCCGCCCGCACCTAACTTGTTTTCAAGCCCCTGTCCGGCGATTGCGGTAACCGGAACGTTGTGATTCGGGCTGACCCCCGGCAGGACTCGCAAGAAGTAGATCGGCACGGAACCCGTGACCTGTACCCGCACGAACCGGTAGCCCGACGGATTCGAGGGGTTGCTTACCCAAGTGCCCGTCGGCGATTGTGCGAAAGAAACTGTCGGCGCCGGTACATTGGTTGTCTCGAAGTTCCAGCGGTTGCGAGTGGCGGTTGTGCCGGGCCCGGTATTGGCGGTGTATATTGCGTCTGTGACTCCCGAGGCCGTGCCGTCGAGTTCGAACGCGGCAGCGATGGCCGCCGCGTCGGCATAACGCTGAAGCTCCGTCTTGGTAACGAACACACGCCCAAGATCGACTGCGAGCCCCGTTGCCGCGATGAGGGCGGGCAGAATCATCGTCATTGCGAGCAGGCTGAATCCTTTTTCTGGCCTTGTGAGCGAGGACATGGCATTTCCCTTTGTGGTTTCGTAGTACTAAAACTGGTGGATACAAAGAGTATCGTCTACTAGTACGTCTAGCTCAATAGAGCAATCGTTAATTCTCGAAAATTTTTTTAGAAGACAAAGTTCGACGATTGGAACTTTGATTTCAAACTCCCACCAGATGGACCCGCCCCGCTGAATTTGTACGATGTCCAATGCTTCCAGTAACATAGACGTTGGATTTGATCACCGCTAGATTGCTGGTGTCGTATAGTCCAGTCTTAAACTGCCGGACAATTTGTCCCGAATAGTTAAGTTGAAAGAGAGATTCTGTCCCGAGGTGTGCGACCAGGAGGGTATTGGCAGGGCCGAGCGCCAGGCCATCTGGGGCGGCTTCGTGACCGTCGCGACCCGGCAGTTCGGCCACGACTGCCATCACGCCGAGCCGTCCAGGGGCGATAACCGGGAAACGCAGCACTCGATTGGGAACGGTCTCCGCGACGAACAGAAACTTGCGATCCGCGCTCAGCACAAGGCCATTCGGCACTCGCAAACCGCCAGCGGCCTGGGTTGTCACGCCACGCCGGGAAGTGAAGTGGACCGTGCCGATCGGCGCCGCACGCGATCCACCGGGGTCGGTGAAATAGAATCCGCTGGCGTCATCGAGCGTGATATCGTTCGGCGCGCGCAGCGGCCGTCCTTCGCACTCGATCGCCGCATCCCCGGTACGCTCGCCGGCGGCGTTCATTCGCCAAACCGCCCCCTTTTTCGACGCGCAGACCAAGTGCGTGCCGTCGGGCAGGATCTTCTGGCCGTTGAAACCCGCGTCCTTGTTGAGCACCCAGTCCGACTTCCTTCCGTCCGGCGAGACTTTGTGCAGGCCTTCGTTCGAGGTGAAGTACAGCGTTCCGTCGCGGTCGAAGACCGGTCCTTCGGTAAACGTCGGCGTGCGTGCGATTTCAACGAACGGCATCGGTCTATTCTATACAGATGCCGAACTGTCCTACTGTTGCTTCCGACACCTTCGTCGGCCCGCGTGAGTTGCTCGACCGCGTAACGTCAATCTTCGAGCGCGCGGGCCTGTCCGGCGCCGATGCTGAAATCGTCGCCGACTCGCTCGTTATTGCCGATCTCCGAGGCGTCCATTCCCACGGCGTCTTGCGCGTGCCCGAGTACGTAAAGAAGCTTACTGTCGATGGTGTCGATCCGAAAGCGCGGCCCTTTGTCGCCTCTGGCCGCGCCGCCGCACTGGTCGTCGACGGCGCCAATGCCATGGGCCAAATCGCGTGCACCTTCGCCATGGATCGCGCGATCGAGAAAGCGTCGTCGAGCGGTATCGCGATGGCGGCCGTGCGAGGCAGCAACCACTGCGGTGCTCTATTCCACACGTCAATGCGCGCGCTCGCCAAAGACCAGATCGGGGTTGTCGGCACCAACGCGCTGCCGACCATGGCGCCTTGGGGCGGTGTCGACAAGATTCTCGGTATCAATCCGATCGCCTTCGCCATTCCCGCCGGCATTGAGCCGCCGATCGTCTTCGACGCCGCCTTCAGCGCGTCGTCGCACGGCAAAATTCGCATCTTCCACCAGAAGGGTCTCGACATCCCCGACGGCTGGGCCTTCGACGCCGATGGAAACCCGACAACAAAGACCGCGGCGGCGTTGACCGGCCTGTTGCAACCGATCGGTGCGTTCAAAGGTGTCGGACTCGCTGTGATTGTCGGCATACTGTCGTCGATGCTGAGCGGCGCGGCCTATGGTCTCGAGCTCGGCAATATGGTCGACGGCCCGCGCCCGGGCCACGACGGCCAGTGCGTCATCGCCATCGATGTCGCCGCCTTCGTCGATCCGGCCGAGTTCAAGGCGCGCGTCGATGCCGCGATCCGCCAGATCCGCGCTTCCCGGCCCGCTGCCGGTTTCGACCGCTGCTACGCGCCCGGCGAACTCGAACACGAGACGGAACTTCGTTACCGCGAAACCGGAATTCCGCTGAACGCGGAAACGCTCGCCGGGCTCGCTGGCTGCGAATAACAAAAGGGCCCGAACGGCTTACTTCTCCCTGCCGTTCAGGCCCGCCTCCACACGGAGACTGATCAATCCATGAGACACAACAGGGCGGCTAACGGCCGCCCGTGTATCTGATTAGCTAATCCGCAAGACTGTTACTGCGCCTGCGCGTTCTTTTTGCCGCGCTTGCCTTTGCCCTTGGCCTTAGCGCCGTCGAAGTGCTTGGCCAGCGTCGCACGATCTTCTTCCTTTAGATTGGTGCTCTTGGCGACGGCGACGAGATCCTGCATCGCCTCCCGATTCGCGCCGCGCTCGGGCTTGTTGCCGGCTTTCTTGGCTGTCCGCATTTCGGCGAGTTTCTTCAACGCGCCGTCGTACTTGGCTTTTTCGTCGGCGGACAGGTTTCCGTTCTGCACCGCCGTGGCCAGATCCCGTTGGAAGGCCTTCGTGTTGTCAACTCGCGTCTTCTGCGCCAGCAGCGGCAGGGCAAGCAGTGTCAGTGTCAAAATGACTTGTTTCATGATTCCATTAACCCTTCCCGCACCGATAGGTTGCGGTGCGATCATAATACAAGAATGCGACGCGTCATTCCTGCTTTTGTTTCACTCTGTGCGATGGCCCAGTGCGAACTCGCGACTGGGCCCGGCTTGAATTTGGGACCCACGGCCCCGACGAGGATGAAGTCGACCGGCGAAATCAAGATGGCGTTTGTCTTCGTCGATTTCCCCGACGCGCCCGCCAACGAAGACGCGCGCGAGCTTTACAACGCGCTGGTGCCTTACTCGCAGCAATGGATAGACGAAGTCTCCAACGGCCGCGCGAAGCTGACGGTTACAGCGGTGTTCCAGTGGTTCCGCATGCCGAAGAATTCGAGTGTCTACGAGTACGCGCGCGGACTGACGTTCGACCTCCACAAGACCTATATCACCGACGCGTTAACGGCAGCCGACAGCGCCTTCAACTTTGCGGAATTCGACGGCATTTACATCATGGCGTCTCGCGATTCGCAGGTCCCGTTCTCTCCGACCTAGGTGCCGAACCCCGGTCAAGGAGTGCGCTTCGATGGCGCCGAGGTGCGGCACGTCATCACCCTCGGCCGTGATACGCGCCTAGCGATTCCCCAGTACCGCTGGCATGTGATTTCTCACGAGACAGGACACTTGATGGGGCTGCCGGACCTCTACTTGTTCAGCGGTACGGATGTGCACGCGCCGATCGGCGCCTGGGACAACATGGGGTTGATCTCGATCGGCGCGCATTTCACGGCGTGGCAGAAACGGAAGCTCGGGTGGCTGGCTGGTGAAGAGTTTGCGTGCGTGACGGCGCGGTCGGCGCGAGTCGATCTATCGCCGCTGTCGACCTCATCCGGTGTGCGCGGTGTAGCTGTTAAAATCGGTCCGAGCAAAGCGATCGTCGCCGAAGTGCGCAGAAAGATCGGGCACGATGCGCGTCTATGTGAGCCCGGACTACTTGTTTACACCGTCGATTCTTCGATCGCTTCGGGGCGAGGTCCGCTCGCAGCGCAACGTGCCGCCGCCGATGTAGCGGGCCGAGTTGGTGCGTGCGGCTCGGGCTACAACGCGGCATTCGGCGCGCCGAAGGAAACGGTGTTTCGCGATGCCACGACAGGTGTATCATTGGAAATCGTCAACGATCGCGGAGACGCGGGCATGACGGTTGCGGTGACGAATCCGGCCGGCGCTGCGGCGCCTCCACGGATCAACGCCGCCGCCGCCGCGGGCGCGTTTGGCGCGTTGCGCACGGTCGCTCCGGGCGGTTGGCTGGAGATCTTCGGCGAAGATCTTTCCGTATCGAGCCGCGCATGGGCGGACGCGGATTTCGCCAACGGTCGCGCTCCCACGGCCCTTGACGGCGTGTCGGTGACAATCGACGGCCAGCCAGGATTCGTGGCATTCGTGAGTCCAGGGCAAATCAACGTGCAAGCGCCCTCCTCCATCCGTGCCGGAGCGCAGGCGCCGGTTGTTGTTTCGAACTCCGCCGGCGTTAGTACGACGATGATGATCGCTACCGCCGCGCGCGCGCCCGGCCTGCTGGCGCCTCCGCAGTTTTCGGCAAACGGCAAACAATACGTCGCCGCGCTCTACGGGGACTTAGCGTTTGTTGGTCCGCCGAGTCTGGTGGCAGGGGCGACGTTCAGGCCTGCCTCCGCGGGCGATGTTGTCGTTCTCTACGGCGTCGGCTTCGGCGCGACCACACCGGCAAACGCCGCAGGACAACCGGCGACGGCCGGCGCACTGCCGAACGCGATGCTGAAGCTAGGCGACGTGACTGTTCCACTCGCCTATGCCGGCGCCGCGCCAGGCGCCTTCGGACTCTATCAGTTCAACTTCACTGTGCCCGCCGGACTATCGGGCGATTTGCCCCTGACGTTATCCGTCGACGGCGTGACGACGACGCAGACACTCTGGTTCTCTACCAAATAAAGTCTTTCGCTTCGCTGCGCCGTTTGTGGCTGTCGAGGATGTGGACGACCCGCAACTTCTTCAGCTTCTCCGTACTCAGCGCGCCAATCGGCAGATAGATGATCGAGCGGTTCAACCGTGCGGCGATCGACCGGAAGATCGACCGCGGCGGTTTCTTAGCCACGTAAACCACATGACGCTCCACCGAGTAGTCGAGCGCGGCCATTAGCAGCGTCTCCGGCTTGTTCTCGGCGAAGGCGTAGTCGGGATCGGACCATACATACTGCATGCGGCGCGGCGGCAGCGTCATCAGAAATCCGCCGTATTCGGCGCGGCCGATTCCCGGCCCGACGACGTGCGAGGAGGGATCGGTGGCGTAGAACGCCATGTCCGATTCGTTCTGATGTTCGCCCTGCCACGTGGCCAGATACGTGTAACGATCCTCCGCGCCCGTGGTATCCTCGTCGAAAATCACGACCAGCGCGCCTACATCGCCGGCGATGCGGTTCGATTCGCGCACATAAATTTTGCCCTCGTGCCAATTGCGCAACGTCTCACGCAGATCGATGCCATCCAACAGTGAACTCGTAAACGGCTGCACACGTTTCCGTTCTTCACTCAGCAGACTCTTGGCCTTCGTTTTGAGAAAGCGCCCGTAGTTCTCGATATGAATGTCTTCCGGCGGATAACTACAGATCGACTCGCCGTCGAGTTCATGCTTCCACTCGCCCGGCTCTTTCTCCTTCTTGCGGGCTTTCAGACCTTGCGGCATCAGCCGCTGCTTGGGGCGGGGAAGCCGCCGGCGCAATCGGATCCGTCGCGTGTCGAGCCAGACCTCTTCGCCGCTGATTCGCACCGTCGGCATGTCTGGCGCGATGTGCTGATGCGAATACTTGTTGGCGAGATCCCACACCTCCCAGGCGTAGTTGTCGTCCACAATGTTGCGCGCGGCGACTGTCAGATCGAACAACCCGGCAACCAGATCGCCGCCCACGCGCGCCAAGTTCCGCGTGTAACGGGCCATCAGCTTTCGCTGCCAGTGGCTGATGGTTTCGCCGGTGCTCTTGTTGTACCGCGCCTCGGCTTCCTTCAGTAAATTCGCGTTGGCGCGTTGCCGATCGATGAGAATGTTTTCGCCCGGGTCGATGCGCCACTGTTCGTAACGCGCATGCAAATACGGCATCTCTCCACAAATTTCGGCCAGGCATTCGGGGTCGGGATTCACCAACTGCACCAAGTCGGACGACATCTTGCGCGGCGCTTCATCCTGCGGAATCTGCACGGCGTCCAGCAGCGGATGCAGCACATTGAGCGAGACCACGACCATCGTTTTGGCGAACGGATCGGCCCCTTGCAGCCTCCACGCCATGGCCGCCGCGTGCCGCTCGATATCGTCGTTGCGCGGCTGCGACTGCAATCGGTACGCGTGCATATATGGCTCCAATCCGATGCGGTGGAGCGCGTAGGTATCCGGATAGGCGCCGGCGACGTGCGGGCGATCGCCCAGCGTCGGTTCGATAAAGACGATCTGCGCGCCGATCTCTTTCGCGGTCCGCACCGCTTCGATGAACGGATCGGCGGGCTCGACCGGCACGTACAACATTTGGAACGTGATCGCGTCCTCGTCTTCATCGCGCGGCAGTCCGGCCTCGGCCTTATAGGGGAACATCAGCGCCGAAATCTGCGGAAGTCTGTTGATCGCACGCAACAGCGCGTGTTCGCATTCGCTCGGCAACTCGACGGCGACGACGCTCGGACGGTCGGCCAACAGCGCCTGCCGCACTGCCACGGCGAACTCCATCCGCCCCGGCACGACGGGAAAGTAGCGCCACTCGCCGCGGTGCAGACTCGCCGGATCGTCGTTGGTTCCGAACATCGTTTATCTCTTCGGCGTGTAGCGCAGCGCTTCGTCGCCGAGTGTTTCCAGGATCGCCGTGCGCAACGCATCGACCCGCTGCACCCGGTCTTTGGCCATGTGTTGCAGCTTCATCGTGAACCGCGCGATGTTGATGCCGTCGCGCGCCGAGTAGCGCTCGTCGGCGGCGTGCGCGTGCTGCAGGAACTCGGTAACGTACTCGAGGATCTCCTCGTCGGCGAACGGTAGATTCTCTTTCAGAATCGCCAGTTCCTCGTCGTAACTCGGAAAGTCGATGAGGATCTGCGGCTGCAATCGCGAGTGGATATACTCGGGCAGATCGAACGTGGAGCTGTCGTCGTTCATCGTCGATACCAGCCGGAACATGGAATCCGCCTTGATCTTCACTCCAGCGACGATGGACTCGACATAACGGCGATTGTCCAGCAGCGGCGCCAGCGACGCCCAGCTCTTTTCGCTCATCCGATTGCCTTCGTCGAGTATGACGATGCCGCCGCGAATCATCGCCGTAACCAACGGCGAAGCGACGTACTTCAATTTGCCCTCACCCTCAATCACGGGCGAAACCAGCAGGTCTTCGGGGCGCGTGTCCGACGTCGCCTGCATGATGTAGACCTCGCGTCCAAGCCGCTGCGCCGCCGCGTACGCCAGCGTCGTTTTCCCCACGCCAGGCTTGCCGATTAACCTCGGATTCATCGGCATGTCGCGCTCGTCGATCACCAGCCACGCCGCCAGCAATTGGCGCATCACATCTTCCTGGCCAACCCACTGGACGCTGAGTTCGTCCGGGTGGGCCAGGTGCAAATGTACGCTGTCAATTTCCGCAATCATGAATGCTATTGTCGCATCAGCCGATCAACGCCCGATGCGATTTCAGTGCGCCGGCGTATTCGGGCTTGGCCGCGACGTTGGTGAACTCGCGCGGATCTTTCCGGTGATCGTATAACTCCTCGGCCACTTCGTCGCCGGACTTCCACCGGATGTAGCGGAAGTTGTCCGTGCGCGCCGCGCGTGCGTCCAGCTTCGGCGTATTCAACTGCGTTAGCGCGACATCTTTGTGTTTCTTGCGAGGGTTGTCGAGCAGCGGCTGCAACGTCTTGCCGTGCAGATTCGCCGGGGGTGTCAGGCCGCATAGTCCGGCAAGCGTTGGATAGACGTCGACAAGCTCGACCAGCGACCGCGACACTTGCCCGCGCGCCTTCTGCCCGGGCGCCGATATGATGAGCGGGACTTTCGCCGACTCTTCCATCAAGCTGCGCTTCTGCCAGAACGTGTGTTCGCCGAGATGCCAGCCATGATCGCTCTGGAACACGACGACGGTGTTATCACGCAGCCCCAAAGCATCGAGCGCCTTCAGCACGCGGCCCAGTTGATCGTCCATGAAACTGATCGCCGCGTAGTAGGCGCGGAGCGCTTCCATCTGCTGGTCCTCGTTCATCTTCATGTTGTACGAGGTGTTGGGCATGGTGGCCATCGCGATCGGCGGAATGTCGTCGAGGTCGTTGGCGGGATTCTGCGCAAGCTTGATCTTCGAGAGCGGGTAGCGGTCGAAGTACTCGTTGGGCGCGACGAAAGGAACGTGTGGCCGCACGAAGCCGAGGCCAATAAAGAATGGATCGTTGCGGTGTTTCTCGAGATGTGCGATCGCGCGGTTCGCGGCGTCGAAGTCGGCCTGTTCTTTCGGATCCGGCGTGCGCACGTACTGCATCGCGACGCCTTGACCGATGTGCGGCGTGAGGTTCTTTCCTTCGCCCTTCGAATTGTGTTCCTTGCCTTGCGGGCTGCCGTTGTGCGACCAACTCCTTGCGTCCTGCCACTGATCGGTGCCGACCGTTCCGGGCACGCCCATGTGATACATCTTTCCTTCGCGAATCGCCGCGTAGCCGTTGTTCTTGAAGAGTTGCGGCATCGTAACGTGATCGGGAATGAAGTCGCGAAAGTCGGGACCGTTTGTCCGCACCTGCGTCGTATCGGGCCGCAAACCCGTGAGAAAACTCGCCCGCGACGGCGCGCACAGCGCGTATTGACAATACGCACGGTCGAATCGCACGCCGGCCTTGGCGATCGAATCCACGTTCGGCGACTGCACCAGCGGGTGGCCGTAGCAGCCGAGAGCCGTCGACGTTAGATCGTCCGAGACGACAAACAGCACGTTCATCGGTTTCTTCTTCGGCGCGGCGAAGGTCGCGGAGGCGGAGGCTATGAAGTTTCGGCGGAGCATGACGAATCACGATATCATTTAGCTCGATCATGCGTTGGCTTGCGCTCTTCCTTCCGCTCTTTGCCCAGCAAGACCTGCGGCTCACTTATGAGCCTGGCTCTCAGCCCTACCGCGTGTACGCTCCCGCTCAGCATGCCACCCCAGTTCCTCTGGTGATCGCGCTGCACGGTACTGGCGGCGATCAGAACACGCTGCTCGATACGCACCGCACTTTGAAAACCGCCGCCGACAGATTCGGCGTGATTGTCGTCGCTCCGCACGGGCGCGGTGTCACCGAGTATCGCGGTATCGGTGAAGAGGATGTACTCACGGTCCTGAACGAAGTGCGCAAGCGATTTGTCATCGATCCCGAACGCATCTATCTCACCGGCCACTCGATGGGCGGCACGGGCTCCGCGTATCTGGCGATGCGGCATCCGGACACGTTCGCGGCTTACGCGCCGCTGGCCGCCGCTTACAGTTTTCCCTGGCTGGCGCGCAACAGCACCGCGGTGCCGTCGTTATGGACCGGCGGCGCGGCCGACGCCGAGTACTACCATCGCGGCGTTGCTGTCGGCATCGAGCGTATGCGAAAGTTCGGCGCGAACGTGACGGTGGAAGTGCTGCCGGGCGAAGGCCACGACGGCCCGGTCAAGGACTTCGAGCGCGTTTTCGCCTGGCTGCTGAAACATAAGCGCGACCTCCACCCACGCCGCTTCACTTACGAAACCGACACGCCGCTGCACGGCTGCGCCTTTTGGACCTGCATCGATAGCGTGGCAACGCCCGGCCGGATGGCCACGATCGTCGCCACCGCACCCGGCGGCAATCGCGCCGAGTTCGTTGTCGACAACGTCGCCGAATTCACTTTCATCCCCGACGCGACGTTCCTTGACGTCACTCGTCCGGTCAACGTCGCCATCGGCGGAAAGACAATTTGGAGCGCGCCGATCCCAATCGGCCAGCGCCTCCGCTTCACGCACGGCTGGACCGTCGCGCTCGAAGACGCCGCACCTCGCATCGTCGAAAAGGTTGCGCGGACAACGCACAAGCTCGACATGCTAGGCGATGAAAAGCCGCTTGCGAATTGGATCGCCGACGCAATGCGTCGCGCCACCGGCGCCGACATCGCTCTCTACGGAGGCTGGGCCTATCGCGGCTTGCCATTGCCCGAAGGCGCCGTCGACATCGTCGATTTGATCCAATGTTCACGGCCGTTCGATCAATATTTGGTTACGGTGAAACTCACCGGCTACGACATCGAGCGCATCCTTGACGACAACGTGCCGCATCCGAAGAAGGACCAGCCGCTGCGCATCGATTCCCCCGGCGCCAGCCGTCTGGTGCAAGTCTCCGGTATGAAGTACGTCTTCGATCCAGCGAAACCCGACGGCTACAAAATTTTGTCATCGACGCTCGATCCCGATCGGATCTACACGGTGGTGCTCGAAGGCCAGGTCGTCGAGCGCGAGTCGATGCTGCTTGCGGGCCGGTTTCGCCGGCTCGACTACAAGACGACCGAAATCCCATTGACGCTTGCACTCTACGGCCACGCGTCCGGCGGGACGATTCACGCCGCCGCCGAAGGCCGCGTTACGCGCGCGCAGCCTGCCGGATCACGTTAGCCACTTCGCGCCGGGCACGGCTAAGCAGATCTCCGGGCTAGAACGTAATCCGCGCTGCCACGGTGATCTTTCGCTGCTCGCTCCAGATCGTGTTGTTCACCGTTCCAAACAGCGTATTCGTGGGCGCCGCATTCGGTCCGCCGAAATGGGCGTGATTCAGCGCGTCCACCGCTTCCGCCCGTAGCTGCAACTTCCAACGCTCGCTCAGCGAGAACGTCTTATAGAGTGACAGATCCCAGTTGTTCCATCCGTCGGCGCGGATGCCTGTAAAGCGCAGCGGGAATGTCCGCAGGTTGTTCTCGAGTTGGCGGCCGGGGTCGCGTTCGAAGCCGCTTGTGTTGAACCAGCGCTCCACAGTGCGATCGGTGTAGGGGATTACGATGTCCCGCACGTTGCCGCGGAAGATCACGTTGCCGAAGTTCACCGGGGCGCCGCTCTGCCACTGATAGATGGCGTTGATGCTCCAGCCGCCCGCCACCGCGTCGAGCCAGCGCGAATTGCCGTTCGTCCAGGCGCG
>VFZW01000182.1 GCA_016871055.1 Acidobacteriota bacterium
TCACGACGGTGCTGCCGGCGGAATACGGGCACTCCGCGGGCGGCGCGATCGTGATCGTAAAGAAGAGCGGCACCAATCAGCTGCACGGCGGCGGTGGCATTCTGTTCCGCGAGGGGCCGATGCAACGTCGCCGCTTCATGCAGCCAGCGCGCTTTGAACAAACCGGCAATAGTCTGCACTTCTATCAGCCCGATTTCAACGTCAGCGGCCCGGTCTTGATTCCGAAACTCTACGACGGGCGCAACAAAACGTTTTTCATGTTCGCGGGCCAATATCTGATGGAGCGGCAGGGCGAGCAGATTTCCTGGAGCGTGCCGACGCCTGAAGAACTGAGCGGTAACTTCGCATTCGGCGGCCGCCCTGGCGTCAACGCGATTTACGATCCGCGCCCACCGCTCTCAACGGCACAACGTGGTCGCGCACGCCGTTTCCGGGCAACATTATTCCGAGGGCGCAATGGGATCCGGTGGCGACGAAGTTTCTCAGTGAAAAAGTTTGGGAATCGCCGAATATTCCGGGCACTCCAACGGCGACCGGCGTCTCCGGCAATCTCCAACTGCCACGCCAGAAGACCGTCGATTGGGCGAATTACAGTCTCCGCATGGACCAGCAGTTTTCAACCAAGTTCAAGATGTTCTTTAATTGGAGCTTCAACACTCGTACCGCGTTCACGCCAAATCTCGACGTCGTGAACCTGCTTTACAACGCATCGCAGCGAGTCTCGAAAGACACCCAGACGACCTCGGGCATCGGTGCAACCTACACGGTCACGCCGACGCTGATCAGCGAGACTCGACTCAACTACTACCGATTCCGCAACGACGCGACGTGGCCGGGATATGGTACCGACTTCGGGAAATTGCTCGGCATTCCAAATGTTGGCGCTGGTTCGATGCCTGTTATCAACGGCATTCCGAACGTCGCCAATCCGAGCCTTAACGTCGAAGAGACGATCAACTTTCGCGAGGACGTGAGCAAGCTTTCCGGTAAGCACGCGTTCAAGTTTGGCTACGATCTGATGCGGCTGCGGCGCAACAACTACACGCGTGACAACAACGCGGGCACGTTCAATCTTTCGGGCACGAACGGCCTGAATCCGAACGGCTCCGGGATTCCGAACACTGGTGGAAACGCAATCAGCCAGTTGATGGCCGGCGCTGTCGGCAGCTATTCGCTAACTCGCAATTTGCTTAGCAATCTGCCGCGCAATTGGATCAACTCATTCTACCTGCAAGACGACTGGCGCTTAAGGCCAAACCTCACGCTTAACATCGGCATGCGCTGGCAGACGCAGAGCACTCCGAACAACAAGTACGGGCAGGTGTCGAGCTTCGATCCAACCGGTGCGGACAACGTTGTCGCGGGAGCTCGCGGCGTGATCACACACCCGAAGGAACTGCATAAAAGGGACTGGAACAACTTTCAGCCGAGAGTTGGATTTGCCTGGACGCTGCCGCATCGCACGGTGATTCGCGCGGGCTTTGCGTTGTCGACGGTCGATGAACGCCTGCCTGGCGCACCGACTGAAGAATACGGCTCGGCGACCGCGCGCATTGACACGCCGAACGGCGACTTCCGGCCTCGCTTTCAGTTGAGCCAAGGGCCGATCGCGGCATTGCTTTTGCAGCCGGTCATTCGCGCCGATGGCACCATCCCATTCGCCGGCGTCAACTACGGCGGGCGCGGCGCGACCTGAGTCGACTTCAATCGGCTCTCGCCTTACACCATGAATTGGAACTTCGGCGTGCAGCACAGTTTCGCGACGAACTACCTCGTTGAAGTGACTTATACCGCTAACGCGTCGGTCAACGGCTTCGAAAATCGCGAGATGAACGGCGTGTCCTACGATTGGGCGAACAACCTGCGCCTGGCGAATCCGGCCCAGTTCAGCGCGTTTCAGACGAACTCGCAGATCTTTCGGCCGTATCCGAATTTCGGTAGCATCACCTACCGGACAAACGGCGCGCGGTCGAACTATCACGCTGGTACGGTGAAGCTCGACAAGAGGCTTTCGAAGGGCCTGTCGTTCCTTACTTTCTACACCTATTCGAAGGTGATCGATTCGAGTAGCGGCAACAATCTGCTGCCGCGCGCCATGGATCGCGCCGAAAGCGGCAACAATCGCACGCATCAGTACACGGGAAGCATGACCTACGAACTGCCATTCGGTAAAGGACGCAAGTGGCTCAGCGGAGGCGGTTGGACCAACGCGGTCTTCGGCGGCTTCGACATGGTCTATCTCTACCGCATCTCAAGCGGCGACGCTCTCACGTTTGGCTTCGCCGGAAGCCCGTTCCAATACATGCCGGGCGTTGTCGCCACACGCGCCGGGCGGCCGAATTCATCGGGTGATCGCGCTCGCCTTCGAGACAACTGGCAGGACATCGGGACGAATCGATTCGTCCAAGCCGCGCAGAACAAGCTGATCGAATCGATGAGCTACTTCTCTTATCCGGCCGCATTCACGATGGGCAACGTCGGGCGCAATACCTTCGATCGCCAGCGTTTCATCGACACGCAGTTCTCGGCTTCGAAGGAGTGGAAGGTGAAGGGGCGCTACACGACCGAGTTCCGCTTCGACTTCCAGAACCCGCTCAAATGGTTCAATCTCTCCGCGCCGAACACGACCGTCAATTTCACCAATCCGGCGGCATTCGGAAAGGTCTCGACATCGACATCCGACGAAGGCACAACGGCGAACGCCGGCGGGCAGGGACTCATGAACATCACGATCACGTTCCGGTTCTAACGCGCGGGCTTGCGAGTCACACAGCTTCCGTTGGCTTCGTGCGGAGCAAGAGTCGGCGTGCCGTCGTGGCGAAAGCCCGGAGCGAATTGCGCCGAGTACAATGCAATGTACGCCCATGACGAAAGAAGAAATCATCCTCGCGCAACAGGATTGCCTTTTCCCCTGCGTGTTTCACTACTACGGCGAGCCGCTCGTGCTCGTGCGCGCCAAGGATCAGTATGTCTGGGACGCGGATGGCAACGAATATCTCGATTTCTTCGGCGGCATTCTGACGGTCTCGGTCGGCCACTGCAACGATCGCGTCAACGCCGCCGTGCACAAGCAACTCGACACGCTGCAGCACGCATCGACGGTATTTGCGACCGAGCCGCAGGCCGCGCTCGCACGGACGATCTCTTCGATCGCGCCCGGTCCAGGCTGGAAGTCGTTCTTTACCAATAGCGGCACCGAAGCCAATGAAACCGCGGTGATGGCTGCGCGGTGTTATACGGGATCGGATGAGATGATTGCGTTGCGGTACTCATATCACGGGCGGTCGGCGCTAACCATGGCGGGTACCGGAAATGCGACGTGGCGCATCGGACCCGCGCTGCAAGCGGGTTTTGTGCACGCGCACAACGCCTACTGTTATCGTTGTTCCTTCGGGCTGACGTATCCGAATTGCGAGTTGCGCTGCGCCACCGATCTGGACGAACTGATTCGGACGTCGACCAACGGACGCATCGCGGGGCTAATCGCCGAGCCCATTCAAGGCGTCGGCGGCTTCATCACGCCGCCGCGCGAGTACTTCGGAATCGTTGCGGAGATCGTGAGAAAGTACGGCGGTGTCGTCATCTCCGACGAGGTGCAGACGGCGTGGGGACGCACCGGCGATCGCATGTGGGGCATGGCTCAGTACGGTGTTGTTCCCGACGTGATTACCTCCGCGAAGGGGCTCGCTAACGGACTGCCGATCGGGCTAACGTCGGCTCGCGCCGAGATCGCCGATTCGATCAAGAAGCTGAGCATCTCGACGTTCGGTGGCGGGCCGATCGCCACCACCGCGGCGAAGGCCGTTCTCGATTTGATCGTCGAGGAGAAGCTGTCGTCGAATGCGGCGGTGATGGGGACGTATCTGCGCGAAGGCTTACTGGTGCTGCAGGAGAAACACCCATTGATCGGCGATGTTCGAGGCATGGGCCTGATGCAGGCCGTCGAGCTCGTGCGCGACCGCAAGACGAAAGAACCGGCGACGGCCGAAACGGTGCGCGTCATGGAGGCCGCCCGCGATCAACGGTTGCTCATCGGCCGAGGCGGTTTGTCCGGCAACTGTTTGCGGATCTCTCCGCCGCTGAATATCATGCGCGGCGACGTCGATTCGTTTCTTGACCGATTCGACCGATCCCTGACGGTAGCAGCCTTGAGCTAAGTCAGGGCGGGCTGCTGCTGCGTCATGCAATGCAGCGTACCGAGGCCAAGCACCAGATCCGAGCAGTCGATGCCGCGTATTTCGCGGTCTTTGAACAGCCGTGCGAGCGTGTTCAATGCGACGCGGTCGTTCGGATCATTAAAGGTCGGCACGAGGACTTGATGATTGGCGATGTAGAAGTTCGCGTAGCTCGCGGGCAGCAGCTGGCCGGCGTAGTAAGCCGGCCGTGGCATCGGAAGAAACGTGACGTCGAGGTCCTTGTACTTTTTCAATATCGCGGCGTTCGGGTCCTTGCGCGGATGTGCGCTCGCAAGGACGACGCTCTTCGTAGATGTGAATCGCGCGAGATCATCGACATGCCCGTGTGTGTCGTCGCCTTCGATTCCGTTTAACAGCCAGATCACGCGATCCAGCCCGAAGTATTCGCTCAAAACCGCTTCGATCTCCTCGCGCGTCAGATGCGGATTGCGCGCCTGGATCGGACTCAAGAGGCATTCTTCGGTTGTGAGTAAACTGCCCGCGCCGTTCACGTCGATCGATCCGCCTTCAAGAACGACGCGTTTTCCCTTCGCCATCGGAACCACACGCTTGCACTTTATCGCCTTGGCGATCTGGGCCGGGAGCTTGTCGTCGCGCTGCCAGTTTGGATATTTTGCCCAACCGTTAAAGTGCCAATCGGTGGCGACAAGCGCGCCGGAGTCGGTCTCGAACGTAAAGATCGGCGCTGTGTCACGAACCCAACTTCGGTCTGTGGAAAACTCATGGAAATCCAGGCTTTTCCACAGGGCTCCTTCGCGCCTCGCGAGGCGCGAAATCAATTTTCGGCTGGCTTCGTTTGGACAAACGATGTGAACGATTTCGTGCTGCGACAGCGCCGCGATGATCTTCGGGTAGACGAATGGGATCGGCGCGAACTTGCCAGGCCAATCCGATCTCTCATGCGGCCATGCAAGCCACGTTCCTTCGTGCGGTTCCCACTCGGCGGGCATCCGCCACTTCGCTACGCTCGCCATCGCTTCGTCAGATCTCCATAGTGATCGATGCGGCGGTCGCGGAAAAATGGCCAATTGCGCCGGGTCTCGTCGATCAGTTTCGGATCGCACTCCTGAATCAATATCTCTTCGCGATCATGCGACGCCCGTTGCAGCACGCGACCGAACGGATCACTAATGAACGAGTTACCGAAGAACTCGATGCCCGCGTCGTTCGGGCCTTTCTCGAAACCGATGCGATTCACCGCGCCGACATAAACCCCGTTGGCGATCGCGTGGCTGCGCTGAATCGTCATCCACGCATCGAGCTGCGAGGGGCCGTATTCTTCTTTTTCGGCCGGATGCCAACCGATCGCGGTCGGATAAAACAAGATGTTCGCGCCGTCCATGGCCGTTAACCGCGCACCTTCGGGATACCACTGATCCCAACAAACCAACACTCCGATGCGCCCGAATTTTGTGTCCCACGCGCGGAAGCCGAGATCGCCGGGTGTAAAGTAAAACTTTTCGAAGTACAGCGGATCGTCGGGAATATGCATCTTGCGGAAGATGCCGAGCATTTCGCCGCCGGCGTCGAGTATCGAAGCGGTGTTGTGATACAACCCCTCGGCGCGCTTCTCAAACAGCGACGCGACGATGACGACATCGTGTTCTTTCGCCAACTTCGCCATCACCTCGGTCGACGGCCCAGGAATCGACTCGGCCAAATCGAACAACCGCGCGTCTTCCTCACGGCAAAAATACTGTGAGCGAAACAACTCCTGCAAGCACACGATCTGCGCGCCCGCGCGCGCGGCTTCGCGGACCTTCTCCGCGGCTTTTTCGAGGTTCTTCGCCGGGTCAGCCGAACACGACATCTGCACCAGGCCGACGCGGAAAGGCCTCTGCGAAACATACGCCATAGTAAGATTCTCTCATGGTCTCTCGAGCCGGCCTTTTCCTTTTCATTGGTGTTCTTCGCGCCGCGGTTCCTACCCCAACCGAGCACTTCGGTTATCGTCCCGGAACCGATTACAAACTTGCCGACTACACCGAAATCATCGGCTACTACCAGAAGCTCGAAAAGGCGTCGCCGCGCATAAAGCTGATGCAGTATGGCAAGTCCTCGATGGGCAAGCCGATGTATGTGTCCATCATCAGCTCCGAAGACAATATCCGCAGTCTCGACAAATACAAAGAGATGAACAGGCGCATGGCGCTGGGCCTCGCGTCGAAGGAAGAAGCCGCGCGCATTGCGCGCGAGGGCAAGGTCTTCGTGTGGATCGACGCGGGCATTCACTCGTCGGAAGCGGCGTGTCCGCAAGGATCGCCGGAACTCGCCTACGCAATCGTCGCCGGCGAGTCCGATGAAGTGAAGCGCATTCGCGAGCGCGTGATCCTCGTGCATGTACCGGTTATCAACCCCGATGGCCAAGACCTGATCGCGCATTGGTATCGCAAGAACCTCGGCACGCCGCACGTCGAAGCGTCACTGCCCGAGCTGTATCAGAAATACTCCGGGCACGATAACAACCGCGATTGGTTCATGTTCAATCTCGAAGAGACGCGACACACCGGCCGGCTGCTGTTTCAAGAGTGGTATCCGCAGATCATGTACAACCAGCATCAAGCACCCGCTTTTCCCGCGCGCATGTTCGTGCCGCCGTATGCCGAGCCGCTGAATCCGGCGATTCCGCAGTCGGTGATGGAGGGCATCAACATGATCGGTTCGGCGATGCGCGAGCGGTTGGCGCGGGAAGGGAAGACCGGCGTCCTGAGTTATCACGGCTTCGACGGCTGGTGGAACGGCGGCTTGCGCAGCGCGCCCGCGTTTCACAACATGCACGGCATCCTGACCGAGACCGCGATGCAGCCGTATGCGCAGCCGCGCGAATACAAGGTCGCCGATTTTCCAGACCGATTCGCCAACGGCATCCCGACGAAGACGCCGACGATCTTCTACTCGCCTTGGTTCGGCGGCAAATGGACCACGCGCGATGCGATCGACTACATGCAGACGGCCGATATGGCGATCTTGAATCTCGCCGCGTCGATGCAGGAACACTGGATTTACAAAGCGTGGGATCTCGCGACGCAGAACATCGAGAAAGGAAAATCGGCCGCGCCGTTCGCGTATGTCGTGCCGCCGGATCAATGGGATCGTTGGTCGGCGCATGAGATGCTGCGGCGGCTGCAACTCGGCGGGCTCGATGTCGAACAAGCAAGAGCAGAGATCCGTGTTGGAGACAAGGTTTATCCCGCGGGCTCGTATGTGATTCGGGCCGCGCAGGCGTTCCGTTCGTACCTGGTCGATCTGATGGATCCGCAACATTATCCGGAGTTGCGCAGCGGAACGGCGGGTCCGACCAAACGTCCGTACGACGTCGCCGGCTGGACGCTTCCGATGCAGATGGGCGTGCGCGTCGACCGCATCAACGATCGCTTCGACACGTCATCGCTCACGGCCGGAAAGGAGGTTCCGCAAGCGGAACTCCGGCTCGATTCGCGCGAGAACGGCGCGTATTTGAAGCTGGCGCAGATGCTCGCCGCGGGACAATCGGCGGGTTGGACGTCCGACGGCAAGCTCGTCGAAAGCGGTTACGCGTGGGAGCTTCGAAAGCCGCGCCTAGCGCTCTACAAGCCGTTCACCGCCAACATGGACACGGGTTGGACCGAGTGGCTGCTCGATACGTTCAAGGTTCCGTATACAACGCTGGACAACGCCGCGGTGCAGTCGGGTCAGTTGCGCGGAAAATTCGACACGATTCTGTTCGCGCAGCAGGGCGCCGATTCGATCATGCACGGTCTTCGCGATAACGGCGGCGGGGACGAAGGCGACATGAACAATCCGAATCGCGGTGCGCCGCGGCCGCGGCCGGAACACGTCGGCGGCATCGGTGCGCAGGGCGTGGCGGCGATCGAAGCGTTCGTCCGCGAAGGTGGCACGCTGCTTACGTTGTCCAGTGCCTCGGAGTTGCCGATGCAATTTCTGCCGCTTGCCGCGAGGACTTCGGCGCGCAGTTCGGAGACTGGGTTTTATTCGCCTGGCTCGTTGCTCCGCGCGACCGTCGATACGACGAGTCCGATCGCGTTCGGCATGCAGAAGGACGCGATTGTGTTTTCGCAATCGGGACCGATTATGGACACGACGGGGCCGTCGGCGCGGTCGATTGTGAACTTCGCGCGGCGCGATTTGCTGGCTTCCGGATGGGTGAGCGGTGAGCGCGCGGTGCTTGGCAAGAGCGTGCTGGTCGAGGCGTTCCACGGCAAGGGCCGCGTGGTGATGTACGGTTTCCGGGTGCAACATCGCGGCCAGCCGTTCGGCACGTTCAAGCTCTTGCTCAACGCGATTTATCTTGGCTCGGCGCGGCGCCAGTAGCGGAACACCGTCGCCAAAATGACCCAGCCCGCGCGCAGTGAGGCGCGCAGATTACCAGAGACTTTGTTTTCGCCGGCGATGCGTTTGCGATACCGTGTGGGGACTTCGAGGACGCGAAGACCATGTTGGATCGCCTTGATCTGCATCTCGATGGTCCATCCATAGTTGCGGTCTTGCATTCGCAGCGCGTCCAGCGCATCGCGGCGGATCGCGCGGAACGGTCCGAGATCCTCGTAGCGGTGGCCCCAGATCAATCGCATCAGAAAGCACGCGAGCTTGTTGCCGAATTCCTGATGTGGCAGTAGCGCGCCCTTTTCGCCGATGCGCCGGCCCATTACCAGATCGCGTTCGCCGCGCGCGATTGGATCGATCAGCAGCGAGAGTTCCGACGGATCTTCGGAAAGGTCCGCCTGCATCCAAACGACGATTTCGATGTCCGCCGACAGCGCCGAGATGGCCCTCAGCGAGGCTGCGCCGTACCCGCGCTCCGGTTCCGATACAACAACGGCGCCGCGCTCGCGCGCTACCTGCGCTGTCGCGTCGGTCGAACCGTTGTCGGCGACGATGATGGTATGAAACAAATTGCGAGGCAACGCGTCTAAGAGGGAAGGCAAACATGCCTCTTCGTTCAGTGCCGGAATGATGAGCCCCACCGATTTGCCGTTCATTTCACGTTACAATTCAGCGTAGTAGATCCGTGACATCAGAAGAACAACCCAAGCCCACCGAGACCAAGCATTTGCTGCTTGGCGCGGCGTATTGGCTGCGCGACCTGATGCTGGCCGTTGTGATCGCGGTGGTCATCATTCTGTTCTTGTATCAGCCGGTAAAGGTGGAAGGCACCAGTATGATGCCCGCGCTTGAGGACCAGGAGCGCATCTTCATCAATAAGTTCGTCTATCGTTTCGGACTTGGCTCGATCGAGCGCGGCGACACGGTCGTGTTTTGGTTTCCGCGCGACCCGTCGAAGTCCTACATCAAGCGCGTGATCGGACTTCCGGGCGATGTGGTTGAGGTTGTCGACGGCGGCGTGAGAGTCAACGGCAACCCGATCAATGAGCCCTACGTTCCCGAAGAGTTCCGCGACCACATGACGGTGGGGCGCGTCACCGTGCCCGACGATCAGTTCTATGTGATGGGCGATCATCGCAGCGCGTCGCACGACTCACGCGGCTGGGGCCCGGTGCCGCGCAAATACATTTATGGGAAGGCGGTCTTTGTGTACTGGCCGCTGGACAAGCTGGGTGTCGTTCGATAGCGAGGTTCGCTGGAGTCTCCTTCAGCGCGGAGCGTTTCGATTCGCGTTTCTCCATTTCGGCCTGTACTGCGTAAGCACGCAAATCCTGTCCGGAATGATCCCGTTTGTTGGCGAGTACTTCTATCGCTTGGGAACGCTTCCGCCTTTCGTCGCGCTGGTGGAGTGGACGGGCGTCCATGTGTTTGGATACACGATGCATTGATTTACAGGGCCAGCGGCGACAAGGCGTACGACTGGATCTGGCTGTTCTGCATCGTGTGTTTCTCCATCGCAGGCACACTCGCTTGGTCGGCGCTTGATTGGAAACGGCCGAGTTATCAGGCGCTCCACGGATGGTTTCATCTCTTCCTCCGCTTTGCGGTAGGAACACAGATGATTAGCTATGGCTTCGCGAAAGTCGTGCCACTCGAGATACCATTTCCGAGTCTGACGCGTCTGGTGCAACCGTACGGGACGTTTTCGCCGATGGGTGTGCTGTGGTCCTCGGTCGGCGCATCGCCTGCGTAGGAGATTTTCGTTGGGTCCGTGGAGTTGATCGGCGGCATCTTGCTGTTAACTCCGCGAACATCTTTGCTTGGAGCACTTGTATGTCTGGCCGCGGTCGCGGAGGTCTTCGTTCTGAACATGACCTACGATGTGCCCGTAAAGCTGCTCTCTTTTCACTTGATGCTGATGTCGATATTTCTTCTGTTGCCGGAGTTGAAGCGGCTTCTCGAAGCTGTACTGACGCCGCGAGCGGGCCGATGAGCCACCATCGCGCAGATCGCGCTGCTCGTTTGTAGCGTTGGCATTCAAGGCTTCGGCGCGCGGTCAGGCTGGTTTCAATACGGCGGCGGCGCGCCAAAGTCGGCGCTGTATGGGATTAGGAACATCGAGACTTTTACCGTCAACGGCGAGGTAAAGCCGCCGCTGCTCACCGACAACGACCGTTATCGCCGTCTGATCTTCGATCGTCCGAATGGGTTCGCCTTTCAGCGCATGGACGACAAGTTCGGCGGCCATCCGTCAACTGCACGGCCGGCACGATTACGATCGACAAATCGAAGGCCGTGTTGCGTTACAAACGCGAAGGCGACGATCGCTTGATCATCGACGGCGTCATCGACGGCCGCACGCTTCACCTGGAATGCAAACTGCACGACCGCTCCAAGTTTAATCTCGTCAACCGCGGCTTTAACTGGGTGCAGGACTACCCGTTCAATCGCTGAAGCCGAACAGGCGCTTCGACTTGATGATCGCCGCGATCTCGGGCGGCACCATCGTCTCCCACGAGGCGTCGCCGTTCTTGATGCGCTTCAACACGTCGCGCGAGAAGATCGGCAGCAACGAAGCGTCGTAGCCCTCTATGGGCTTGATCCGGCCACGCTCTTCCAGGTGCTCGAAGATGTTGCGCTCATCGTCGGGAATGGCGACGGTCTTGGCGGTGTGGATCGCCCCGGTCTCGGGATCCTGGTACGGATAGACGTAGATCCGCATCTTTTTTGTGAACAGCTTGCCGAACGCTTCGAGGATGCCGCCTTCGAGAGCGCTGTAGTATTCCTCTTTGAAGAGATCGAGTAGGCTCGGCACGCCCATCGTCACGGCAATCTGCTCTTGCGTGTAGCGGGCCAGATAGCCAGCCAGCCGGTAGTATTCAAAGTAGTCCGAGATGAGCACGGTCTTGCCCGCGACACGTAGGAGATCGGCGCGCGCGAGGAAGTCGGTGAGGTCCAGTTCGCCATCGGCCAGCAAGGGCCGCAGGTTGATTTCCATGAGTTCGACGATCTGGTTTGGCTCGACGGCGAGATCGGCCGCGAACTGTTTCAAGGCGCAGTCGATGATATCGATGTTGACCTTGGTGACCGGGCGAAAGCTGCCGCGTTCGACGAGCACCGGCTTCTTGCGAAGGATTTCCGAAGGCTGCAAGACGTCGCCGGATGGTCCGAACATCGCGGCGCCGGTGAGGCCAAGCTGCACGAGTTTCAAACTCACGGCGCGGTTGTCGACATGCTTGTAGGCATCGCCGGAAAATTCGACCATGTCGATCTCGACGCGCTCGGTGTTGAGATTGTCGAGCAGCGACTTGAGCAACTCATGCGGCTTGTCGCGCAGATAAAACGCGGCGTACAGCAGATTCACGCCGACGATGCCGAGTGCGTCCTGCTGCAGCGTGTTCTGGTTGTCGAGCATGCGGACGTGAACGATGATCTGGCTGACGGCGTCGTTCGGATTTACCTGGAACTTTACGCCCATCCAGCCGTGGCATTCGTTGGTGCCGCGGAAGTTCCGCGCCGAGACCGTATCGGCGAAGGTAAAGAATGCGGTCTTGTCGCCCCGTGCGGCGGCGGGTGTTCGCAGGTTGGTCTCGTGTTCGCAGTCGAGCATGGCCATTAATCGTTCGCGCGAGACCTAGCGCTTGCTGGGGCCGTAGATGGCATCGCTGACGGCCATGTCGTAGGCCGAGGTTGACTTGGCGATCGTGCCCGCCGCGCCACCGACTTGGAAGAACCAGCGGGCGACTTCCTGGCCCGCGCCGATCTCGGCGAACGAGCCGTAGCGAAGGGGGTCGAGGTTGATCTTGAGCGCCTTGCGGTTGGTGGTGAGCACTGGCGAGGTGCCTTGCGCGGTCATTTGACTTAACTATCAACCGGCGGCGTTGGCTGCATTACACTCAGGCATGGCGCAAATCATCGACGTTACGGTAAAGACGGTATTCCTGCACCCGGGCGACGGCATCATTCGCCGCAGGCTCTTTCGCGGTCAGGTCGAGGAGTACCTGTCGGCCGAACAGCCGCAAGTTTCCAACAAACGCGCCGATATGGTTGCCCGCAACAGCGACGGCGAGATACATCACGTCGAATTCCAGGCTTCCAACGAGGCGGGTTTCGGTCTGCGAATGCTCGGCTACTACTACTATTTCCTCTGCACGCAGGAAAAGCATGTGGTCCAAACGGTCCTGTACATGGGGCGTGCGCCGTTGCGACTCGAAAACACTCTCAAGACTCCGACACTAGATTCTAGAATCGAAGATTCTAAATCAGAGTACTGCAACAAACGAAGTTACGCAGCGAGTAACTTGACGATGTCCTCGATAGCGCGGTCGGCCTTGTAGTATGCGGTTTCGA
>VFZW01000183.1 GCA_016871055.1 Acidobacteriota bacterium
CGTGTCTCAGATTTGGGGACAACTCCAAAAAATCACCGAGCCCTTTCCCGGCGCCACCTCATCATCGACGCCCACATCGGCCACGAAGCGCGAGAAGTCTTTATCGATGTCGAAGACAATCTCCGACTTCGCATGCACGCCGAGGCCGTAGGTATACTTGCGCCCCGCGATCGAGAGCTGTTTCCCATCGCGCGCCAGTTGCTCGCCGTTCGACATGTCGCGTTCGATCGGACCCCAGGCTGATGTGGCGGACTTCCACGCCAACTCGCTCAAGTACGGATCCATATCCGGCGATGGCGCCGGCGCGGGACCGCCCGATTGCAGCACCATGTGGGCATCGGCCCAGTTCGCCAGGTCCATCGCGGAGCCGTCTCCACCGTTTTTGACGACCAGCTTCAAGTAGCTGCGTCCCGTGACATCGACGCGCGCGAACTGCCCTGGCGTGTCGCCGCGCATCATCGGACTCGTGTATTCGAGCACGCCGTCCACCCAAATCTCGAACACCGCCGAACCCCGTGCGCCCGTCGTGTCGTCCATCCCGAGCGTCACGCGAAAGTCGTCGTATCGCCGGGCGAGGTCGTAGACGACTTCGCTGTCCGCCGCCACGCCAAGTCCTTTCGCAAACGATACTCCTTCGACAGTCAGCGGCTTTCCGTCTCCGCTCGCCGAACCGCCGTTTGACATGTCACGCTCGACCGGTCCCAGCCCGTTGCGCGAACTCATCATCGGCAGATCGCTCAAGTAGTCCACGCGCGCGGGCACGTAAAGTCGCGCCTGCGGAACCACCTGCTCGGCTTGTCCTGGATACGACCACAACAGCTTGAATGCGGCCGTTCCGCCCGCTTCGAAGTGATCGACGCGGATCGAATAACGACGTCCCGCTTCCAGCCGCAGCTTGGCCGCGGTATTCTTCGTCGATGCTTGTGTTTCCCAATCGTCGATCAGTTTGCGGCCATTGACCCACAGGCGCGCGCTGTCATCGCCTTGCGTGGCGAAAACATAATCGCCGCTTACTGGCGGTTCAATCTCGCCGCTCCAGCGGATCGAAAACGAATCCTGCGGCAGTGTTGCATAGGGCGATCCCATGCCCCAGTCGAAGCTGATTACTCGGTCGGTCCGGCGCAGCTTTGTGCTTCCGGACAAGTCATTGGTCGCGTAGTAGTCGCCGTAAAGGCCAGTTCCTTTAGCGGTTCCGGGCGTAACAGCCCAGGCCGAGCTAAGTGTGAGGGAGAGCACACCTAGCCCACAGAGCAGCATCCGTGCGGCTTGCAAGTTGATCCTCCAAATTGATCGAGAGGTCGTGTGTTCGCCCCTCGCGCGGTGACGGCCCGATTGTCTAGGCAATTCGGTTGCCGTTGTTAACGGCGAGGACAAATTGTCCCGGCAAAAACTAAGGACAGCGCGCCGGAGGGCCTGTTTATAGGGGTTTCACGCACATCGCGCGACCTTAGCTCTCAGCGCGCGAAAGTACTGTGCGAAAAATTGTCCACATAGGCGGATGGGGCTCTAGAAAAAAGTTCACACCTTATACGACCCGCCACGTCCCCGTATACACGTTCGCCCGCCCTTCGCGCACGAATCCCGCCAACGTGATATTCGCGGCTCGCGCCACGTCCACTGAAAGCGTTGACGGCGCCCCAATCGCCGCCACAAACGGTATGCCCGCATGTGCCGCTTTCTGCAGCAACTCATACCCCGCGCGGCCACTCAGCAGCAGTCCGCACCGGGACAGCGGCACACGTCCTTCGCGCAGCGCTTCACCGATCAACTTGTCCACCGCGTTGTGCCGCCCGATATCTTCCTGCATCGCGCCGATAACGCCATCGCCTCCAAACAACGCCGCCGCGTGCGTCGCACCGCTCTCGTGAAACCGCGGCTGCGCCAAATGCAGCGCGCGCGGTAGCTGTTCCAGCGCCGCATAGGAGAGCCGAAATCCGTCATCGCCCAACGCTTCAACGGACGGCAGATCCGCCGATCCGCAGAAGCCGCACGCCGCCGTCGCCAAACGAGCACGCGCCGGATCGTAATCGACATGCGCCGCGAGCGTCACGCGAATCGATCCATCCGACGGCTCGATAGACACGATGTCTCCAATACTCTCGATGCGCCCTTCGCTGAACAATAGTCCAAGCGCCAACTCCGCGTCCTGCCCCGGCGTACGCAGCGTGATACCCCAGCGCGCCACGCGCGACTGGTCCTTGAATCGATATACGACATCAATCGCCAGCGGCGCTTCCTCCGCCAGCCAGTCGGAATCATGCGAAGGCCCGCCGCTCGTCCAGCGCTCAATCGGAACGCGCCTCGCCACCTAACCTCGCAGCGATTCGAGCAACCCGATGGCCTTCATGATGTCGTCCACATGCGACAACTTGGCCTGATGGCGATCGTCCATGTCCTGATCGAGTGACACCTCGCGCTCAATCGTTAACGCCCCTTTGTAGCCGATTTCCTTCAGCGTATTGACAAAGCTCGCCATGCCGACGGAACCCTCGCCCAGCGGCATTTCCGTGCCGAGCGTGCCCGGCGCCGTCGGCCAATTCCCGTCCTTCGCATGGCACGATACAACATGCTTGCCGACAAGTTTCAGCGCCGCGATCGGCTCGCTGGTTCCGTACAAGATCAGATTCGCCGGATCGAAGTTGATCTTCAAGTTCGGCCGCGCGACGTCTTCCAGAAAATGCAGCAACGACTCGGCCGGCTCCTGCCCAGTCTCCAGCGCGAACATGATGTTCTTCGCCGCGCAGTAATCACAGATACGGCGGACCATGTCGCGCACCGGCGCGTACACGGGATCGGTGTGATCTTCCGGCACGAAGCCGATGTGGCACGCAAAGATCGGCACGCCGATCGCCGCGGTCATCTCGATCACTTCGTAGGTACGCTTCTCGCGCGCCTCCCGCGTCGCTGGAGGAATGAAGCCGACCGTCTGCTGCACGGTCGGCACGTCGGCGTAGCTCTCGCCGTCGTAAGCCGCAAAAACAGCGGTCACGGTGAAGTCTTCATCGGCGAGCGCTTTCTTGTAGACTTCGCCCAACCCGTCGAAATTCACCGCGCCCGTGAATCCCAGGTGCCCGCACCGCAGCCCCAGCGACTTCACCGCGCGAATCATCTTCAGGGGTTCGTGATCGGCCCAAAACATCAAACCGACTTCGAGTTCTCGCAACATGGCCATACCGTTTTATAGCATGCGCAACTGACGGCTCTCCAATCGCAACAATTTTTCTTTCACGTCAAGCCCTCCGCCGAAGCCCGTCAACTTCCCGCTCGCGCCGATCACGCGATGACAGGGAATCACAATCGGAATCGGATTCGCACCGTTCGCCGCGCCGACCGCGCGCACCGCGTCCGGTTTACCAATCGACTTCGCGATCGCGCCGTACGATGTCGTCTCGCCATATGGTATGCCGGCGAGCGCTTTCCACACGCTTTGCTGAAACGGTGTCCCGTGCGGCCGGAATGCGAGATCGAACGCCGTCAACTCGCCCGCGAAATACGCGCGTAGTTGCGCAACGGCGTCGACGAACGGCTCCGGCGCCTCGCGCCAGTTGGCCTGGCTGACGCCATGAAAGCGAATGTGCGTCAACACCTCGCCGTCGCCCGCCAGCACCAACGGGCCGATCGGCGACTCCATGCGCCAGCATAGGACGACGTGATCCACTAGAAACTATGTTGCCACTCTCTCGCCGCGCAATTCTCGCCGCGGCGCTCGCGCTCCGCGGCGCCGCTTCCGTGCGCCAACTCACCCGCGGTCCGAAATTTCACTGGTTCGGCTACTACGACAAGCTCGAGTTCGATCCTACCGGCCGCTACATCCTGGCCAACGAAGTCGCCTTCGAACATCGCTCGCCACGCGCCGGCGACACGATCCGCGTGGGCATGGTCGATACCGGCGACAACGACCGCTGGATCGACCTCGGCGAATCGCGCGCGTGGAATTGGCAGCAGGGCTGCATGCTGCAATTCGTTCCCGGCTCGAAAGACGAAGTCGTCTGGAACGACCGCGTCGACGGCGATTTCGTCTGCCACATCGTCAACATCAAGAGCGGCAAGAAGCGCACCATTCCTTCGCCAATCTACACGCTCAGTCCAGACGGTAAATGGGCCATCACCTGCGATTTCCGCCGATTGAACGACGTACGCCCCGGCTACGGTTACGCCGGCGTGCCCGATCCCAATGAGGCGAAGTTGATCCCCGAGGACATCGGCATCTGGCGCGTCGATATGAAAACCGGCGCTCGCAAACTTCTTGTTTCGGTCGCCGACGCTGCTCGCGTGCCCTACCCGCCCGGCTACTCCAACAACGCAAAGCACTGGTTCAATCACCTGTTGATCAGCCCCGACGGAAAGCGGTTCATCTTCCTCCATCGCTGGCGCGGGGACAAAGAAGGACGCAGTTTTTCGACGCGTCTCTTCACCGCGGCCGCCGATGGCCGCGATCTTTACATCACCGATCCCCACGGCAAAACGTCGCACTTCATCTGGCGCGATCCGCAACACATTCTCGCCTGGGCGTGGCATCCGTCCAAGGGCGACAAGTTTTACCTCTACAAGGACAAGACCGATCAAGTCGAAGTCATCGGCGAAAACGTCATGACCGTCAACGGCCACTGCACATACTTGAACAAACAGTGGATCCTCAACGACACCTATCCCGATAGGCAGCGCAATCAGAACGTGTTTCTCTACAACGTCGCCAGCGGCGAAAAGCGCCCGCTCGGCAGCTTTCACGCGCCTCCCGAATACACCGGCGAATGGCGCTGCGACACGCATCCGCGATCAAGTCCCGACGGCACAAAGGTCGTCATCGACTCCGCGCACAATGGCGGCCGGCAGTTGTATTTGATTGATCGTATACTGTCGCAATGAATCAGCGAGATCGTCGTCGCTTCGTGGCTTCGGCCTTGGGAGCACATCTGCTGCAAGCGCAGACCGTGCGTTCGATTCCGCCAGACAACGGCCTGTTCCCCGGCTTCGAGCCACGATGGGTGCGCACGAATGGCGCGGAAATATTCTTGCGGCACGGAGGCGCCGGCGCACCTCTGCTACTGCTTCACGGCAATCCGCAGTCGCACGTCTGCTGGCACCAAATGGCTGCGCGTCTGGCCACGCGGTATCGCGTCGTTGTGGCCGACTTGCGCGGCTATGGAGACAGCGTAGGCCCAACCGACGGCGGCGCGAAACACATCAACTATTCATTTCGCGCGATGGCGAAGGATCAGATCGACGTGATGGCCGCGCTCGGTTTCGACCGCTTCTTTGTTGCGGGCCACGACCGCGGCGCGCGCACGGCGCACCGCATGGCGCTCGATCACCCGGAACGCGTTCGCAAGATAGCGCTGCTCGACATCCTGCCGACGCGCCATGTCTGGGCCAACACGTCGCGCGACTGGATCCTCAACTCCTGGCACTGGAGCTTCATGGCCCAGCCCGACGAAATGTTTGAACGGATGATTGCCGCAATTCCGGCGCGCGAGTTCGTCATGCGCCATCTCGGCCGTGCTGGTAAGCCCGCTTTTATGGACGATCGCGCGCTCGCCGAATACATCCGCTGTTTCACGCGCAAAACGATTCACGGCTCCTGCGAAGACTACCGCGCCGCCGCTACGATTGACCTCGAGCACGACGAAGCCGACAACAAGGCAGGCCGCAAGATCGCAGCGCCGACGCTGGTTTTGTGGGGCGCGCGCAGCCACACCGGCCGCTTCTACAGCAAGAATCTTCTCTCCATCTGGAAGGAGGAGGCCGCTGACGTGACCGGCGGCCCACTCGACACCGGCCACTATCTTCCCGAAGAGGCGCCGCAAGTTGTAGCCGATTCGTTCGAGCGGTTCTTCGTCTAATCCACTTGCGCCTTTAGAAACGCAATCCGCTGCGCCAACTCCTCGCGCGGCATGTCGCGATACTTCGACGGCAGCAAACTTCGCCGCGTGCACTCGCTCACCGCGATGAGCGTCTGCATTTCAATCTCTGCCGGATACGACGGCGGAATGAAATCTTCGAGCACGTGTTGCAGATCGGCGGCATCGACGGAAGCTTCTTTTTCCAGCGCGCTCTTCATGGACGCACGCACGAGGATCGCCTCGATATCGGCGCCCGACATCGACCCCGCTTTCTCCAGAAACAGCTTCTCCACCGCCTCCGACGCCAGCTTTACGCCGGTCTTTTTCATCATCACGCGCAGCATCGCGAGCCTGTCTTCATCGGTGTCCGGATAGAACAGCGCGAGATGCTCCTCGGCGCGTCCCTGCCGCTTCAAGTCGACCGGCAGCAGATCCGGCCGGCACGTCAGCAAGAACCAAATCACCTTGCCGCGATTCTCCGTGTTCCCCATGAACTGCGCAATCTGCGCAAACACCCGATTGTTTACGCCCGAATCGCCCGACGACGAGCGATCGCCCAACTGCGCATCGGCTTCGTCGACGATCACCATAATCGGACTCATCGCCTTCAACAAGGCCAGCACCCGTTCGAGGTTCGATTCCGTCTGCCCTTGCCACATGCTGCGGAAATTTTTCAGTACAACAGCGGGAATGCCGACGTCGCCCGCGAAACACGTCGCCAGAAATGTCTTGCCCGTACCCACCGGACCGCACAACACGTAGCCCATCGGCACCACATCGCGCCGGCCCGCGCGGATTGCCGTCGCCGCGTCCGACAACAGCTGTTTCGCCGCCGCCGAACCCGACACGTTCGACAAGTTGAACCGCGTTTGCACGAACTCGAGCATGCCGCCCGATTCCGCTTCAATCAACTCGCGCTTTCGCCGGCCCAGTTCCTTAGCCGTTAGCGCGGCCTTGTTGTGATGTGCATGCGCCAACAACCCCGCCAACTGCACTCGCTTCAAGCCGCTCGTCAAATTCGCCAGCACGGCCGGCGATACGTCCGATCCCTCCGGCAGCGGGGTCTGCTTCAACTGCCACTCTATGAACTCCAGACGCTCGGCCTCATCGGGCAATGGCAGCGCTATCGCCGCCACGCCCGGATGTTGCACGATGCTCTGATTCAGCTCCAGCAGATTTTCGGCGATCAAACAGATCGTCACATCGTTGCGCAGAAACACCGGATTATGGGCCCAGCGTTTCAGGATCACCAGCGCGTTGCGGTCCTCTGGCGAAAGGCCATGCGCATCGCCGCCCGGAATGATCGTCTCCGCGTACGAAATCGAAAACGCGATCTTGCGATTGTCGAGCAGGCGCAGCCGAAAGTAGTTGTCGAGGATGTTCAGGACGCCATCGGGATTGCGCGGCAAGCCTCCGGCGTAATTCGTTCCGTGAAACGAATCGTAGCCCCCAAGCGCCGAACGAAAATCCGCTTGCATTTCGTTGGTCGAGAACGACAGCCCGCCCCCGCGATCGTAATCGAACACGATCTGCCGCTGCCCGAAGAGCCCCTTCTGCAAGGAGTCCTTGAGCGACAGAAATTCGACTCCGCCGTTGCGCCGTAGCGGCACCAGGTCGTGCACATTTTGATGCAGCACGAACTGCACGAAAGCGCCCGAGTAATACTTCTCGCTAAGCTCGCGCGCCCAGCCCGGCAGGCCTTCCAGCGGTGCGGCCTTCGCGTTAGTTGACATTGCGCCCTCGTCCCGAACGATTAAACGGATTCAGCGACTCGGCCGTCGCCGACGGCATCGGCGCGATCGTATCTTCCATCCCGCCGGCCACCGCGAAGAAGTCTTCGATCTCGCGCACCGTCGCCTCCGTATGCTCCACGTCGGTGATCAGCCCGTCCAGCTTTTCGGTCACGATCTGCGGATCGGTCAAACTTACCGACTGATCGCGGATTAACTCCAGCACGTCCTCGATCGCTTCGCACTGCACGTTGATCACTTGCAGGTCATCGACGATCTTCCGAAACCGCTCCTGTCGCTTCTGCAGAATTTCGATGCGTTTGCGATTGATCTCCTGCACCTTGGCTGGTTGTTTTGCCAAATCGCGCTGCAGCGTTTCAAGATCCTTGTCGATTGTCCGCGGATTCGCTTTCTGCAAGTGATCGGTATAGGTGATCCCTGCGTTTGCCAGCCGCAGGAAAGATAGCAGCAAACCGTCCAGCCGCTGCGCCATCTGATCGACAAAAATCTGCGATGTCGACGAGAGCCGCGCGTAGTTTGCGCGAATCTGCTGCGTCATCATCTGCAGCTTCGTATACCGTTCGCGCACCATCGGCGTGAGGTGATTCTGCATCATTCGCACGCGCTCGTCGTGCGCCTTCTTATCCGCCGCGTATTTCCACGACCGCACCAGTCTTCGAAACGCGCTCGACTGCGGTACCACAGCGAGATACATCATCTCCAGTCCCGCCGCGAGAATGATCGGCAACGCCGTGCCCGACACAATCGCGAACGCCGCCGCGCCCGCCAATCCGATCACGTTGTACTGCCACTTGAAGGCTTCCTTCAAGTAGTTCACGCTCCCGGATTCGATGTCGTCAACTTTGTTGACGATCTGTGATCTGTAGTCGTCGGCCATCCAATAGTTACCAGTGTATCCGCACTACAGCAAGGGGAACCTGCCCCGAATCTCTTCGACGACACGCAAGAACTCCGGGTCCGATGCAATCCCACGGCGCCACGCCAGTCCGCGCTCGGCGAGATCGTAGGTCGCCATCACCTTCGCGCCCGGCACGACGCGCCCCGTCTCGTCGACGTCGCGGCCCAGCAACACCACCTGGTCGGCGATCTCGCAAACAGCGACGATATCGTGGCTAACGACGATTGTCGAGTTCAGAGTGTTGGCGTGCGTCACTTCGTTGATCAACTCCTGCACCGCGTCCAACGCAACGACATCAAGACCCGAAAACGGCTCGTCCATCAACAAGAACTGCTCCGAACACATGATCTGTTGGGCGATCGCCACGCGCTGCCTTTGCCCGCCAGAGAGCTGCGCTGGATAAAAAGTTTTACGGTCCAACAGCTTGAAGCGCTCCAGCAGTTCATAGCCGCGCTTTTCGCTTTCGGCCTCGCTTCGCCCGCTGCGCGCCGCCGCCACTATCAGGTTGCTCCACACCGTGCGGTGTTCGAAAAGCGGATACTGCTGCGCGACGACGCCAACCATCCCGCGTTCGACCTTCTTCCCGGGAGAACCCACAAGCACTTCACCCGAATCCGGTTTTCCCAATCCCGCCAAAATCCGGAACAACTGTGTCTTTCCGATTCCCGACGGCCCCAATAGCCCTACGATTTGTCCCGTCGTCCGTTCGTCGCGATGAATGTCGCGAATCTCGAAACTCAAATCGCGCAAGATCTGATTGCCGCCAAGCTTCAGCGAGACGTTTCGCACCTGCAAAATGTGGTCGCGAATTTCGTAGCCATTCGGCATTAGCGGCGCTCCAGTGTAAGGTCGGCGTACGGGCACACGATCTTCTTGAAGAAACCGATCGCGAAATCCTGCGCTAATCCCACCGTCAGAATCACGAGTTGAATCGCAAACACTTCCGCCAGATGAAAGTGTTTGTTCTGATTCAGCAGCATCGCGCCGATCCCGCCCTCCGCGCGAGAAATGCCCTCGACCATCGTCAACATCATCCAGCCGATCGCCGCGTTCTGCCGGAACACTTCGATCGCTTTGTCGAACGTGCCGAGCACGACGACTTCCCAGACCACGCGCCACTCGCTCATGCGAAGTGTCCGCGCGTGATCGAACTTGGACTTCGGTATCGCCGCGATCTCGGCCGCCATCGACGTGACGAAAAACACCGTCATACCGAATACCAGCAACGCGACTTTTAATCGATGTCCGCCTCCCACCATCAACGTGAACACGAATGTCAGGCCGATCAGGCCCAGGAACCGCCCGCGAGCGACGGCATTCGTAATCGGCCGAAAGAAAGGCATTACGGTGAAGTAGCAGAGGGCCAGCGAGGTCGCCACCGTCCAGGCCAGCGCCTCAATATTCAGCACGAAGCTTGTGATCAGCTCCTGACCCAGCCCCTGCTCCATCCAAAGTTTGCCCAACGCGGCCAGCACCTCCGGTGGTGTCGGCAGCACTTGAAACGGCGAGAAAAACCACACCATGAGCGCAAGCACAATTTGCACGGCCACCACGATGCGCATTGCGCCCGAAGTGGCCGTGTGATTTGGCTCGAAGACTCGATTCAGGTCGTTCACTTTGTCGTGCCGATGACAATCTCAACGCGCCGGTTCTTCGCCCGGCCATCTTCGGTCGAATTCGGCGCCACGGGATTCTGCTGCCCGTGCGCGAACACGCGCAGACGGCCCTCGGGGAAGTTGACTGAGGATTGCTCTTCCAGCCACTTCTTCACCGCGAACGAACGCGCTTCGGAAAGCTGCATGTTGGCGTTCGCATCGCCGACCGAATCCGTGTGCCCGTGAATTTCGACCGACGTCGAACCCGCCACCAGCAAGTCTTTCAACATCTGATCGAGATCCGTCTTCGCGTACGCGGTGAATGTCGCCTTGCCCGTATCGAACGTGATGTTCCACGCGCGCCGGCTGACCACGTTCGCCACCTTATCGGAAGCCGAGAACGACGGCACCGTCGCCGGCGTCATCGATGTACCTGTCTTCGCCGCGATGTTTTCGATGTAGCTGGTGTCCAGAATCTCGGCCACCGGATAGTAGCTGGGCACCAGGTCCGGATACTGCTTCACCACGATATCGCCGAACACCTGATACGTCGCCGCGAATACGTTCGCCGATCCTTTTGTCAGCCCGAACAGCAGCAGATTGTCGGCCAGATTGTTCACCGTCGATCCGCCCAACTCCACCTGCAAGCCCTGTTTATCGGTCTCGGTCACGCCGTTGTAGTAGCGCTCCCAGTAGTTGTAGTCGGCGTTGGACTCGTGATAGACAACGGTCGAAACCTGCGCGGCGTGCTTCAACGCGGCCGGATGCGCCTTCACCTGATCGCCGCCGTCGAAGGTCGCCTTCAGCATGCCTTCCACCGTCGCGCGATTGTCCTTCATCCACCTATCAATGCCGATGATGACGTTCGGCATCTGCGCGCTGTACTCCTTCGTCGACACGATCGACACCAGCCCGCCCTTTTTCTTCGCGACGTTTACATCGCCGGGCGTCCACGTGACGACGCCGTTCACGCACACGCGCTTCTTTTCGCCGGTCTTCTTGCCTTTGTCGACGACGGCGCGCTCTTCGCAGTAGCCGGAGATGTACTTCTCGCCCGCGTCGATATAGTCGCTCGCCGCCACCCAGTTCAAGCACTTCGGATCGTACGTCTTCTCATCCGGGTTGTTGCACAGGCTGTTATCGCCGAGCCACTTCTGCGCAATGTTCCAATCGCCGTCGCGAAGATAGCCGGCGACAAGCCCGCCGCGCGATGCCTGCGGATTCTGCTTCCACGCCGGCGGCCCCATGAACTTGTCCTCGCCGCGCGAGTAACCCGCCGAGCCAACGACCTTGGCCGTGTAGTCGGTTCCGAGCTTCTTCAGGGTATCGTTCAAGCCCTTCAAGAATGTCGCCGCGCCGTCGCCCATGATCGCCACAAAGTGCGCGCCCTTCGAAGGATTCCGCGAGCCGCCCTTTAGCTCCGTCGCGAACGCCACTAGCGCCTCCTGCATCTTGCCCGCGTCGTCTTCGCGGACGAAACGCACGTTCGCGCCTTCTTTACACATCAAGCTTCCGTCGCTCGATTGCGGCCCGCCGGTCGCGAACATCAATCCCATTTGTGCGTTCCACGCCCAGTGATAAAAGCGGATCTCGTCCTTGTTGTCGCACCCGCGCTTCGATCCAGGCAACGCCGCCGCCGTCACGTTCGACGCGGCAGTCGTCGTCGCCGTCGGCAAGTCGATCTTGCCAATCTCGGTCGATTCGCGCACCTTAGCTCCCGGAATCAACTTGTCCAGGATGCCGTACTTATTTAGGCTGTATCCTACCAGCCCCAGGCCGAGCGCAAAGATTACTGCCCAGCCGCCTTTTTCAATCTTCACAGCCATTGTTCAATCTCCCGTTAACTAGAGCGTTTTTTCGCCTTCCCGGCCGCCAATTGTTTTCTCGGGCGCACTGCCGCCGGCCTGCGGCGATACCATGCCCATCTCAACCTTGAACTGCTTTAGCAGTTCGTTGGCCTGCAACTTCTCGGCTTCTTTCTCGATCTCGTAGCGCTGCTGGTCGACGTTGTTCAGCGCCATGTCCATACGCGCTTCGTTCACCGCGGTCTGCTCTTCGATCTTGCGAACCATTTCATCGTGCGTCTGGCTGATTCCCGCGACTTCGAACTGCTCCATCGCGTCGGCAACCTTCTTCTGCCACTGCGAACGCCGGTGATCGCGAATCGCGTTCATCGACTCGCGCGTCTTGCGTTCCTTCTCGCGCAGGAACGCCTGCTTCACGATCATCGCTTTGTCGTACGCCGCGCGCGCCGTTTGCAACTGCCCTTGCGTGCGCGCCATCGCCGACTTGGTCTGCTCGAGCTGCGCCGCGAACGTCGCCGCGATGTCGTCGCGGCCCGCTTGAATCGCGGCCTTCGTCTTGCCCGTCAGCTCGCCGACTTCGGACTTATACTTCGCTTCTTCTTTTTCGAGAAGCGTCACGTTGGCCTTCACCATCGCGATCGATTCGTTCATTCGCGGAACCTGATCGTTCATATCGCGAATGTTCTGTTCCAGGATGATCTCGGGGTCTTCCGCGACCGATATAAAAAACCCTACGAACGAACGGATGACCCGTGAAAAACGATTCCACATGGCTGATAGTTGCCCTTTCCCCGCGCTGCTCTACTGTCCGGTCTTGCCACTCGCCGCCGGCCGCGGGTTCGCGGCGGTAGTGATTGGATTATCGGTCACGAAATAGGATACGCAATCCGCAATCCTTTGTTCCTCATTCTGCTTCTTCTGCCGCCAGCCGATGAACGAT
>VFZW01000184.1 GCA_016871055.1 Acidobacteriota bacterium
AGACACTCGATCACTATTACATGACTACATATAGTAGCAATAAATGTGAGTTAAGCGTTGTCACATCAACCACTTGACGGCGAAAGCGGTGATTCAAAGAGGGCTAAGATCCGTCCGAGAAACTACGATGGCGAAAACTGCCTCCCCGCTCCGGCTGTCACGGATGTCGGCTGGAAAGCCTTCGAGAAAGAAATTGGAACGTAGCGGCGGACGGTGCAATCGCGCACGCAGCGGGATGTAGTTGTGGTGACGGCCATCTTGATGGATCACAAATGCGGTTCGTAGTTCACCACATCTCCGGCGTCGAAACAACGCCTCAGTAAAGCCCCATCGTCTCCTCAAACAACTTTGCCAAGTCTTCCTTCGACGCCGGCCGCGGCGACAACTTCGTCACCCGGTGCTGCGGCAACGTCCCCTCAACCAGCGCCGGAATCTCCGACGTCGAGTACCCCAGCGCCTTCAGTCCATCCGGCACGCCAAGGCGCTGCATCATCGCCGTCAACTTCTCCGACAGCACGTTCCCAGCATCGGCCAGCGCAACCCGCGAAGTGTCAACTCCCAACGCCGCCGCCGCTTCCAGATGCCGCTCCGGACATGCGCTAGCGGTAAATCGAAAAACCGCCGGCGCATTCAAAATCACCGAGTAGCCGTGCGGAATGATCGGATGATCCGAGCCGTAACCCGTCTGAAAATACTGCCGGTTCATGCCCGAGATCGGATACGACATCCCGTGCGGCAAATGCACGCCAGCGTTGCCGAACCCCACGCCCGCATAGGCCGACGCAAGAATCATCTGCGAGCGCGCCTCGTCGTCGGAAGGATCTTGGAACGCGCGGTCGACGTATTGCCCCACCATGCGCAGCGCCTGCAACGACCACACATCGCTCACCGGGTTATTGCCCTGATACGACGGCCGCATGATCGGCCGGTCCGGATAAGGGCGCTCTGTGAAATGAATCGCCGTGTACGATTCAATCGCGTGGCACAGCACATCAAGGCCCGTCGACGCTGCCACATGCGGCGGCATCGTGCGCGTATTGTCCGGATCGAGAAACCCTAGCGTCGGTTTCAAGCGCCGGTGCGCGATGCCTGTCTTCGCGTGCATCTCCGCAAAATCGAAAATCGACACGCCGGTCGTCTCGCTGCCCGTACCCGCGGTCGTCGGCACCGCGAACAGCGGCTTCAGCGGTCCGGGCACGGGCTTTCCTTTGCCGATCGGCGGGTTCACGTAGTCGAGAAAATGCTCCGGCGGATAACATGTGTAGAGGTTGACTGCCTTGGCCGTGTCGATCACGGAACCGCCGCCAACTGCGACAATAGCGTCGAACTCGATGCCGTTCGCAAACGCGATGGCGTCCTTGAACGACAGATCGGTCGGCTCCACGCGCACGCGGTCATACAGCGTGTAAGGGACGTTCGCCGATTTCAATGACTCCTCGGCCACCGCCACCGGATGCAGCGCTCGCATTTTCGGATCGGTGATCAACAGTGCGTGTTTGATGCCGAGTTCGGCAAGGTCATAGCCGATTTCTCGCGTCACGCCGGCGCCGAAGCGGATCGCGCTAGTCGCCATCTCAAAGGCAAAATCGTTCGTAGGCATTTTCGTTTAGAACATTCGCGTCACAGCGCGTGGCCAGCGCTCGACGATCACTTTCTCTTTCGTGAAAAATTCAAACGCATCGCGCCCCTGGCCGTGCAGATCGCCGAAGAAACTGCCGCGCGCGCCGGAGAACGGAAAAAACGCCATCGGTGCGGCAACGCCGACGTTGATGCCTACGTTGCCGACATCGGCCTCGCTGCGGAACCGCCTCGCCAGATCGCCGCTCGACGTGAACAGGCACGCCATGTTGCCGTACTGGCCGCGGTTGATGATCGCCAGCGCGTCGTCGACTGTGTCGACTTCGTGCAAACTCAGCACTGGGCCGAAAATCTCCGTCGTCGCGACTTCACTCGCAAACGGCAGGCTCTCCAAAATCGTCGGCTTGACGAAGTAGCCGTTCTCATATCCCGCCACCCGCGCGCCGCGGCCATCGACGCTCACCGTCGCGCCGTCGCTTGCGGCTTTGGCGATCAATCCTTCGACGCGCGCTTGGCTGGCCGATGAAATCACCGGACCCATCTGCACCGCGTCTAGTCCGAATCCCGTCACACGCGACGCCGCGGCCTCGCGCAGACTCTCGCGAAACGGCGCGCGCGCATCGCCGATCAACACCGCCATCGACGCCGCCAGACACCGCTGTCCCGCGCAACCAAACGCCGAATCGGCCACCACCTGCGTCGTGGTTTCTACATGCGCATCCGGTGCGATCACGATTGGATTCTTTGCGCCGCCCTGACACTGCACGCGCTTGCCGTTTGCCGCCGCGCGCGCGTAGACATGTCGCGCCACGTGCGACGACCCGACGAAACTCACCGCTTGCACTTCCGGGTGATCGAGCAGCGTGTCGACGGCTTCCCGCCCGCCATGCACCAGATTCACAACGCCCTTCGGCAACCCCGCTTCGACAAGCAGACCTATAACCATCGTCATTGTCAGCGGCACGCGTTCGGACGGCTTGAGCACGACCGTGTTGCCCGCCGCGATCGCGTACGGCAGAAACCAGAACGGAATCATGCCTGGAAAGTTGAACGGCGCGATAATCGCGCAAACACCCAGCGGCTGGCGAATCATCAACTCATCAATGCCGACCGCGATGTCTTCGGAAACATAGCCCTGCGTCAAGACAGGAGCCGAGCACGCGACCTCGACATTTTCGATGGCCCGCCGCATCTCTCCCTTCGATTCCGCCAGCGTCTTGCCGCATTCCAGCGTGATCGTCCGCGCGAGTTCGTCGAACTTTTCTTCGAGCAGCATCTTCAGCTTGAATAGCGGCTGAATGCGTTCGGTCAACGGTGTCCGCCGCCACGCGGGAAACGCCCGCGCGGCCGCTTCGACCGCGCCAGCGACTTCGGACGCCGGCGACATCGGTGTATTCGCGAGTACTTCAGCCGAAGCCGGATTGTAAACGGGAGCGTGTTCGGCGGCTCTCGAGGCGGTCCATTCACCGCCGATGAAATTGAGTAATGTGGACATCGGGAACGAAAGGCAATTATAGCCCGCGGCGCTGCTTCATCTCGCGCGAGATCGTGCGCAGATCGGCGTCGTCGAGGTGTCGCTGCATTGCCGCAACCAACTCTGTGTCCTCGCGGGCAATGTGTGCGAGATAACGGTCGACGAGTTCTCGCACTCTCTCGAGAGATCGATCGCCCGCCGCCACACGCACGTACAGCGCCTCGATCGACTCATGCTCGGCGCGCAGCGAATCGAGCAGCGCGGTTTCACTCGCCGACAGCCGCGGCCTGAGCCGCGGAAAAATGCTCTCTTCCTCGTCCTGCGTATGAAACATGCCGTTGGTGTCGAAGAAATGAAACACACGCGCGATCTCATCGCCCGGCGCTTCCATCGCGCGCAGCAACAAGTCGAGCTTCTGCTCAATGCGCCGATGACAAGCGAGCACATGTTCGATTGGCGCGTCCAGCGTGTCCTTCGGCGCCGGCCCTCCGATATTGACTATTTCCATATCGTCAACACCAATACCATTTCACCGCTCGCATCCGCGCGAACCGAGTGCACCGCTCCGGGCGGAATTTCCACGAATCGGCCGCCGGCCAGTCGATCCGCTTCGGCATCGCCCATTTGGAAGATCGCAACGCCGCGCGCCACGTACGCCGACGCCGGCAGCGGCGACGAATGTGCCTTCAACTCCGCGCCCGGCGCGAAGGTGAACTCGATGATCCGCTCCTTTGCGTCATTGTGAAGAGTTTGATGTTTGACCCCTTCCACGGCTAGATCGCCTCCCGTACCCACTTCGAAACGGGATCGATCACGAGCTTGTTCGAAATCGTGGCGGGCAGGGAAGTGAGCATCACGAAGATCGTGTCCTTCTCTGCATCGGCCCAAGACAGCGTACCCGTCGATCCGCTGTGCCCAAATGGCTTCGGCGTCACACTCCACCCGATTCCCCATCCCGGCTTCAATCCCTGCGCCTGATTCGATGTCATCAATCGCGCCGTCTCCTTCGACACGGGCTTGCCCGCCGGCTTTGCGAACGCGCGCAAAAACGCCGCGATGTCGGCGGCCGTTGCATGCGCGCCTCCCCACGGCGCGCCGAGATTGCGCCAGTACGGAGAGTTCCAATCCCAGTGTTTCGTCTCGGGCGTTGGGTCGACTTGCGAACGCACCACATCACTCATCTTGTACTTGCCCATGCCAAGCGCCGTGCGTGACATGCCCAACGGCTTGAACAGTTCATCTCGCAGAAATTCGCGCAGCGGCCGCTTCGACACGCGTTCGACGATCTCCGCTGCGAGCAGTATGCCCATGCTCTGGTACTGCACTTTCGTGCCGGGCACAAACTCCAGCGGCGCCTTCATGGCGCCCTTCACGAACTCGCTCAACGGCGCGTTGCGGCGCCGCAAGTCATCGTTATCGGGAAGCATGTCCGGCAGCCCCGACGTGTGCGTCAACAGATGCCGAAGCGTCAGTCTCTTATCGACGCCGGGCAAATGCTTTGATGCCAAATCGTCGAGCGACAACTTCCCGCGCTCGCACAGAATCATCGCCACCGTCGCCGTCATCGGCTTGGTGATCGACGCGATCAGAAACGGCGAATCGACGCGCGCTTTGCCAAACGCCTTCTCATAGACCTTCCCGCGCGACTCCACACGCAACACGGCCGACTCCAGCTTGCCGGTGCCGACCGCGTTCGAGATTGTCGCCTCGGCCGGCGCGTACGAATCGAGCGCCGCCGCTGCGCTCAGCATAAATCCTCGACGGGAAAAATCAATCATGCAGTCCTCGGTAACGTAATGTCGCGGAACGGTTCCAATGTATCGATCGCTGTCTCCGGCGCGGGCGGCCGCCACTTGAACGAACGAATCCGAATCGACGCCTCGCTGAAATCGACGATCAAGAATCCATTCTCTTCCAGCGCGTTTTGCTTCATCTCCGCGTCGATATACTTAGTCGGCTTCGGCGGCGTGCGCCGCACTCCCGACGGAAAGCCGCGGCCCACAGTGCTGATGCAGCCGCTCAGATGTACATGCACCGGATTGCGCTTTAATTGCTCCTCGCCGGTGCGCAGAATCTGTGCGTGCCCATGTGCATGCATATCGCCCGCGAAGAACAGCGGGATGCGCCCGCTCTTCTGTTCCGAAGTCGCTTTCATGATGCGATCGTGCTGCTTTGCCCAACCGGATTGCCAGTACGGCTTGGTCACAGCGAGCGATAACTCGCCGTTTGCGTCGAGATAATCCGGATACCAATCCCCCCACTTGCCCGCGCTCCACACCGGCGGCAGGCTCGGCACTTGCACCAGGTGCGTCGTGTCGGAATCGAGCAGCCGGCGCGTGATCCACCGCTCGGCCTCGCGCGGGATCATCCCCGCGTTTGGGCCCGCCAATGACAGATAGCGGCGGCAATCGTAGAGCAGCATCTCCGCCAACTTGCCGTAGCGCAAGGTGCCGAAACACTCGCCGGTATTCGCCGGGCGATCCGCCGCCGATGCGCCCGGAAGGCCGATTGGCCGATTCGGATCGGGGAGGAACTCCGGAAAGTAGAGCCGGCGAATGCCGCGGCCGCACTGCAGCATGAAGTGGTCCGGCGGATAAGTCACCATCTCTTCATCGGCATCGTCGTTCTCGAAGTAGTCGTGATCGTCCTGCGTGAAAAATACCGGCAGCGATTGAAACATCGTCCCGTACAGCGATCCGATCTGCGCGTCGCCGACGTTGGTCAGCGTCCTCTCGTTCGACGTTCCCAGTACCGGCAGCGAACGCGAGAACGCGCCGCGCTCTTGGATCAACTCATCGCTGTATTTCGGCGGCGCGCCCGTCTGGCGCAAGTCCCAATAAATGTGGTCTCCGTTTCCGATCACCGTGTCGGGCTGATACGCCAACGCCCTTTTGAACAGCCGCTGCCGGGTCGCAATCGGCAGAAACGAAGTCTTCTCGTCGCCGCCCGCGCAGGTGTAGACCAGCAGCCGCAGCTTCGATTCTTTTGCCGACAAGTCCGGAAACGTCTTCACCGTCCACGGATCGTTCAACGCGCGCCGCCGCCCATCGTGCAATTGCAACGTGTATTCGGACGAAGACGTCAATCCCGGAACGTCGAACTGCCAGAAGTAGCCTCTGGTGTCCGACGCAGTTCCGGTGACGAATCGTTCTTTCACACGCAGCAGCGGCGCTTGCGTGTAGGCCGTCGGAAACGATGCCTTCACAAGCAGCCGCTCATGGCTAGCGGTCAGCAGTATGTGTCGGACATTGGCTGATTGCGCCGCGGCCGGGGAGGCGGCCAGCGACAGAAATTCGCGTCGTAGCATCGAACATCATTATCCGCGAATGTTCAGATGCGATGGAAGCCCCGCAAAATATCACGCGTTGAGTACCGCAGCGCGATCGGCCTTCCGTGCGGGCAGTTCGTCGGGTGTTCGCAACGCGCCAACTCCGCCAGCATCCACTCCATCTTGCGTTGATCCAGCTTCGTGTTGATCTTGATCGCCGCGCGGCACGCGATCGTCGCGGACACATTGCGCCGCACTTCATCAAGCGACGCCCCGCGCAATTCCTTCTCCGCCGTCTCTAATATCTCGAAGAGTATCCGTTCGATCTCACCCGCCCCCACCGCCGCCGGCGCCGCGGATATCGCAATCGTGCGCTGCCCAAACGGTTCGCTTTCGAAGCCCGACGCGCGCAACTCGTCGGCGATCTGCGCGTACTGAATCTGTTGCGCGGCCGTAAGCTCAATCACCATCGGCATCAGCAGGCTCTGTAACTCCACCTTCCCTGCGGCGCGCTCCCGCAGCACCTGTTCGAACAGAATCCGCTCGTGCGCCACATGCTGATCGATTACCCACAACCCGTCGCGCCCCGCCGCGAGAATGAAGCTCTCATGCAACTGCCCCAATGGCCGCAGATCTTTCAACACATCCAGCGATTCCGCTCCGTCGATCAACGCGCCCTCGGGCAGTGCGGCGTGTGTGTCGGGAATTCGCATCTTCCCGGGCGCTGAAACAACCGGCGTCGGTGCCGGCGGCGGCTCGGTGAAGTCGAATCGCGGCGCCGGCGCATGTGTTGGCCGCAGCGTGAACGAAGGCAGATCGGCCTCGGACACGCCGCTGGCGTCGTTCACGGGCACAGCCATCGGCACCGCCATCCGCATGCGCGCGTCTTCCATGCGCTGTGAAAATTCGCTGAACGGCAACCGAGCCGCCGGCTGCGCTTCGGGCTGCTGCCGCAGCGGCAGCGACGACACCGGCCTGCTCTCCACCAACGTGTTCCGAATCGCGTCGCGTACAAAGTCGTGTACCCAACTGCCGTGCCGGAATCGCACCTCGGTTTTCGACGGGTGCACGTTCACGTCCACCTCGGCCGCATCACAATCGAGAAACAGCAAGGCGAACGGAAACGCGCCCGCCGGCATCAGGTTGTGATACGCCGAAGTCAGCGCGTGCAGCAACAGCTTGTCGCGAATCAAGCGCCCGTTGACGAACAAATAGATGGAGTTGCGATTGTACTTCTGTACCTGCGGCCGCGACACAAATCCGCGAAGCAAGAACACGCGCGTGCGATCTTCCTCGGCCGCGTCCGGCACGAGCATCTCTTTTTCGTGCGCGCCAAGATCGATCAAATCTTCAAGCGTTTGATTGCCGAAGACCTGAAACATGCGCTCGCGCAACGTCTCTACCGGCGTGACGTTTAGCAACTCGCGGCCATCGTGCCGCAACTCGAACGACTTGTCCGGGTGCGCCAGCGAGTAGTGCGTAACCAGCGACGCAATATGCGCCAGCTCTGTTTGATCGGAACGCAAGAATTTTTTCCGCGCCGGCACGTTGTAGAACAGATCGCGCACCGTGATGATCGTGCCATTGGCCAGCGCCGCGGGCTCGTTGCGGATCATCTTGCCGCCGTGAATTTCGACCACCGCGCCCGCCGTCTCCTCCTTGGCGTGCGTCTCCAAGGTCAGCCTCGACACACTCGCAATCGACGGCAGGGCCTCGCCGCGAAACCCGAGCGTCGCGATAGCAAACAGGTCTTTCACGTTCGAAAGCTTCGACGTCGCATGCCGCTCAAACGCCAGCATCGCGTCGTCGTTGAGCATGCCACAGCCGTCGTCGGTGATGCGCAGCAATCTCCGTCCGCCCGACTCCGCCTCGACACGAATCGAAGTCGCGCCCGCGTCCAGCGAGTTCTCCAACAACTCTTTAACAACCGCCGCCGGCCGCTCCACTACCTCGCCCGCGGCAATCTGGTTGGCGACGGCGTCCGGCAGTACGCGAATGCGGCCCATGTGCCGCTAGTCGACCTGCTCCAAAATCGCGAAATCGCCCGGATTCCAGGCCTGCGCGATGATGTACCACTTCTTGCCGACCTTCCGGATCACCGTATTATGAATGTGCTGGAAGTTGGCGAGGCCCAGTTCTTCCTTCGCCATGATCGTCGACACGACCTTGTCGTTCTCGAGAATGTATATCGGCGCGCCCTTCGTCCGGTCCGGCCCATGCAACGCGCCAACAACCATGTACGGCGCTTCGTAGAAGTTGTCGCAAGGGAACGAGCCCTTCGGCAGGGTTACTGTCTCGAGGTACTTGCCCTCCGGCGTGAATCGGTCGATCTCGGAGTTCGGCCGATCGGCGATATCGATCTTTTTCCGGCCCGGCACAACCGTCACGCCGTGGCCCGTGCCGAACTGCCCAACGCCCGTGCCGCGCCCGCCAAACGCCAGCTTGTTCCACTTCGACGAAAAATTCTTGCCGGGCGTCACGCTCGCCGTCAGCACGTAGTCGAGCTTCGAGTAACCGGTCGGAATGTAGAACAGTCCGTTCAGATACTCGACGTCGGTCGGAATGAACGGCCCTTTCGCCTTGAAGTACTCGTTCGCCGTCGCCGCGCCGAGATCGGTATCGGCCGCCGGCGGCTCCAGCGTATTCACCAGCTTGCCATCGAGCGTCGTTGTGAAGACGCGGTTCGAAGCATTGCCGGGGAACGTCAAATATGTATCGCCCTTTGCCGACCACAACATGGCGTTGTGCATGTTGGTCTTCTTCATCGCGTCGTCGGTGGGCAGCAGTTTCACCGAAGACAAGTCCGCGCTGATCTGCAGGATTCCCGCGCCCGGCAGCGCAAAGTACGTCTCGCCCTTGCCCTTGCGTTTGTCCACGGCGAATCCGCCGTGCGCCGCTTTCAATACCGCGCCCTGTGCTTCGGCGGGCAGTATCGTCGACGTGTGCTTCACGCGGAAGCGCAGCTTGCCCTGGCCGCTTGTTTTTTCGCTTGCCGCCTGGTGCGCGGGCAAAGCGGCGGTAATGAGCGTAAGCGCGACAAGGCCAAAGAAAATCGGAATGATCGGCGATCGTTTCATAGATCTTTCAATTCTACAGCGTTTCGGCTACTGCGGTCCGACCATCTGGTAGTCGATCGGCGTTTCCCACTGCCCGTTGCGCCGCGTCCACAGCCGGACCCAAATCGGCCGGCGCCCCGTCGGGATCTGTGTCACTGTTTGGGCCGTCGAATAAAGTTGTGCGCCGTAGACGTCGCCCAGGCTTGTCTTCCCTGTTGACCATGTATGCCCAAGTCGAACGCGCCTCTCTGGTCGGCAACATCACCGACAAGTCCGGCGCCGCCATGACCGGCGTCGAAATCACCGTCACCAGCGTTGCCACCAATATCGGCCAGCGTCTTCTCACCGACGAAGCCGGCGCCTACTCCGCTGTCAACCTCATCCCCGGCGTCTACAACGTCCAGGCTTCCAAATCCGGTTTCCGCAACGTGGTGTTCAAGGACTTCACGCTCCAAGTCAGCCAAGTCGCGCGCCTCGACATCGTCATGGAAATCGGTGACGTCAGCCAGTCGGTCGAAGTCACCGGCTCGGTTACGCTGCTTCAAACCGAGAACGCCAGCGTCGGCCAAGTCATCTCGAAGGAGGCCGTGCAGTCGTTGCCTCTCAACGGCCGGAACTTCGTCCAACTCGCCATCCTCGCCCCTGGCGTTACCGGCCTCGACTACGCGCAGCCCAACACTATCAACTCCGGCCGCCGCCCCGACGAACTCCGCCCCGGTGGCACCGCGCTCGCCGCCAACGGCGCTCGCAGCACGTCCAACCAGGTGCTGCTCGACGGCATCGACAACACGGAGATGATCTCGCAGACCTTCGTCACTCGCCCCGCCGTCGAGGGCATTCAAGAGTTCAAAGTGCTCACCAACAACGCCGGCGCCGAGTACGGCCGCTCCGCTGGCGCCGTCGTTGTCATTACCTCCAAATCAGGCAGTAATGATTTCCACGGGTCGATCTTCGAGTTCCTCCGCAACGAGGCCCTCGACTCGAGAAACTTCTTCGCGCGCACAGACGCCCCAAAGCCCCCCTTCAAGCTTAATCAATTCGGCGCCGCCCTCGGCGGTCCCATCAAACGCAACAAGACGTTTTTCTTCACCAACTACGAAGGCTACCGCGAAGTCTTCGGCGATACCCAACTCGTCACCGTTCCCACCGCCGCCATGAAGGCGGGTGATTTCCGCGGCGTCGTCGCCAACGGCATCTACGATCCGCTGACGACGGCCGCCAATCCCGTCGGCGGCGCCGCCATCCGCCAACGCTTCCCCAACGACACGATTCCCGCCAGCCGCTTCGATCCCGTCGGCGCGCCCCTGGCGCAACTTTGGCCCAATCCCCAGCGCGCCAGCCTCGTGAATAACTTCGTCGCCAATCCTGTCAAGAAGTCGAGTCTCCACCGCGCCGACGGCCGCCTCGATCACGTCTTCAACTCCAACAACAACGTCTTCTTCCGCTACTCCATCGACAAGAGCATCATCACGATGCCCGATACCTTCGACAAGAACATCGGCGGCAACGAAGCCAGCTTTGCCGGCGATCTCGACGCTACCGGGCGCAACTTGGTCGGCGCCTACACCCGCGTCATCTCCACTTCCACCGTCGGCGACTTCCGCTACGGCTACACGCAATTCAACTCCGCCCTCATCCCAACCCAACTGACCAATCCGATCTGGTCGCGCATTCCCGGCCGCGACTCCGGAGGCCCCCGCCAACCCTCGGCTCCCATCGTCGGCACCACCGGTTACGCCGGTCTCGGTAACGCCCGGTCCACGCCGCTTATCCGCGATTAGAAAATGCACGAGTTGATCGCCAACATCTCCACGCTCAAGGGCAATCACAACATCAAGTACGGAATCGATCTCCGCCTTCGGACCACAGGCGAAACCGCCTCGCCTCCCGGTGAATCCGCGTTTGGCCGCTGGAACTTCGACCCCGCTTACTCCCGCAACCCCGCGTCCCCCGGCGGCACGGGCGATACCGTAGCCACCATGCTGCTTGGTTTCCCCGTCGCGCTTCGTCGCGATGTTTTCCTTCCGGGAACCGCCACGCTCAACACCAACGAATGGAATTTCTACGTCCGCGATGAATGGCGCGTCACCTCTAAACTCACCGTCAACATCGGCCTTCACTACGAAGTCAACACTCCATTCGTCGAACAGAAAAATCAGTGGGTCAATTTCGATCCCACCGCCGGCTCGCAACTCGTCGCCGGAGTCGGCGGCGTCTCCGACACGGGCAATATCAACACCGACTGGAAAGCCTGGGGCCCTCGCGTCAGCTTCGCCTATCAGCTCGACAAGAAGACTGTCTTCCGAGGCGGCTACGGCCTCTTTTAAGAACTGCAAGGGAACTTCAATACTTCCATCCGCCAGTTCCGGCAGCCTCCCTTCGGCTTCGTCATCAACATTCCGTTCAGCGGCAACGATGTCCCCACGCGCCGCGCCTCCAACGGATTTCCGATCACCACCCAGGTCCCCGACCTCACGCGCGGACCCGCCTTCTACGCCCTGCGCGGCGTGACCCCCAACTATCGCAACGGCCAGATCCAGCAGTTCAACTTCAGCGCGCAAAGGGAACTCTCAAAAGACACCGTCGTCACGCTCGGCTTCGTCGGCTCGGCCGGTGCGTTGCTAAGCTGGCAGCGCAACATCAATCTACCCGATCCCGGCCCCGGTGGAATCGACGCCCGCCGTCCTTACGCCAACCGCCTCCCTGGTGTCACCAACATCCAATGGCTCGAATCCTCCGCCAACTCGGCCTATACCTCCATGCAACTCAACGTCGAAAAGCGCTACTCCAAGGGCCTGTACTTGTTGAGCAACTGGACATGGGCGCACGGTCTCGATAATGTTGGCGGCGACGGCGGCGCCAACGGTCCCATTCCCCAGGATCCCCGCAACCGACGCGCCGACTGGTCCAGTTCGAATGCCGATATCCGCCATCGCGTCAACTTCGCCGCGTCCTACCTGCTCCCCTTCGGCTCGAATCTGCAAGGTCCCGCCAAGACCATTCTTCATGGCTGGGAACTCGGCGGCCTCACTGTCGTACAGAGCGGTCTTCCGTTCACCGTGACCGTTCCCGGATCGCCTTCTAACACGGGCGCCGGCTCCCGCGCCAACGCCGTCACAGGCGTCAGCCCCGAAGTCTCCAATCGCAGAATTACCAGCTGGTTCAATCCCGCGGCGTTCTCCGTGCCGCCCGCTTTTACATGGGGCAACCTCGGCCGCAATACCCTTCGCGGACCCGGCCTGTGGAACATCGATCTCTCGGCGTCGAAAAAGTTCAACTTCTCCGAGTCCCGCCGCCTCGAATTCCGCGCTGAGTTCTTCAACTCGCTGAACCATCCGCAATTCGGGCTTCCGGCCGGTACCATCGGAGTGGGCAACGTCGGAATAATTTCGAACACCCAGCGCGCCAACCGGCAGATCCAATTCGCTCTGCGTG
>VFZW01000185.1 GCA_016871055.1 Acidobacteriota bacterium
CGACGCACTACACTAGAGCGCGAGGGCTACATCTATAGCTTTGATCGCCACATGTATGTCCACAAACCCAAGAAGAAGGCGTTTAGTATGGAATGCGTAGAGGATCGCAGTCTGGCTGAGTTGATTGAACGAATTGCGGAGCCGCCAAGCGTCGTTGGCGTTTGGCAGCTCTACTTCAGTGACGAAAACCCTCCCTCGCAGTCGCTGAAAGAAGACATCGCGATATCGCTTGGCGGATGACAGCGCAATCAATCGAGGACCGGTTGCGGGAAGAATATGGCCTTCTCCTTCCGGCGATGAAGCTTGTCTGTTTTGAACTCGAAACCCGCGTGCGCCACAAGCTGTTACCGGTCATTCGCACACTCAAGCCGTACGAGAAAATAGAAATTTCCGCTCGCGTCAAAGAGTGTGAAAGCGCGATACCCTCTCTGCGAAAGCGGCAGCAAGGCGCCCAGTTCGACCGCGAGCGATCGGTGCCGTATTCACTGACCGAGCTAAAGGATCTCGCCGGTGTGCGCGTCGGCGTGTTTCCAAGGACGAGGATGGACGAGGTTGATCGGGTGTTGCGGGAAGAGTTCGGTGATTGGGCGGCTAAACATGTACCTGGGATCCAAGAGGAGAGCGAATTGCCGTTGGCGCTCAAATATCACGGCCGCTGTTCGCCGGATTCGGAAGTCTTCGGCGAGTATCAAGTGATGCCGCTGATGACGAAGCTTTACTGGGGCGTGCAGCATGCCGCCGTGTACAAGGGAGATGCGCGAATCGCAAGGAAACTGGAACGTCACGAATCCGCCGTGCTGAAAGCCATGCGCCAATTCGAAGAAGAGTTCGAGCGCCTCCTGCTACAGGAACAAGCGCTGCACGGTCCAGAATAAACCCGCCGCCATAATCACCATAGATCCGTACTTCACCGCCAGAGCTCGATTCGACAGTTTCGCAAGCAGCGGAACAACAACCACCACGATCGCCAGTTGTCCAATCTCGACGCCAATATTAAAGCCGCCCAGTGCCCATCCCAGCGCGTGATGCGGCAGTCCCGTGTCGCCCAACGCGCCCGCGAATCCGAAGCCGTGCACGAGCCCGAAACCCGCGGCGTAGAGAGCGCGCACCGTCGTACGAGTCTCGCCCTTCGACAGCAAATTCTCGCCGGCCGCGGCGACGATCGACAGCGCGATGATGCCTTCAACCAGCCAAGGCACCGGCGTAACGAGCCGCAATACCGCCAGCGCCAGCGTGATCGAATGCGAAATCGTAAAGCCGGTGATCACTGTGACCAGCGCTCGAAAACGCCCGCCCGGCAGCAGCAGCGCAAGTAGAAACGCGATGTGATCGGGACCGAGCAAGATATGTTCAATGCCGATCGGCACGAACCGAGTGAGTGCTTGCGTGGTTGTCTCGCCGACCGTTGTCGGCCCGGAATCGGCGTCGAGAATCGTCTCACCAAATGGCTGTCCGTCGCGCAGTACGCTCACCAGCGTTTTCTCCGAAGGGATGTCGGGAAAGATCGGAGCGGTCAACACCATCTTGCCCGCGCGCACCGATTGGCGGGCCTCCCAGATGATGACGTCGTTGATGCCTTCTGGCTTGATCTGCGGCGGTGTCGTGGGCGTAAACGGCTGGCCGTCGATCGTGAGTTTGAAGCGATTCGATATCTCCGCGACCGGGTCTTTCCGATGCACGTGGATGCCATGAACCTGAATGCGGACGATCGTCTCGCCGCCGTTGGCTTCTATGTTGACGCCCGTGATGCCAAGGTCGTGCGCGTGCGCCGCCATCGCGGCGAAGAGAAAGTGTCGAATCATCGGAACAGAACCCAACAGACTAACGCGCCGGCGAGCGTCATCGATAGTCCCCATGCCAGGAGTTGGTTGAAAAGCCGCTTGCTGTCCTGGCCTTGCGGCAGGCCCGCCACACAGAGCGCGCCGATCGTCGATAGCGGCGAAACGTCGACCAGCGCGCTTGCCACGTTGATCGTGAACGCGAGGTTTAGCGCGTCGCCGCCAAGCTTCTGCGCCAACGGCAGGAACGCCGGCAGCACGACGCCGCTGGTGCTGGAGTAAGCCGATATCAGCCCGACAATCGCGGCGACGACCGGAACGACCGTACCCGGCGTCGACACGCTCGAAATCAGATTCGCGAACAGATCGATACCCGAAGTCTTTTCCAACAGCGCGACAAGAATCGATACGCCGCACACCATCACAATCACGCTCCACGGCATCTTGCGAATTGCGGCTTCTTCATCGGCGACGTTGCAAACGCTGAGCGCGACGACAGCTGCGAACGCCGCCAGACCAATGTGGACCTTAAACAGGACGATCGCCGCCACGAGTATCCCGATCACTCCGAGTGTAATGAGATGGGCGCGTTCGAGAGTGACGCCGGCGCTTGTCTCCATCCGGTCGGTGCGGCGCAACTGCGCCAGGCCGCCGAACGCGAAGTAGCCCGCGAACGCGACTAGCGAATGCGCGAAGAGGTTATAACCCCACGACTCCGCCATGTGCCCGCCCAGTGAGATTTTGTCCATCACACCCGCCGCGACAAGACCTGTCGGCGCGAGCGGTGACAGTGCTCCTGCGTTCGAGCCGTTGCCGACCATCAGCGCCATCAGGAACGGCGGAATGTTCAATCGCAGCGCCGTCGACATTGCGACGGGCGCAAGCAACCCGGCTGCCGCAATCGGCCCCGGCCCGCACGAAGCGAGTGCCGCACCGAGAAAGAAAAACAAAATCGGCACTAGGCCCGCTCGGCCGCGGCACGCGGCGACGGCCTTCGCCGCCACGCGTTCGAGCGTGCCGTTTTCCGTTGCCTGGCTAAACAGCAGCGCCACGCCGGCGAGTGTGAAGAACAACTCGGAAGGAAAGCTCGCGACGATCTGCCGCGCGGGAATGCCGCCGAAATACACGCCGATGATCCACGCGAACGCAATCGAAATCAACCCGGCATTGAGTCGAGTGGCGCAGCTCAACGCAACCGTCACGAGCAATGCGCCGAGCGACATCCACGCGAGGTTCATCGCGCGAGCAACTCCGCCAGCAGCACCGCCGGATGCTTGGCCTCCACACCCGTGAAATCGTGCACCTGATGTCTGCACGATGTCCCTGCCGCTGCGAGAACCGCGCCCGGCTTCAGCCCGCGCGCCGCGGGAAGCAGACGCCGCTCCCCGATCGCCTTCGACACTTCGTAATTCGACTTCGCGTAGCCGAACGAGCCCGCCATGCCGCAGCAGCCCGAATCGAGCGCCGTGATCTTCGCACCAGGAATCTTCGACAGCAGCGCAACCGCGGGCGGCTGCAAGCCCATCGCCTTCTGATGACAATGCCCGTGCAGGACGATCTCGTCCGGCCCTGGCTGCAGCGTCAGATCCAACTTCGAAGCAAACTCTTCGAACAACACCACCGACTTCGCGACGACGCGCGCCCTGCGCTGCTCTTCGCCGCGCAATAGATCGGGCGCGTCGTCCTTAATCGCGGACAAACAACTCGGCTCGCAAAAGATTAGCGGTGTTCCTTTCGAAGCCGCATCGTAGAGCGCTTCCGTATTGGCGCGCGCAAGTTCCGTTGCCTCTTTCAACAAGCCTTGGGAGATTAACGGCCGTCCGCAGCAAACATTGGCCGCCAGACCCATCTCGACACTGGCGTGCCCGAGCACGGCCAGCGCTGCCTCGCCGATTTCCGGGTCATAGTAATTCGTGAATGTGTCAACGAAAAGAAGCGCGCCAGTGCCGGTTAACTTCACACGCGCGGTCAGCGGCTTCGACGTCCACGCTGGAACAGGGCGGCGTCGATCGATGCCGGTTACAGATTCGTTGAGCGTCCTCGCAACCGCCGAGTTCGCGATCCAATTCGACAACGGCGCGAACGCGCTGCCGAACTTCGCCAACTCGCGCGCGTGGCCGAGAATCTTGACCCGCAACGGAGGCGATTGCTTCTCCCAACGCGCGGCTAGAAACTCGCTCTTGAACCGCGCCATGTCCACGCCGACCGGGCATTCCGTCTTGCAAGCCCGGCATTCCAGGCAAAGGTCGAGGACCTTTTTTACTCCGTCATCATCCAGGCCCGCTTCGCCGAGCTTGCCCGACATCGCCAGCCGCAGCACATTCGCTCGGCCGCGCGTTGAATGCTGCTCGTCGCGCGTCACCATGTAAGAGGGGCACATCGTGCCTTCGACCTTCTTGCGGCACGCGCCCAGTCCGCTACACATCTCAACCGCGCCCGCCCAGCCGCCGAAATCGGAGTAGTCGAAATGCGTCGTGGTCGCGATGGCTTTGTACGAAGGGCCGTAGCGCAGGTTCGAAAGCAGCGGCGGCGGATCGACTATCTTGCCTGGGTTTAGCAGGTTGTCCGGATCGAAAGTGCGCTTAATGGTGCGAAAGGCTTCGTAGATCGTTTCGCCGAACATCTGTTTGATGAACGGACTGCGCACAATGCCGTCGCCGTGTTCGCCCGAAAGCGCGCCGCCGTACTTCAGCACCAGCGCCGCGACGTCGTTCGCGATCGCTTCGAACTTCTTGATGCCCTCTTCGGTCTTCATGTTAACCACCGGCCGCACATGCAAGCAGCCAACCGACGCGTGCGCATAGATGCCCGCCCGCGAGCCATGCCCGGCGATGATCGCCAGGAACTCGGCGATGTAATCGCGCAGCTTCTCGGGGGCGACGGCCGTGTCCTCCACAAACGACAACGATTTGTTGTCGTCCTTCATCGCCATACTCAAACCGAGCGCGGCTTCGCGCAGCCCCCAGATACGCGACTGCGTGAGCGCATCGGCGGCGTGCACGAAGCGATCGCCCAAGCCGTGCTCCCGGCAATGCGCTTCGCATGCCTGCATGCGCGGCGGAAGCTTGTCGGCGGCATCGTCGTAAAACTCCACGCATAACAGCGCGCCCGGCTCGCCTTCGATGAACGTCTCGCGCTGTTTGTGCAGCGCTGGATTTTGCTTCGTGTGATTGAGGATGAACGAGTCCATCACCTCAACCGCCGAAGGCCTGTGAGTGAGGATAACCGGAGTGGCCTGCAGCGCGTCCAGCAGTTGGTGGAACTGGATCGCGAGCACCGCTTTGTGCTTCGGCAGTTCGACGAGCCGCAGCTTCGCTTCGAGCACGATGCCGAGCGTACCTTCCGATCCAACAATCAGCTTCGTCAGATCGAACGGCTTCGACGGATCCGCGAACTCGTCCAGGTTGTAACCCATCACGCGGCGCAGCACTTTGGGGAAACTCGCCTCCACCTCTTCCGCCAGCGCCGGGCCCATCTCCCGCAGCAAACGATAGCCGCGCGATGCAATCGAATCGCCCTCGCACTCGCGCTCGAGTCCTTCCTCAGACAGCGGCCGCAACGCGCGGATCTCGCCATCCGCGAACAGAACGGTCTGTTCGAGAACATGATCGATCGTCTTGCCGTAAAGCACCGATCGCGCGCCGGACGAGTTGTTCGCCATCATGCCGCCGATGGTCGCGCGGCTGGCCGTCGAAATATCCGGTGCGAAACGAAGGTTGTGCTGCTTCAAAACGGCGTTCAACTCATCAAGCACGATGCCCGGTTCGACCCGGCACCACTTCTCGGCGGCGTTCACCTCAAGAATGCGGCAGAAATGTTTCGACGTGTCGATCTGCAGGCCCTCGCCGATCGCCTGGCCCGCTTGCGACGTGCCGCCGCCACGCATCGTCACGGGGCAGCGATGTTTGCGCGCGATCGCGAATGTGTTGACGATATCTTCGCGCGTCGAAGGAACGACGACGCCCGTCGGCTTCATCTGATACACACTCGCGTCGGTGGAATACAGCGCTCGCGAAACATCGTCGAAGCGTACCTCGCCCACGCCAGAGGCTTCGAGATCGCGCCGAAGCGCTTCAAAATTCCGTTGAATCGAAACCAGACTCACCGCGGCCACACCTCAACGACTTCATCTCCGCGATAGGCGTAGACACTCTGATGCAGATTGACGGTCGGGTCGCAATGCGGTGGGATGAAGGCGACCTGTTCGCCGAGCGAAGGCAGCTCGGAACCCAGCAGGAAGCCGTGTTCATCGCCCGCCCACTGCCACGTTGCGTCCGGGTACCTCGCCGCCGAAGGACCAAACGGCCGATCGGTCGAGAACGCCTTGAACCCCGCGTCGACCGTGACGCGTCCGGCGTGCGACGCGCTGACCACGGTCGCAAGTACTGTCATCGCCGGCCCGAACGGAACGCCGCCGATTTTTCGGTACGCCACATCCATCAATGGATACGAACCCGCCTGCATCTCGGTGAGTTCGGGAATCGCGATGTCGATGTCCCACGTTCCCGTCGAGCCTCCTGTCAGCCGGGTCGCGTCGAACCCCAGTCGTAGCAACTCGCGCTGCACCTCGATCGCCCGGCCGATCGCCTGCGTCGAGTGCGCGCGCCGCGAGTCGTGCCCATCGGTGTGCGAGCCGGAAACCGAGTAGGCTTGCAGTCCGCCGAATCGCAGATGCTTCGTCGAAGCGATCGCGTGGACCAGTTCGATCGCGCGCTCGTCACACGGAATGCCCGTACGATGATCGCCGATGTCGAGATCGACCAGAACATGCAGCGGCCGCGTCGCCGAGGCCTCGTAAAGCGCGACTTGAAACGGATGATCGACGACGACCGTGACGTCGCCCGAAAGCGCCGCAACGCGATCTGTCTTGACCGAAGAGGCGACCGGTGTCGTCAGCAGAACCGAAAAGCCCGCGTTCGAAAAAATCTCCAATTCGGCCAATGTCGTGCAGCAGACGCCAACGGCGCCGGCCTCCCGCTGCCGCCGCGCGATCTCTATTCGCTTATGCGCCTTCGCGTGCGGACGCAGCAGCTTGCCCGCTTGTGAACAAGCCGCTTGCATCTTTTGAATGTTGGCCTCGAAGAGATCGAGATCGACGGCCAGCGCCGGAGTAGGTAACGAGGAAATCTTCATTGCGCGATTGCGATCAGCCCCGCCTTGACGCGGCGAAGTCCTTCTTCCAGTGTCGCCCCGCCCGCCGCGAATGACACGCGCAATGTGCCTTCGCCGCCCGGGCCGTAAGCCGCGCCGTGCACAACGACGACGCCGAACTCCGTGAGCAATCGCCGGCGGATCTCGTTCGACGAAACGCCGAGCGAACGCGCGTCGACCATCGCGAAGAAGCCGCCTTCGGGCGCAAGCGCGCCCTGTTCCCGTAGTTCCGATAGCACCAGCGCGCGCCGCTTCGTGTATTCGGCGCGCATGTCGGCGACGCAGTCCTGCGGTCCGTTCAACGCAACGGCAGCCGCGTCTTGCACGAACGTCGCCGGTCCGCGGCTCGATTGCTGCAGGATCAAAAACATCGCGGAGACGAAAGCCGCCGGAGCGGCCACGTAGCCAACGCGCCAACCGGTCATCGCGTACGTTTTCGAGAGCGCGTTGACGAGTACGGCTCGCGCCCGAAGTTCGTCCGACAGCGCGGACGGCGAGATGTGAACGTTGCCTTCGTAGACGATCGCTTCATAAATCTCGTCGGCGATAAGCGTAATGTTGTGGCGAATGCAAAAGTCGCCGATCGCTTCCAACTCGGCTCGCGTGAAGACCGTGCCGGTCGGATTCCACGGCGTGTTCAGCAGCAGCGCCTTGGTTTGCGGCGTCCGCGCGGCCTCCAAGGATTCGAGGGAAATCGTGAACCGGCCATCAACGATCGAAGAAGCCACCGCGCGCGGCTCGGCGCCGGCCAGACGGATCGGCGAGAGATAGGCGTCGTAAACCGGATCGGGCACGAGGACGTCATCGCCCGGATTCAACATCGCCGACAGCGCGACGTGAATGCCAAACGTCGCTCCGGGCGTGATCAGGATTTCGGATGCCGGATCGTAGCGCACCGAATTTTCACGGGCAAGTTTCGAAGCGACTGCTTCTCGCAGTTTGATCTCGCCGCGATTATCGGGGTAGCCCGTTCGTCCATTGGCCAGCGCGCGTTGCGCGGCTTCCACGATGTGCGCGGGCGTTTTGAGATCGGGTTCGCCGCGCATGAGCGAGACGACCGGAGTAGTGACGGCGCGGACCTCGGCCAGGATCGAATTAACGGCCGTCGGCCGCAGCGTGGAGACGCGTTCGGAAATCGGAATACTCACGTTACTCAAGGCATGATCGCATAAGGTAGAATAAAAGATTGCGCCCTCACGGGTTGCCTGAACATGCGAGGAGGTGAATATCGATGGCTGAAGTGATTGTCCAAGACGGCGAAACACTGGAAAATGCCCTGCGCCGCTTTAAGCGCAAGGTCCAGCAAGAAGACATCATTAAGGAGATCAAGCGTCACTCCTTCTACCTGAAGCCCGGCGAAAAGAAGCGGGTCAAGGAAGCCCTCGCTCGCAAGCGGAACCGCAAAAAGCGGCGCAGTGAGCCGGAATAAAGTGCCGAAGGGCGCCGCGAAAACGGCGCCCTTCGTGTTGCTGGTTACTGCGGCAACCGCAAGGACTGGTGCGATACGAGCTGCCAGCCCTTCGATCCCTTGATGAAAACGTGCGTGTATTTCAGATGGCCTTTGCCCGGCGCGCCGTTGGTGACGAACTCGAAGTTGGCGTCGCCGTTGATGACCGCCGCTTTGCCGTAAACGCGGATTTTCATGTCGTTGATCTTGCACGACGCGTACTTCTGTTTGCCGCTGCGGAGCGACTCGATGTAGCTGGCCTTGGTGTCGGCGACGGCGCTGGAGTGCAGGTAGTAGAGATCGTCGGCCAGGACCTTGTCCAGCTTGGCGAAGTCGTTCTTGGTGATGCCTTCGACCCACGCCATTTCGGCGGCTTTCACTTCTTCTTCGGGCGACGCGGCCATCAGCGAAACGGACGCGAGTGCGATCAGTAATATTCTCATGCTCACTAGGATATACTGATGGGCGGTCGTGAAGCGGGACTTCCGGCCCGCAGTTTTCGCTAAGGGGAATCGTATGAAGAGTTGTCGATTTTTGCTCGCCGCGCTGCTCGCGGTGTCTTTTTCGTTGCATGCGCAGAGCGTCACCGGCCAAGTGTCCGGCACGGTGCTGGACGCATCGGGCGGCGCCGTCTCCGGCGCCGAAGTAAAGCTTACGCATTCGCAAAGCCAGCAGGTCCGGTCGTTTAAGACCGACTCGAACGGCTCGTTCAACTTCACCAACATTGTTCCGGGCGTCTATAACGCCAACGTCGCGATGGCCGGTTTCAAGACGTACGAACAGAAAAACATCATCGTCGCCGCGCAGGAACGCATCGACTTGCGCGACATCCGGCTGCAGGTCGGCGATGTGGCGACCACCGTCGAAGTGCAAGCCGCCGCCGTCAATGTGCAGACGACAAGTTCCGATCGCTCCATTTCGATTACGACTCGCCAGATTGAAGACACGCCCACGCGCGGCCGCAATCCGCTTTCGCTGATCATGACGCTGCCCGGCGTGCAGACCGCGGCCGGCAACGACTTCCGCGGTTGGTCGGGCGGCGGCATTCCGCCGGTCAACGGCGGACGAACCGGTCAGATTATCGTGAATCTCGACGGTGTCGCCTCGCAGGACTCCGGCAATCTGAACCCCGGCTACCTTTCCCCGAGCGTGGACGCGATCGGCGAAGTGAAGCTGCTGGTTTCCAACTTCACCGCCGAGTATGGCGGCCGCACCGGCGGGCAGTTGACGTTCTCGATCAAGAGCGGCACACCGCAGTTTCACGGCAGCGCGTATTACTACTGGCGCCACGAATCGCTGAACGCCAATGAGTTCTTTAACAACAAGCTTGCCGTCAACGGCGTCGCGATCAACAAGCCGCGCTATCGCTATCAAAACCCGGGCGGCACGATCGGCGGACCGCTCATCATACCAGGCACGCGCTTCAACAAAGACCGCACGAAGTTGTTCTTCTTCTATAGCTATGACCGGCTGCGCAATAAGAACAACATCGAAAACACGTTCACGATGCCGTCGGCCCGCGAGCGCGCCGGCGACTTCTCACAGACGGTGACCACACAAAATATTCAGGTTCCGATCTTCGACCCGACCACGCAGCAGGTCTTCCCGGGCAACATCATTCCAGCGAGCCGGATCAATCCGGCCGGGCTTGCGATGTTGAACCTGTTTCCGCTGCCGCACGAGCAGGGTCTGGGCCTCGACCCCACCGGCCAGCGCCGCTTCAACTACCGCGCCATACTGCCCCAATCGCGGCCCAACGTCGGCAAGATTCTTCGCGTCGATTACAACCCGATGCCGAAGTTGGTCACCTTCGTCCGCTTGCTGCAGGACTACCAGGCCGTCGACGGTTATGCCGGAACGGTTGGCCCTTCGGGCGGCTCCTGGGGCCAGTTCCCTCATAGCTATCACGTGCAGGCCGCCGGTGCGGTCGGCACCGCGGTTTATACCTTCTCGCCGACACTGATCAATGAATTCACCTGGGGCGTCAATCGCGGAAAGCAGGGCGTCGATCCGATCGACGCCGTGACCTCGACCGCGGTCGGCGGTACCAAGACCTACGCCGACAACCTGCTCCCGCTCAAAGGCGCGGGTGGCCAGACCATCAATCTGCCGCGCATCTTCCCTGGTAGCAACGTGCTGAACCTTCTGCCGCAGGTGAACTTCGGCTTCCCGGGTGGTATCGGGATCGGACCCCAGTCGGCCGGGCAGGCGATTTCGCTAGGCCCGAATTTCGGTCACGACGCGCGCTGGCCCTTCACCGGAACGGATACGGTCCAATCGATCAGCAACAAAGTGAGCTGGATCAAAGGCCGCCACAATGTGAAGGCGGGCATTTATCTCGAACTGATGGCGCGCAACGTGTCGGTCTACTCGACCTTCAACACCGCCGGTACGTATTACTTCGGATCCGACCGCGCCGCTTCGCTCGATACCAACTACCCGTATTCGAACGCGTTGCTTGGCAGCATCTTCGCCTACGGCGACGACAACAAGAAGCAGATCAACCATGCCCGCTACAATCAGCTCGAATGGTTTATTCAAGATACCTGGCAGGTCGGCCGCCGGCTGACGCTTGACATCGGAACCCGCTTCTACCGCGTCGGCGATCTCTATTCCGATCGCGGCACGCTTGGCCTGTTCTCGGCCGAGGCTTACGACGGTTCGAAGGCCGGGCAACTGATCTTTCCCGCGTTGGTGAATGGCCAGCGCGGCGCGATCAACCGGGTCACCGGCGCGACCTTCCCGTTCGTTCGCCAAGGCACCTTCGATACGGCTTCTTATCCAGCCGGCGGCATTCCCTGGTCGGGAATCAAGCAGTACGACAGCCACTTCTTCAAGGTCCCTCCGATTCGGGTTGGACCACGGTTGGGCTTCGCGTACGATGTTTTTGGCAATGGCAAAACGGCGCTTCGCGGCGGCTTCGCCATCAACGTGGGCCGCAACTGGACCGTTGACAGCATCGGAGCCACTGGCGCCGGCGTTGGCCCGCTCGCGGCGCCGCCGAATTTCCAGGCGCCAGTTGTGCTCTACACAAATTTTGCGAACCTCCAAAACTCCCAGACCTACTTCACGCCGCAGACCGTTGTCGGCGGATCGCAGGATCAAAAAGTGCAGACGACCTATAACTGGAGCTTCGGCATCCAGCAGGACGTAGGCCGCGCGATGGTGCTCGATGTCTCTTACGTTGCCAACACGTTGCGGCATGGCTACGGCCAGGCCTTTGACGTTAACGCGATTCCTCCATTGACGGCGTGGACGCCTGCCAACGGCGGGACTCCCGTGCAGCAATTCCGCGACCCAACCACGGCAGCCGGATTCTACTCCGCGAACCTGATCCGCGGCATGATCGGCTATCGCGGCTTTGGCAACATTCCGATCTGGACATACAAAGGTGGAAGCAACTATCACGCCTTGCAGGTGCAGTTGAACCGCCGCATGGGCAACCTCCAGTGGAACGCCAACTATACCTGGTCGCACACGATTTTCTACAACATCGGCACCGGAACCCAATGGGTCAACGACAAGCTGACGAAGCAAACCGTCAACCGGCCGCACGCCGTGAATTTCAACTTCGGCTACGATCTCCCGGGTGTGGACCGCTTCTTCGGGCGCAACTTCGTCACCAAGCATGTGCTCGACGGCTGGAAAGTGAACGGCAACGGCGCCATCTTCTCCGGCCAGCCGTTCGACGTTTCGTGCGGCGCCCAGAACGCGCCTCCGCTGTTCTGGACCGGTACGCCCACCGGCGGCGTTCCGTTCCGCTGCCAGATGGGCAGCAATATCTTCCTTCCCCAGGGTCAGTATCCTTCGGCGACCGAAGACCCGAAGCTGCAGTACGCGTTGAACCGGGCGAACTTCACCCTGCCCCCAATCGACTCGCTCGGTCTCGGCAACACGCCGCCGGGCTTGCTGTATGGCCCCGGCCTGTTCAACCTGGATTGGTCGTTGATGAAGATGATCAACATGGGCAAGGAAGGCCGAAATCTGGAGCTTCGCGTCGAGGCGTTCAACCTGTTGAATCACTTCAACCCGAGCAACCCGAACGCGAGTTTGACCTACAACTATGCGACCGGCGCGCAGACCAACGCGAGCTTTGGCATTATCCAAGGCGCGCAGGTGCAGGCGCGGCGCATGATTCTGTCGGCGAGGTTCCGCTTCTAACTTCGCGTTTCCTAGTAACAATCAAACGGGCGGCTTCGGCCGCCTGTTTGCAATTGGGCACACAACCGGGGGTCTCGCCGAATGCCGGACCTTGGATGAACCGCCGCCCGTCTGATAGCAGGGCCGTGTCATCGTCGAAGCGGCGGATTGCCCTCGTCCTCCTCCAGTCCTGGCCGCGCATGGCCGGCAAGCAATCGCCGATCTTCCGCGAGTTG
>VFZW01000186.1 GCA_016871055.1 Acidobacteriota bacterium
GGCGGCGCGGGGCCTGTCGTTCACGGACGCGCATACCGCCTCGCCCCTCTGTAACCCATCCCGGACGGCATTAATGACCGGGCGCATGCCGGCGACATCGGGCGTCTATGGCAACGAGCAGAAATGGCGTCCGCTCATGCCGAACGCCGTAACTCTCCCGCAGCACTTCAAAGCGAACGGCTACACCACGCACGGCGGCGGCAAGTTGTTCCATCACGGAAAGGGCTTCAACGATCCCGCATCGTGGGACGAGTATTTCCATTGGAATCCGGCCGCGCGCGCAAACGACTGGCACGACAACTACTCGTTCCCGCCGGATCCTGAACCCGCCGGCCGGCCGCTGACGCCGATGCCATCGGTGTCGTGGCGCAACTTCGACTGGTCGCCGGTGGATGTTGCGGATGCGGACATGCCTGATTACAAAGTCGCTTCGTGGGTCGCGGCGCACCTATCGAAGACACACGCGTCGCCGTTCTTCCTCGCCGCGGGAATGTTCCGCCCGCACATTCCCTGGTTTGTGCCGAAGAAGTATTACGACATGTATCCGCTCGACGAGGTGATCGTTCCCAACGTGAAAGAGGACGACCTCGCCGACGTGCCCCCGATCGCGCGGGCGTTTGCGCTGAACGCGGAGTCGAGCCATCATCTGCTTGTCTCGACCGGCAATTGGAAGCGCGCCGTACAGGCCTATCTGGCGTGCATTACCTTTTCGGACGCCATGGTCGGACGCATGCTCGACGCTCTCGACGCCGGGCCGAACCGCGGCAACACGATCGTCTGTTTGTGGAGTGATCATGGTTATCACTTGGGCGAGAAGTGGCACTGGCACAAGCAGGCGCTGTGGCAGCGCGCGACGCACGTGCCGTTTATCATCGCCGCGTCCGGCGTAACGAAACCGGGCACGCGATGCGATCATCCGGTAAGTTTGATCGACGTCTATCCAACGCTCGCCGATCTCGCCGGACTGCCCAAGCCGCGGGGCGTCGACGGCGTATCGTTGCGGCCCCAGTTGCGCGATCCTTCAACGCCGACGGGCCGCGCGGTGGTGTCGACATACTTGAAAGGCAATCACTGCGTCTACACCGGCCGCTGGCACTACATCCGCTACAACAACGGCGCCGAAGAGTTGTACGACCGCGGGCAGGACCCGCACGAGTGGGTGAACTTGGCGGCTGGCGCGCCGATCGAAGTGAAGCAGGCCCTCGCGGAGCATCTGCCGCGCGTAAAATAAATGGGGCGCGTATGATTTCGCGGCGACAACTCTTGCAATCTTCCGGACTCGGATTCGGTTCGGTGGCGCTCGCCCAAATTGCCGAGAATCTGAAGCCGCGGAAAGGGCATATCGAACCGCGCGCGAAAGCGGTGATTCAACTCGTACACAACGGCGGTCCGAGTCAGATGGACCTGTTCGACCCGAAGCCGATGCTTGCCAAGTACGCCGGCAAGCCGCATCCGGACGGTGTCGAGATTCATCAGCCCAACAATTCGAATACGCTGTTGCCGAGCCCGTTTGAATTCCGCAAACACGGCCAATGCGGCATGGAAATCGCCGACATCATGCCGAAGCTCGCCACGGTGGTGGATGAACTGTGCATGATCCGGTCGATGTACACCGAGCACAACAATCACCCCGAAGGCCTGAACATGCTGCACACCTGCCGCATCTTTCCTGGCCGCCCGGTTCTCGGTTCGTGGGTGAGTTACGCGCTTGGTACGGAGAATCAGAATCTGCCGGCCTACATTGTGCTGCGTGATCCGGAGGGATATCCGGTGAGCGCGAGTCAGTTGTGGTCGTCTGGTTATTTGCCGGCGCTGTATCAGGGAGTTGAGTTTAGCTCGACCGGTGCGCCGGTGCACAACTTGAATCGCACCGAGCCGCAGCCCCCGGAGCGCAGCGCGCGACTCTGGATTTCCTCGGCGCGATGAACCGGCGTCATCAGGACTTGCATCCAGGCGAGAGCGAACTGAATGCGCGTATCGAAAACTACGAACTCGCGGCTCGGATGCAGTTGGCGGCGGCCGATGTGCTCGACCTGTCGAAGGAATCCGAGGCGACGAAAAAGGCGTATGGCCTCGACAACCCGCGCATGGCCAGCTACGGGTTGCGGTGCCTGATGGCCCGAAAACTGATCGAAAGCGGCGTGCGATTTGTGCAGGTGTTTCCGGGGACGGGCCAGCCTTGGGATACCCATTCGAAGTTAAAAACCGAGCTGCCTCGTATCTGCGACAAGACCGATCAGCCAACGGTCGCGCTCATATCCGATTTGAAAGCGCGCGGCTTGCTCGATTCAACAATCGTCATGTGGGCCGGCGAGTTTGGCCGCTTGCCAACGACGCAAAATGCCGATGGCCGCGACCACAACCGCAACGCGTTCAGCCTCTTCTTCGCGGGCGGGGGATTCAAGCCGGGTCTGACGTATGGCGAGACCGACGACTTCGGTTATAAGGCGACCGTCAATCGCGTCAGCGTGCCGAATTTGCAAGCCACGATGTTGCATCTGCTCGGTCTCGATCACACCAAGTTGACGTTCCCCAACGGGGGGCGCGTGGAGACCGCGACCGATGCCACCGTCACGGGGGCGCAAGTTGTAAAGGATCTGTTGCGCGCATGAAACCCCTATTCCTGTTGGCCGCCGGCGTTCTCTGTGCTCAGCCTCGTTTCGAGCGCGATGTACTGCCGATCTTTACCGCGCACTGCTTTTCCTGTCACGGCGGAACTGCGATGGCCGGCCTGGACCTGCGCACGGCCGCCTCCGCGCTTCGCGGCAGTCATGAAGGGCCGGTGCTTGTGAAGGGCAGCAGCGAGAAATCGCTGCTATACGAAAAGGTATCGAAGAAGATGATGCCGCCCGACGCGTTTAATCTGCATCTGAACGCCGTGCAAATTGCAACCATCAAGCAGTGGATCGACGGCGGCGCGCTGTCGGACGAAGCGGATGCGCATGCGGCCCGTTGGGCCGAGCAGACCAAGGCGTTCGATGCAGGTCCGAAAGCGGTCCTCGCGGCAAAATGCGCGCCATGCCACCTGAACGACAAGCCCGCGGCCGGTTTGGACCTTCGCACTCTGGCCTCCGCCGTACGCGGCTCCGCGAATGGACCCGTGATTGAAGAAGGCGTCGCGGACAAGAGCATCCTCATCCGGCAAATCGAACGCGGTGTGATGCCGCCGAAGGGTTCGGCGCGGTTGACCGCCGATGAGATCCGCGCGCTGCGGCGTTGGATTGATACGTCGCGATTCGGCGCGCGCGAAGCGGTCGCCGAGCGCACGCAGTTTACGGGGGCCGAAGCGCCGCCGATTACGACGGAGGAAAAGCAGTGGTGGTCGTTTCAGAAGCCTTTGAAAAAGCCCGCGCCGGTGGTGCGCGCGAAGGATCGCGTCCGCACGCCGATCGATGCGTTCATCCTCGCCAAGCTCGAGGCGAAAAGTCTCTCGTTGAGCCCCGAAGCCGCGCCCGCGACGTTAATGCGACGCGCCTACTACGACCTGCTCGGGATGCCGCCGCCGCCGAAGGAAGTGGAGGAATTCGCCGCCGACACAAAGCCTGGCGCCTACGAACGGTTGATCGACAAGCTACTTGCATCGAAGCACTACGGCGAGCGCTGGGGCCGTCACTGGCTGGACTCCGCGGGCTATGTCGACGCGGCCGGATTCGACAACTGCTTCCCCGTTGTCGAGCTGCATGACGGCGTTTGGCGCTATCGGGATTACGTCGTTAACGCGTTCAACAATGACAAACCCTACGACCGTTTCCTCACTGAACAACTTGCGGGCGACGAGTTGTTCGACTGGCGAAAGGCGTCGAAGTATACGCCGGAGATGATTGAAGCGCTGACCGCGACCGGCTACCTGCGCAGCGTGTATGATCGCACCGACGCCGATATCGTGAATCTGATCGGAGAGCGGTGGGATGTTGTCGTGAACCTGATGGAAAAGGTCTCGACGAATCTGATGGGGTTGACCGTCGGTTGCGCCAGATGCCACACGCACCGCTACGATCCAATTCCGCAGCGCGACTACTACCGCATGGCTGCGATCTTCACTCCCGCGTTCAACCCGATGAAGTGGACCCAGCCGAAGCACCGCTTTCTGCCCGATGTGGCCAAACCCGAGCAGGAGGCGATCGAAAAGCACAACCGCGAAATCGACGAGCAGATGAAACGCGTTGAGCGAGAACGGACGAAGCTGCGCGCACCCTACCGCGAAAATCTGCTCGACACCAAGCTGGCCGCGCTTCCGGAAGCGTTCCGCGCCGATGCCCGCGAGGCGGTTGGCGTTGCCGCGGAGAAACGGACCGAAGTCCAGAAATACTTGGTTGGGAAATTTGGGCGTGCGCTCGCCGTCGGCGACGACGAGCTGAAAAAGACGCTGAGCAAGGACGACGAAGCGGCCGATAGCAAGCTCGGCGCGCAGATCGACACGTTGAAATCGTTCCGGAAGAACTTCGAGAAGATCGCTGCGTTATGGGATGTCGGACCGGCGCCGAATACACGTCTGTTGCAGCGCGGACAGATTGAGTCGCCGGGACCGCGCGTGACTGCCGGTGTACCGCTAGTGCTGTCGGAATCGTTCGCGCCAGCGCGCGACGCGGCGGGCGAAACAACGGGCAACCGCCTGGCGTTCGCTCGATTCCTAACGTCCCGCGACAATCCGCTCACAGCGCGCGTGATGGTCAATCGTGTTTGGCAGCAACACTTCGGCCGGGGAATTGTCGAGACCCCCGAGAACTTCGGCAAAATGGGCGCGCCGCCCACCCATCCGGAGCTGCTCGATTGGCTCTCCGTGGAGTTCATGGATCAGGGCTGGAGCCTCAAGAAACTGCATCGCCTCATCCTCACGTCATCGGTTTATCGGCAGAGTTCGCGCGGCGGTTCCAATGCGGCCGACCCAGAGAACAAGCTGCTCTCGCGCATGAATCTCATTCGTCTGGACGCCGAAGCCGTGCGCGATGGCGTGCTGGCCGCCAGCGGAAGACTCGATCTGCGCATCGGTGGAAAGCCCGTGATGCTGAAGACACGCACCGATGGACTACAAGACTTGGTCGATGACAAGCACCGTCGAAGCATTTACATCATGTCGCGCCGCAATCATCCATTCCAGTTCTTGCAGGTCTTCGATTTTCCATCGATTCAGGTGAACTGCAATCGCCGCGCGCGGTCGGCCACGCCGCTGCAATCGCTGGCGATGTTGAATGACGATGTGCTCGTCGCGGCCGCGCGGGATTTGGCGGCGCGCGTGAAGGGCGATGTGTCGATGGCGTATAAGATTGCGTTGTCGCGGCTGCCGGCTGCCAATGAACTACAGGAAGCGGCTGCGTTCGTCGACAAGCAGACCTCGATACACACGTTCGCGAATGTACCCGCCGAAAAAGCGCGCGAGCGCGCTTTCGAAGCGCTGTGCCACGCACTGCTCGCGAGCAACGAATTCCTCTACGTCGATTAGTGCCGGAAGTGGCGCACGCCCGTAAACACCATCGCAATGCCGAGCCGGTTCGCCGCTTCAATGACCTCGGCGTCCTTCACCGAACCGCCCGGCTGGATCGCCGCCGTGATGCCATGCGCGGCCGCCGCTTCGAGCCCGTCGGGGAACGGAAAGAACGCATCGGACGCCAGCACGCAGCCGTCCAGAGGCAGCACCGATTTCTTCGCGCCGATCTCGACTGAAAACACACGCGACATCTGTCCCGCGCCCGCCGAAAGCAGTTGCCCGTCGCGCGCATAAACAATCGCATTCGACTTCACATGCTTCACGCACTTCCACGCGAAGCCAAGGTTGCGCCACTCGTCTTCACTTGGTTGGCGCGTGGTGACAGCCTTGGCCGCAGCGCGATCCAGCGTCGCGTAATCGGGCGACTGCACCAGAAATCCGCCGTTGATCGATTTGACGACGAAGCGGTCGCTAGTGGCGTCCACAGCCACGAGTCGCAAGTTCTTCTTCGCCGAAAGTATCTGCAACGCCCCCGCGGAATACGACGGCGCGGCAATCGCTTCAATAAACGTCTTCGACACCTCCGCGGCCGTCTCGCCATCGAGTTCGCGATTAAACGCCAGAACGCCGCCGAACGCCGAAACCGGATCGGCGTCGAAGGCTTTGCGATAGCTCTCGGCGAGTGCCGATTGCTCCGCGCATCCGCACGGGTTGGTGTGCTTGATGATCACGCTCGCGGGCTCTTCGAACTCCTGCACCAGCAGCCACGCCGCGTCGAGATCGACGAGATTGTTGTAGCTCAGTTCCTTGCCTTGCAGCTGTTTGCCGCCGGCGACGCCTTGCCCGCCGGTCGCGTAGAGCGCGGCCTTCTGATGCGGGTTCTCGCCGTAGCGCATGTCGAGCGCGCGAGGCACACGCAAATCGAGCGTCCGCGGAAGATCGGTGCGCTCGTCGCGAAAATCCTCGCCTTCGATAGAGATATCGGCGAGGCGATTGGAGATCGCGCGATCATAAGCGGCCGTCATATGGAAGGCTTTGACGGCGAGATCCCAATGCGTCTTTTTCGAAAGCGCGCCGGCGTTGGCGTTCAGCTCTTCGAGCAGCGCATTGTAATCGCCCGGGTTGGTGACGACGGCCACGTCCTGCCAGTTCTTCGCGGCCGCGCGAATCATCGTCGGTCCGCCGATATCGATGTTCTCGATCAGGTCTTCGACATGCGCGTCTTTCTTTGCTGCGATCTTCTCGAACGCATAGAGATTAACGACAACAAGGTCAATCGTCGGAATAGCGTGTTGTTCCAGCGCCTCCATGTGTTCGGGCTTCGAGCGCATGGCGAGAATGCCGCCCGCGATGTTGGGATGAATCGTCTTGACGCGGCCATCGAGCATCTCGGGAAAGTGAGTCACGTTCGAAACGTCGTGTACTTCAAGGCCGGCGTCTTTCAGGAGCTTCGCGGTGCCGCCAGTGGAGATAAGAGTGACGTCGAGGGCGCGGAGACCGCGAGCGAACTCGACGGCGCCGGTTTTGTCGGTGAGGCTGAGGAGGGCCCGTTCGATTTTTGGCATGTGGGGAAGAGATTAGGATAGCGGGTTAGATGACTTCGATGCGCGCTTTGTGGGCTTTGGATGGGGCTCCAAGGCGCCGGTCGCGAGTTAGTAGCGGGGCGTCGAGAAGCTCCGCCAGTGCAATGTAGAGTGCGTCATACGCCGAGAAGTTGTGCCGCAGCTGAAATGCGCGAAGAAGCAAGGCGTCGTGCGGATAGAGCGTGACGGGAAACACTCGGATCGCCTCGAAGACCGCGCTGACCCGTTCGGGGGAATCCAACAGCTTTTCGCGCCCGCGCAGAATCGACAGAAGCTCTATTCTGAACATCTCCGGTGCGTGCATGTTCATTCTTGCTCGAAGCAGCCTAAGCTCGATTCGGGGCGTATCGTCGTTCCGCGTCAACAGATCGAATGCCGCGGAGGCGTCGATAACTATCATCGTGCGTCGCGCTCCCTCCGGATATACTCGGTTGCGTTAAAGCCGCTTGTGTCTGGTGGAATACTCCGAATCCGCTTCAGAAACTCCTCAATATCGGGGCTCGCTAACTCCTTCTCAACGACGCCGAGCAAATAATCCGACATCGTCTTGCCTTTCATCGCGGCACGCGACTTAAGCGCGCGGTGCACCTTCTCAGGCACATTGCGGATTTGGATCATCTTGGACATGCTTCCCACATGCTAACATGTGCGGCGCATGTGGGCTGTGTTTAATTCCGCACCAGCTGCCGGTACCGCGAAATCACCTTCCGCACATAATTCCGCGTCTCTTTGATCGGCGGAATGCCGCCCCAGCGGTCGACCGCGCCCGGTCCCGCGTTGTAGGCCGCCAGCGCCAGCGCCAACCCATTCGGCCGCCCCTCGTACTTCTTCAGCAGCATGTCGAGATACCGTGTCCCCGCCTCGACGTTCTGCTCCGGATCATACGGATTCGCCTTCAGCGACCGCGCCGTCGCCGGCATCAATTGCATCAGCCCGATCGCGCCCGCGTGGCTCTTCGCATCCATCTTGAACGCCGATTCCACTTCGACGATCGCCTGAATCAACTCCGGCCGCACGTTGTGTTTGTCGGCCGATTCGCCGATCCACTTATGCGCCGGGCTCAGCGTTGCGCCGGTCTACTCCGCCTTGGGTAGCTCGGGCGGCTTCGGCGGCACCACTTCCGACGCATCGATGAACAGCGTCGATCCGCCGTTCCGCACAATGTAGAGGTTGCCCTCTTTGGTCAGGTTGTCGTAGGGAAGTCGCGAGCCGTTCTTCAACGCAAGAAACGTTGGCTCGGTGACGTCGGCCGCGCAGATCGCGATCGACGCAAAGAGTATGGCTGTGAAGAGACGCACTTCTCCCATGATCGGCGGATCTCGCCCCTGTATCTATTGGGGGAAACACGCAGGTGCGCCCTAAGGTTCCTGAGGTAGCGCGAACGAGTACAAGACGCCGCCCGCCGACAGCGCGACGTACTGCGTGCCGTCGACTGCGTAACTCATCGGCGAAGACGCGATCGTGCCGCCCGTCTGCATCTTCCACAGCAGCTTGCCCGACTGCGCATCGAGCGCCAGCATGTTCCCCTCGCGCGTGCCCGCGAACAAGACGCCGCCCTTGGTCGCCAGCACCCCCGCGGCCAGCGATCCGGCCGAAATCCGGTACGTCCATTGAATCGTGCCGGTTAGCGAATCGATCGCCTTGATCGCCGCGATCGGTGCGACGTCGATGCCCTGCGCCCGCCCGCCCCAGTAGGCCTTGCCCGGTTCATATTTCTGCTCGTCGATGAAGTAGCGTTGGCCCGCTTCCGAGGTCACAACATAGAACAGGCCCGTACGGTCGTCGAACGATGGCGACTGCCAGTTCGTCGCGCCTCCCAGCGACGGAAACACCACCGTCCCTTCGGGAGACGCCTGCGAATTCGGCGCCCACATCGGCCGTCCGCGCTCGTCAAAGCCCACGTTCCACGTCTGCTTCACCAGCGGCCAGGCCTTCAGAAACCTGCCGTCGGTGCGATCGAGCAGGTAGAGAAAGCCGTTGCGGTCGCCATGCAGCATCAACTTGCGCGGGCGTCCGTCGATCACGCGATCGAACAGCACGACATCCTCATTCGAATCCCAATCGTGCGAATCGTTCGGCGTGAACTGATAATGCCACTTGCGTTTGCCTGTATTCGGGTCCAGCGCAATGACCGAACACGAGAACAAATTGTCGCCCTTGCGGATGCGGTTGTTCATGTCGGGCCCGGGGTTGCCGGTGGTCCAGTAGAGCGTGTCGCTCTCGGGATCGTAGCTGCCGGTCAACCATGTCGCCGCGCCGCCTCGCTTCCACGAATCGTCCGACCACGTTTCTGCGCCGAACTCCCCCGGCCCCGCGGTTGTGTGGAACCGCCACAGCCGCTTGCCGGTCGCCGCGTCGTAGGCGTCGAGGAACCCGCGAACGCCGTACTCGCCGCCGCCCATGCCGACGATGATCTTGTCGCCGACCGCCAGCGGCGCTGCCGTAATCGCGTAACCCTCCATTGTCTCGGCGGAATTTGTCTCCCACAGCGGCAGGCCCGTGCGCGCATCGAGCGCGACCACGTACGCATCCAGCGTCCCGAAAAACACACGGTTACCGAGCACCGCGACGCCGCGATTGAATCGATTGCTCTCATACGGATTGATCTGCTTCTGCTTGCGTTGATAGCGCCAGATCTGCAATCCCGTGCGCGCGTCGAGCGCGTAGACTTCGCCCGGAGGCCCCGCCGTGTACATAACGCCATCGACGACAACCGGCGTCGACTGCAGCATCGAATCACCCGGCAACTGCGCCGTCCATTTCACCTGCAGGCCCTTCACGTTAGCCGTGTTGATCTGGTCGAGTTGCGAAAAATGCTTGCCGTCGTAGTTGCCCCAGTAGCTAAACCAATTGTGCGGTTCCTTGGAGGCGTTGCGAAGGCGCTCGGGCGACACGCCGCCGCTGATCGTAGCCTTCGCGGTCAGCGCAAGATCCCGGCCGGCGCGGCCTTTGAGGTACGCCACGACGTCGTCGATCTCGCCCGCCGCAAGCTTCGATGCGGGCATCAGCGACGCGGGTTCATGGCGCGTCTCGGCGACGGCCGCGATGTTGAGCAGGTGCAGTTTTCCGGCCGCGTCGGCCAGGTGAAGCGTAAACGTATCGGCGGCCTTGCTAACACCGCGAATCTCGCGGCCGTCTTTCATCTTGACGACAACGTGCCCGGCGCGGCGCCCGCGGGCCAGCGGTGTCAAAACGGTCGCCGGGTTCGTGATCTTTGCGCGCAACTGCGCCGCCGGAAGGCGCGCCGCGTTCGACAACTCCGGCCCCGCAATCCCTCCGCGCGCGTTCACTTCATGACACGACGCGCATCCCGCGCGGCCGAAGAAAAGCGTTTCTCCGTTCGCCGCATTCCCGCTCACCGTTTCGCCGGAGGCCGCGGCCGGCGCGGCGTTCAGCGTGCGGACATAGGTGACAAGCTGCCAGATCTGCTCGGTCCGCAAGCCGGGAAAGCCGGGCATCTGCGTGCCGCGCACGCCGTTTCGAATGTTGAGAAAAATCTCGCCGTCCAGATTTCCGCGCGTCATCGCACCCGCCAGCGACGGCCCGCGATCGCCGCGTCCGTTGGCGCCATGGCACGCTTGGCAGGTTTGATCATAGATGCGTTTGCCGGCATCGGCGGCGGCGCGGTTGTTGGCGAACGGATTTTTCTCGCGCTCGGGCGAGTGCTCCTGCGCGAATGCGGCCAGAGCGATGAAGACGAGTAAGCGAATCATGCTGTCACCGCTATTGTATGCGTGCGAGAATCGTCAGGTGATGCGAGCCCTGCCGCTGGTTTTCCTTTTGTTCATTGGTTGTGAGAAAAAGGCCGATCCGACGCGCGCGGTCGAGACGCCGAAGCCGACAAAAATCACTCACTTCTACGGCAACGCGGTGTCGTTACCGCGCGGCGAGACGCTGACGCTTTGTTACGGCACCGAAAACGCCGCCACCGTGTCGATCACGCCGCCCATCGAGACCGAGCTGCGGCCGTCGCTCAATCGCTGCATCGGCGATACGCCGGCGAAGGACACAACATATACACTCAAGGCCGGCGGCCCGGGCGGGGATGTCAGCCAGACGTTTCAAGTGAAGATCGGTCCGCCACCAAAACCTCTCATCACGAATTTTCAACTGCAAGGCGACTTCGTGCGGCCCCGAGGCTCGAAAGTCCAGTTTTGCTACGCCGTCGATTTCGCGGCGGCCGTTTCACTCAGCCCTCCCGCCGCGCAACCTCTGAAAGCCGGTACCCACTGTTTCGAAGTTGTTGTCGAAAAAACGACCACGTATATCCTAACCGCAACCGCGCCCGATGGCACGGTAGACCGTGTCCAAAATACAGTCACCCTACAGTGATTCCACACTCGCGATCGCCGCAAAAACTGAGAGGCGCGGTCACGGCGCCGGATCAATCGTGATCCCAGCGCTGCTTCGTCCGTCCTATGCCTTCAGCCACCGGTCAAACCAGGCAAAGGCCTCTTTTTGCATTTCCCGGTCGAACTTGTGCGGTCCCTCGTAAAAACTTCCCTTGTAGCGTTCCAGCGCACCCGCTTTCTTGTAAACGTCCGTGAGCATTCGATCCGCCCGCTCCATTTCAGACAAAGTGAACAGCGCGTCCTGCTTGCTGTTCAACACAAGTACGGGGCTGGGTACGGCAAGCCCGAGGATCTCCGGATAATCGAGTTCGTTTGACAAGCCGGGCACATAGCACATCCAGGTATGGGTCCAGCTCTTGTTGAGCATGTAGTCCCTCCAGGTAGTCATCTGGCCAACGGCGCACGCGCAGCGAATGCGCTCATCGGCGCCAGTCAACATCACCGTCCGCAGTCCTCCGCTGGATAGCCCCGCACATCCAACGCGGGGCGCATCCACATCCGGGCGAGAGCAAAGGTAATCGAGAGCGCGTTGGTCATCGTTCACAAAGACGCCGGGCCAAGTCATGCCGGCGCAGAAAATGCTCTTCGCGACCAGATGTTCGTGTGCCCTGGCGAACTGGTTGTAGCGTTGAATCTCTTCTTCCGCTTCTGGTTGAGCCTCCACCTGATTGTCGCGGATGTGGGCCGGCACATCGGCAAGCCTGATTCTTCTGCTCCCGAAGGCAAAAGTGTCATGAACCAGAACTGCGTAGCCCCGGCGCGCCAACTCATTCGCCCAAGCCAGTCCGCCGTAGTAGAGCTCCTGATGCCGCAGGATCATCGGATGGATATCCTTCGACATCCTTGTGATCTTCCGCAGGCCGAAGTACTTCAAGCCGCTGTGATCGTGCAGGCCAACGACACCCGGCAGCTTGCCTCGGACGCCCTTGGGCCTGAGCAGCAGTGCGTCCGTGGGCGGCCCATACGGCAACTGCCACTGCAACTGTTCGATATCAAGTCCGTCGAATTCCAGCTTGTGCCGCAGGATGGGAATCGGCGTCGGCGATGGCGCGGGGCCGGCGAGCCGCTCGCGAAACCGGGCACGCGCGATGCCCCGCCAGGAATCGACATTCTTGAACTCGGGCCGGCGAAACGAAAGCCGCGGCGGGTCTGCTAACGACTGCGCCGCCCAGTTCCCATAAGCCCCCAGCATATTCTCAGTCATCAGCGCGGCGCCATCCGTTCCCTGCGCGCTTTGCGCGGCCACCTGGGAAGCCGCGGCGGCGGACGAAGTTCCAAGAACAAACTTGCGGCGTCCAATCATGCGATATCATCCTTTCCGGCCATCTGAATTCGGCCCTCCACGTATCATTTCCTCAAAGTACTCCATGAAC
>VFZW01000187.1 GCA_016871055.1 Acidobacteriota bacterium
GTACTTCAAATCAAAAACCGCATGCGCGCTCCGTCGGTACTCGGCCATCTTTCCATTTTGCAGTACCGTGGCTGAAAGCAGCCCGCCTGAAAGGCGGGGGGATTAGACCCGGCGCTGCGATACTAAAACCGCCACGAAAGGCCGACGTGAAGTGAACGGCCCGGCGCGTCGATGCCCGACCCGTGTATCCGGTAGTTGCGGTCGGCGATGTTGGTGAGCGCGGCTTCGAGCGACAACATCTCGTCCAGCGGAATGCCCGCGCGCAAATCGATGGAAACCCAACCGGGCGTCGAAGAAAACAGCGCCACGCGCACGCTGTCGGCAACGCCGGGCAAAACGCGGTCTTGGATGGAGCGCAAAGACTCCGCCACCGGAAACCGCCTTGCATTGTAGAAGTCGGCGATATCCTGACGCCGCCGTGACGCGCCGATGCGTTCGTCGTCGCGATCGCCGCCGCTAAGGCGGTCTTGCGCGCCGCTAGCGGTCAACCGCGCTTCGGCCCAGATGCGCGAGCGGCGGTAGAGCAGCCTTGTCGATCCCTGCTGCGGCGGCAGCCGGCGGATGTTTCGATTCGGTTCCAGGTCGCGGCCGAGCAGGAAAGAGTAATTCGCAAACCAGTGCCAGCGCGAGCCGAAGCGAATCTCGTTGTCGGCTTCGAAGCCCCAGTAGCGAGCGCGGCCATCGTTGACAAATGCTTTCACGGCGCGCGGGTCGACCCCGGCCGGTGCGACGGCAACAACGCCCTGCGCACGCTGCGCCGCCGTTTGCACGATCGGAGTCACAGCGATACCGGCCAGATTTGAAGGCACGGAACCCGAAGGGAACAGCAGTGTGCGGCGCGATATCGGATCAGTCAACAGCGCGTCGAAAAACTGAACGCGCGTGCGGCGATACCGAAGGCCCGTTTCAAAGTTGCGCAACTTCTCGATACCCAGAGGCCGCAGCGCCACGCCCTTCGACACCGCCGCTTCACCCGACGAGTCGGCAAGCAAAGCGTTCGAGGCTTCGCGTGCCGGCACTTCAAAGCCGAGGTCGTTCAATCCGAGCGCGGAGAGGTCGTTCAAATTCGGCGAGCGAAACCCGCGATTCACGGCCGCGTGCCAGGCCAGGGAATCGGTCAACCGGTACAACACGCTGCCATTCCACGCCGCGTTTTGAAACGTCTGCCGCGTCGAGGGGTGATCAAAGACAACCTTCTGGTATCGCAGGCCGTAGTTGTAGGAGAAGCGGCGCAAGTTGGTGGCGGCCTGCGCGTATAAGCCGCCGGTCCGATATTGCGAATCGCGCGGATACAACGGCCTCACGCCGGCGCCATTGGTAAGGCGCGCGGAGTCCACCCGCTCGTCGTACAGTTCGCCACCCATGCTGACAACCGTGTGCGCGCCGATATGCCGGATGCCCTGCCCCGCGTACCCGTTCGCGCGCACCGCGTTGTAGTCCCGAGTGACCGCGTCGGTCGCGCGCAGCCATTGCCGGACGGATCCGTCTTGTTGCTTGTTGACGGAGAAGCGCGCACTGAGCGAGTCGAATCCAGCGAAATTGAGCTTCTCGTACCGGGCGTAAAAGAGGTCGAGGATTTGCGGCGTCAGTGTCGATTGCAGCCGTCCAAGCGCTCCCCACAGGTCTTTCGTATTGCGCAAACCATGCACTTCGCCGCGTTGATAAAACGCGGTGAAGCCGCGCGTGGCGATCTTGCCGTGCGCGCCGCCCTGCGAGTAAGCGGTGTCCCGCAACCGGTTTCCCAACGCGTCGCGGACCTGCTGCGGTGTGTATCCATAGAGCCGAGTCAGCACGTTGTGCGAGTCGAATCCGCCGCCGGCGCGCAAATCATTGCGCCGTGTGCCGGCCGCGCCCAATTGCCACCACCATTTCGTTCCATCGCGGCTGATCGATGCGGAGGCGCCGCCGGAAAGATCCGCGGTCTCGCCGCCGAGCCGCAAGGAACCGCGCCATCGCGCGGCGTCGACAAACCGCGGCCCATCCGTGAAAACATGAATCGATCCCCCGAGTCCATCGCTGCCATACTGCGTGCCGGACGGGCCGAGCATCGCCTCGACGTGCGCCGCTTGCGACGGCTCCATGTACGCCAGATACTGGTTCGGACCCGATCGAAACGTCGCGTTGTTGAAACGCACGCCGTCGATGAGATTCAGAACCTGATAGCCGGTCATGCCGCGCAAAAACGGCGACACCTGACCCGCGCCGGTTTGCTGCAGCATAACGTTCGGCGCGCCTGCAAAAGCGTCGACGACGGTCCGCACCTTCGGCGCCTCACCGGTCAATATCATCTCGGGCCGCTGCGCGATCTCTTCGGCCAGCCCGGGAGTCGCCGTCACCGTTACCGTAGCGATCGATCGCGACGGATACAACACAACTTCGCCCGCCACATCCGCACGCACGAGCACGGATTCAAAGCCCGGCGCTTCGACGCGCAGGCCGCCGACCGCTGCCGGCGTCATCGTCGCGCCCGCAATCAAATTTCCCTGCGCGTCCACAACTCGCAACGGCACGGACCAAAGCGACAACGCCAGGACAACACTAAGGAGCAATCGCATAAGCGGCCATCTCCGTCGCATTACGCACGAACAGTCTGCCGTTCGCGATCATCGGCACATTCCATGTTCGGCCTTCGATGGCTTTAAATTTTGCCACCTCCTGATGCGACGAAGAATCCGCTTTTACAAGCACAACCTCGCCTTCCTCGGTCGTGATCACCAGATGCCCGCTGGCAAGCAGTACCTGCCCGTAACCGTAGCGGCCGCCCTTCCACTTCGTCTCGCCCGTGGCCGCTTCGATACACGTAAAGATCGCTTCGTCGAAGCCGTAAACGTGGCCCTTGTAGAGCACGCTCGAATTGAATTTGTTCTTCAACTTCTTGTTCTCCCACACACGCTCCGCCTTGCCACTCGCAACGTCCACCATTGCCGCGCCGTGGCCATAACCGGCCGAGAGAATAAACCGCGAGTTGCCAACGACGATCGGCTGCGCGCTGTTGACATCATAGTCGGTCACCCACGGATACTCCCACAGCATCTTGCCCGTCTCCACTTCAAGGCCCACCGCGCGCATCGCGGTCACGGTGAGGATCTGCCGCTTGCCCGCCAGCGTTACCAGCATCGGCGAAGTGTACGCCTGCCGGTCGCCCAGCGATCCCCACGCGCGCGCGCCGGTATCCATGTTGTAAGCCACGATCGACTTGTTCGAAGGCCCGCCCGGCTGCAAGATCACGAGTTTGTCGACGATAAGCGGCGCCGACGACATCGCCCAGGTAAGGTTCTCGGCGTTGTTGTCCGTCAGGATATTCTTGTGCCAGACTACCTTCCCAGTCAGCGCATCCAGAACAAAGAACTCGCCGGTCGCGCCGAGCGAGTAAACGCGCCCGCCCGCATAGGTAGGCGTTGCGCGCGGACCGTTGCCGCCCATCGACTCTTGAAAATCCGCCGCATATTTATGCGTCCAGACTTCGCGGCCCGACGCCATATCGTACGCCGCCACCACTTCCTGCGCGCGGCGCTGTTCGATCGTATACATCAACTTGCCGGCCGCGACGAACGACGCCCAACCGCCGCCTACGGGTTTGCGCCACAGTTCTTTCAGCTTGCCGCCGGGCCAGTTGGTGAGGATCGTTTCGCCCGTCGAACCGTCGCCGGCCAATCCGCGGAAGCTGGACCAGATCGCCTCGACATCCGCGGGCGGCGCGGCGGCCTCGACAACTTGCGGCGCTTCGGGAACGGGCGCGGCGGGCGGAGTCGACCGGTCGGCCTCGATACGCTCGGCGTGCTTCTCCGCGCTCTCGAACGTGACGAAGCGCGGAATGCCGCCGCCTTCTCTTTCCAAACGCATGCTGAGCCCCATGGAGACTGCCACGGCGCATATCGCCAGCAAAGGCAGCCCGAAGAGCGCCTTCCGCCAAACCGCGACCGGACGGCGCAGAAGTATGAGCAAGACCGCCAGCGAACCGGCGGCGACGATCCATGAAAGCATGTCCTAGTATCGCAACCCAAGCGAAACCGGGGAGCGAGCCGTTAAGATAGGAGACGCATGTCGATAACCGATCTGGACGCCCGAGTGCGCGATGCGCGCGCCAAACTGGACGAGCACGTCCGCGAAATTGTGGAATGGCACTTCAACCCGGAAACGGGTTGCCCGTTCTGGCTCAACTGGGCCGCGAACGCCGGCTGGGATCCCCGCAAAGAAGTGAAGAACTACGACGATCTCGATAAGTTCGGCAATTTCGAGGACGACTGGCTGCGCGGCGGCCCCGTGCGCCGCTGGGTGCCAAAAGGATTCGCCGGCAAACCCGTCTACGTCTTCGAAACCGGCGGATCCACCGGCGTGCCGAAATCGCGCGTGCAGATCAACGACTTCCGCATCGACTATGAAATGTTCTCGGATACGCTGCCGGATGCGTCGTTTCCGAAAGGTTCCGACTGGCTGATGCTCGGCCCGTCCGGTCCGCGGCGTCTGCGGCTTGCCGTTGAACATCTCGCTCAGCATCGTGGAGGCGTCTCCTTCTGCGTCGACCTCGATCCGCGCTGGGTGATCAAGCTCATCAAACGCGGCGAAATCCGTGAAGCCGAAATTTACAAGCAACACTGCATCGATCAGGCGTTGACCATTCTCAAGGCCAACGAGATCAAGTGCATGTTCACGACGCCGAAACTGCTGGAGGCGTTGTGCGAAAAAATCAATCTCGCCAAATACGGCATCAAGGGCATCTTCTGCGGCGGCACCGAAATGACCCCGCAGTTCCATCGCTTCGCCGTTGAAGAACTGCTCGGCCCCGATATCTACTTCGCGCCCACCTACGGCAACACGCTGATGGGTCTGGCGACGCACCGCGCGCCCACGCCGGAAGACAACTGGGCGATCATCTATTACCCGCCCGCCCCGCGCGCCATACTCGAAGTTGTCAATCCGGACAAACCCAACGAACTCGTCGGTTACGGCCAGACCGGCCGCGCGCGGCTCACAACGCTGACCAAGGACACCTTCATTCCGCGCTTCCTCGAACGCGACGAGTGCGAACGCGAAGCGCCCTGTGAGCAATATCCGTGGGACGGCGTGCGCAACGTTCGTCCGTTCTCGCGCTTCCAGAAATCGGTCGTTGAAGGAGTGTACTAAGCCGTGATCCACATTCCCGTTCTGCGGCAAGGCAAGCCGTATAAGTCGGTGGACGTCAACAGGGCGTACCACTACCGCACGCGCGAACAGATCGCCGAGATCAGCCAGGCGAACGTCGGACTGATCCGCCGTGATCTTTTGCAGCAGGCGGAAATGCATGCGATTTTGCAGGGCTTCACGACACGCGAGTTGATCGCGATCGCCAAGAAGGCCGCGAAGCACTTCGGCGAAGACGAGTTGCCGCTCGGCGATTCGATGCAGACGCCGGACGACATCGTCAAGCAGATCAGTGCGACCACGGGTTCGCCGAACGTGATGGTCCGACGCAACATGGAAAAGGTGCGCGGCGTGCTCGACTCGATGGAGACGGTGCTCTCGGGCCTCACGCGCCTTCCCGATCTCGACATGCTCGATCGCGGCTACGGGGACATCGGCGGGCGCGCGCTGAGCTTCTTTCCGCGCGGGCATTCGATGGGCGTCATCCTGCCATCGAACTCGCCGGGCGTGCATTCCTTGTGGGCGCCGGCGATCGCGCTGAAGACGCCGCTGATCTTGAAGCCCGGCAGTTCCGAACCGTGGACCCCGTATCGCATCGTGCAGGCGTACATCAAAGCGGGCATCCCGCGGGAGGTGTTCGGTTACTACTCGGCCGATCACGCCGGCGGCGGCGAGATCCTGCGCCAATGCGGCCGCGGCATGTTGTTCGGCGATGTCGGCGCGGCCAAGGCATGGGCCGGCGACCCGCGCATCGAGATCCACGGACCGGGCTATTCGAAAATCGTGCTCGCCGACGAAGGCGCGAAAAACTGGGAGAAGTACCTCGATCTAATGGCCGACTCCATCGCACAGAACTCCGGCCGGTCGTGCGTCAACTGTTCCAGCATCTGGACCACCGCGAACGCCAGGGAGATCGCCGAAGCGCTGGCCGAACGGTTCGCCAAGATTGGCCCGCGCGCCGAGGAGGATCCCGAAGCCGCTGTCGCGCCGTTCGCGGCGCCCGATGTCGCGCGCCGTATTTCTCTCATGATCGATCAGGAGATGGAAGGGACCGCCGATTTGGTCGAAGCAAAGCGCGGCACGCCGCGCGTCGCCGAGAAAGACGGCTGCACCTACCTGCTGCCTGCGGTCGTGCAATGCTCCAAGGAACATGCGCTCGCCAACCGGGAGTTTCTCTTCCCCTATGCAAGCGTCGTGCAAGTCGACGCCTCCGAAATTCCGCACTGCCTCGGGCCGACGCTCGTCTGCACGGCGATTACTTCGGACAAGGCGCTCCAACGCCGGTTGCTCGAATCGAATCACATCGGCCGCCTGAACTTCGGTCCGATCTCAACGATGAAAATCAGCTGGGACCAGCCGCACGAAGGCAACCTGTTCGATCATCTTTATTCGCGCCGCGCCTTCCAGAGCGTTCTCGAAACCGTCGCCTAATGCGTCTGCTCCACGTCACAGCGGGGGCCGCCAACATGTATTGCGGCTCCTGCATGCGCGACAACGCGCTAGCGTCCGAACTCAAACGGATGGGCCACGACGTGGTGTTGATGCCGGTATACACGCCCACGCTGACCGATGAAACAAACGTCTCGGAAGATCGCGTCTTCTTCGGCGGCATCAGCGTCTACTTGCAGCAGAAGTCGGCGTTCTTCCGGTACACACCGGCCTTCGTTGACCGCCTGCTGTTCGACAACAAGTGGGCGCTTCGCAAGGCCACGCAAACTTCGATCGGCGTCGACCCGCGCTTCCTCGGTGAGATGACGGTTGCGATGCTGCGGGGCGCGCGCGGCCCGATCGGCAAGGAATTTCGCAAGCTCGCCCGTTGGGTGCGCGGCGAGGAAAAATTCGACGTCATCAATATCCCGTTCGCGCTGTTGATCGCGCTGGCCGAACCGCTGAAACGCGCTGGGAAAACGAAAATCGTCTGCACGCTGCAAGGCGAGGATCTATTTCTCGAAGGGCTGATGGAGCCCTACAAGTCCGAGTCGATGGCGCTCATTCGCGCGGGCCTGGCGCATGTCGACTGCTTCATTGCCGTCAGCCGCTACTACGCCAACTTCATGAGCCGCTACCTGGGCATCCCGAAAGAAAAGATCCGCGTCGCGCCGATCGGCATCTCCGTGAATGACTTCGAGGCCAAGCCGAAGCCGGTTCGCGACGTCTGCAAAATCGGTTTCTTCGCGCGGATGGATCCCGCGAAAGGCTTTCATCACCTCACCGAGGCGTATCGTAAACTACGCGACTTAAAGGATCTGCCGCCGCTGCGTCTCGAAGCGGCCGGCTACATGCTGAAGGAACACGAAGAGTATTTCGCAAAAGAAAAGGCGCTGCTGCGCGCCGCCGGATTCGGCGGCGAGTTCACCTATCACGGCGCGCTCAGCCGCGAACAAAAAACCAGGTTTTTACAGGATGTCGACATCCTCTGCGTTCCTACGCAGTATGTCGAACCCAAGGGGCTGTTTGTTCTCGAGGCGCTCGCCAATGGAACGCCCATCGTCTTGCCGGCTCACGGCGCGTTTCCCGAAATTCTCTCCCGCACTGGCGGTGGAATATTGTATCCGCCGGGCGACACCACGGCGCTCGTCGAATCGTTGCACACTATGATTTGCGACAAGGAACGGCGCGACTTGATGGCGATTGAGGCGGCGGCCAATGTGCGGACGTATTACTCCGCCGGCGCCATGGCTAGCGCGCTCCTGGACGCTTACAACGGATAACGAATGCTGAAGGCGACTGCAATCTCGAAGACCTACGAAACGGCGGCCGGGCCCGTGCCGGTGCTGGAAAACGTCGATCTCGCCTTGAATCAGGGCGAAGCGATCTCGATCATGGGGCCGTCAGGCTGCGGCAAGAGTACGCTCCTTCACATTCTCGGATTACTGGATCAGCCTACTGCCGGAACCTATGATTTCGACGGCGTTCAGCCATGGACGCTCGACGAGAAGGAGCAGGCGCGCATTCGCAACGGCAAGATTGGGTTCATCTTCCAGGATCATTGCCTGCTGCCGCAGTGCACAGTGCTCGAAAACGTACTCGCGCCGCTCATTGTCGGCGAACATGACGACGACGCCGAAGCCCGTGCGCGCGATCTGTTGCGGCGAGCGGGCCTCGGCGAGCGACTCGATCGTTTCCCCTCGCAACTCTCCGGCGGCGAAAAGCAGCGCGTGGCGATCGTCCGCGCCATCATTCGCAAGCCCGCGATGTTGCTCTGCGACGAGCCGACCGGCAATCTCGATCAAGCCACGGCGTGGCAAGTGCTCGAACTGCTCGCCGAACTCCGCCGCGAGTTGCAATGCATCCTGATCATTGTTACGCACAGCGCCGAAATCGCCGCCGAGTTCCCGCGGCAGTTCAGTGTCCGCCGCGGCAGACTGGTCCAAACGGCATAACACGATGACCGGCCGGGATCTCGCAAAAAGAAACCTGCGCCACTACTGGCGGACCAACGCCGCCATGGCCGCGGGCGTCGCAATCGCCACCGCCACACTGGTCGGCTCTTCGCTTGTCGGCGACTCGGTGCGGCATAGCCTGCGCTCCATCGCCATCGGCAGACTTGGCAACGCCGGCGGCGCCGTCATCGCGTCGCAGCCGTTCGGTGAGTCCCTCGCAACACGCATCCACGGCGCCGCCGCGCCCGCCCTGCACTTTGAAGCGGTTCTGAAACATCAATCGACCAACCGTACCGCGGCGAAGGTTCTCGTTTATGCGGTCGACGACCGCTTCTGGAAACTGCATCAGACCGCGAATCCGCTCGCCGCCGATCGCGACATCGTCTTCTCCGAACCGCTCGCGCGGGAACTCAACGCGCAGAACGGCGAGGGCGTTTTGCTGCGGATTGAAAAGCCGAGCGCCATGCCGCAGGAATCGCTCTTCGCACGCAAGGAACAATCGGTGCGTACGATCCGCTTCCGTTATCGCAGTTCGCTGCCCGACACCGGCATCGGCGGATTTTCGCTGCAACCCCGCCAGGGCGCCGCGCGCACCGCCTTCGTGCGGCTCTCCATGTTGCAAACCGAGATGGAGCTGGACGGCCTCGCCAACCTCGTGTTAATGCCGGAAGAAGCGCGGTCCGACCTGCCGATCCTCGGCCATCTGCAACTCGCGGATGTCGGTCTGCGGCTGCGTCGTCCGCGCGGGTGCGGCTGTCTCCAGTTGGAGAGCCCCGCGGGTCTCTTGCGGGACGATCAGGTCAAGCGTGCGCTTGACGCCGCGAGCAAGGACGGTCTTCGTACCGAGATGTACTTCACCTATCTCGCGAACGCTATCCGCACGCCGAACGCATCGGTGCCCTACTCGCTCGTGGTCGCCAAAGAGGGCGTTCCCGAAGGGATGATCGTTCTGAACGAATGGACCGCTTCGGAACTCGAGGCCGGCGTGGGAGACGCGGTGACACTCGATTACTTCCTCTGGAAGCAGGAAGGCCGGTTGCTCACCGAATCGAGTGTTTTCAACGTCAACGCGGTCTCGCCGATGGCCGAGGTCGGCGATCGCTACATGGCCCCCGAGTATCCCGGCATCTCCGGCGAATCGAGCATGAGCGATTGGGACCCGCCGTTCCCCATGGATCTCGAGAAGATTCGAAAGCAGGACGAGACCTATTGGGACAAATATCGCGCGACACCAAAGGCCGCAATTAGTCTCGGCGACGGCCAGCGCCTCTGGGAGACGCGGTTCGGCCGCGTTACCGCCATCCGGTTCTACCGCGCCGACGGCGCCGCGCCGTCGTTGAATCTCGCACCGTCGACCGATCTGGCCCGCGACGGAATTACGCTGCTCGCGCCGAAGCGCCAGGCCGAGGAAGCCGCCGGCGGCACCACCGATTTCGGCGAGTACTTCGGCTACTTCAGTTTCTTTCTCACGGTCTCCGCGCTGCTTTTGACCAGCCTGTTTTTCCGCCTGGGTATCGAACAGCGGCTGCGCGAAATCGGCTTGTATCGGTGTCTGGGCTTCAACGTCACGGCCGTCCGTCGCGTGTTTCTGCGCGAGGGAATGATTATCGGCATTGCGGGTTCGTTGGCCGGCGTCGTTGGCGGCGCGATTTACTCGGCCGTAATCTTGTACGGCCTGAGAACCTGGTGGTCCGGCGCGGTCGGCACGACGTCGCTTTCCCTGCACTTCACGGCGAAGCCGTTTTCGGCATCGATCATCCAAGGCGTGGGAATTTCAATTCTCGTCATCGGGATCAGCCTGCGGCAATTGCGCGGGCTGTCTCCGCGCCAGTTGTTGGCGGGCTATAACCGCGAAACCAAGGACGCCGCTTCGATCTGGCAGCGTCGCGCGGCCTTCGGATTTACGGGGCTCGGAATCGGCCTCCTGATCGCGGGTTTGACGTCCGCCATCAGTCCGGAGGGCGGTTTCTTCGGTGCCGGTTTTTGCCTGCTGACGGGCGCTTCGATGTTCTGCCGGATTTGGCTGGAACAGCCGCGGCCGGAGCCCGCGCGCACCTTGCCGAACCTCGCCCTGGCGAGCGCCGCGCAGAAGTCGTCGCGGAGTTTCTTCACGATTCTGCTGATCGCGCTCGCGGTCTTTCTGCTCGTTGCGCTCGAAGCGTTTCGATTCACGCCGGGTACGATCGACCTCGACAAACGTTCCGGTACCGGCGGATTTCCGCTGCTGGCCGACTCGCAGTGGCCGATTTATCAGAATTTGAATAGCAAGGAGGGCCGCGCGGCGCTCGGCTTGGACGAGAAATCGCTCAAGGGCATGATCGTCTCGTCGTTCCGAGTCCGGCCCGGCGAAGATGCCAGTTGTTTGAACCTGTATCAACCCACTCGCCCGCGCATCGTCGGCGTACCCGCGGCATTTCGAAAGGAAGACCGCTTCCGCGTTTCTCCCGCGAATGCCTGGGAGTTGCTTGCGAGTAGAGACGCGCCCGCGGAGGTGCCCGCGCTGCTCGACGCGAACACGCTGCAATACAACTTCCATCGCAAGGTCGGCGACTACATCGATATTCCGCACGGCGCCGAATCGATCCGCCTCCGCGTCGTCGGAACATTGTCGGGAAGCCTGTTCCAAAGCGAGATCCTCATCGCTGAAGAACAGTTCATCCGGCTGTTCCCGGAAGAACAGGGATTCCGGTTCTTCCTCATCGACGCGTCCGATTCCATGTGGTCCGAGATCACCGCGGCGCTCGAGGACCGGCTCAGCGATAGCGGCTTTGACGTAATGCCGGCAGCAGACCGGCTCGCGCAATATCATCGAGTCGAGAACACGTACCTGTCGACGTTTCAGGCTCTCGGAGCTCTGGGTCTGCTTCTCGGCACCGTCGGCATGGCCGTCGTCTTGCTGCGCAACGTCCTTGAGCGCCGCAGGGAACTCGCGCTGCTCGCCGCAATCGGCTTTACCAGGCGCGATATCGCCAAGCTGATCCTTTTCGAAAACATCGCGCTGTTGATCGCCGGTCTGGCGATCGGCTCCATCTGTGCATTGCTGGCGGTCAGTCCCGCGCTCGCCAAGCGATCGCAATCGCTTCCGTTCGATTCCCTGGCCGCCTTGATCGCGCTGGTTGTTTGCACCGGCGCGGCGTCGGTCTGGATCGCGACGCGCGCCGCTGTGCGCGCGCCTTTGCTCGAATCTTTGCGCTCGGAGTAGCATGGAAGAATAATGAGAATTCTCGTGTTGTTTTCCCTCGCGCTGACCGCTTGCGCGCAAGACAAAGCCAAAATTGAACTCGGCCGCTATCTGGTCGAGGAAGCCGCCGCGTGCGGTTTCTGCCACACCCCGAAGTCCGCCGGCGGCGCCCTCGACAAATCGAAGTGGCTCAAAGGGACAACACTCGACATTCAACCGATCGGCGCGCCGCCGAAGGACTGGCACAAGGCTTCGCCGGATCTTACGCCCAGCGGCAAGTTGTGGATGAAGTGGGGAGAAGCGTCGATGCTGAAGTACTTGCAAACAGGATTGACGCCAAGCGGCAAATTCGCCGGCCCGCCGATGCCGGTCTACAAGTTCAAGCCGGAACACGCCGAAGCGATCTTGGCGTACCTAAAAACACTGAAGTAGGGACGGACCCGACACCTGACCTGCGGGAGCTCCACCCCGCCGCCAATCCTCCCCCGCCCCATCAAACACGCCCCGAATCGCCCCTCAGATTTTTCCTAACCCACTGTGCTAATGTTTTGTTTCAAACAACCGATATATCGAGTGTGTCAACTCTTCTCCTCCTCACCATCCTCACCACCTGCCCCGCCACTCTCGCCGAACGCGACTCCTTCACCGTCTGTTACGACACCCAAAACCAACGCGCCCTCTGGACCTCGCACATCCCGAAACCGTCAAGTACTCCAACCCCGAGAAAACACTGGCGCAAAGACCACGAGTTGAACTCCCTGCCAAACTCAGCCTTCACCAACACGGGCTTCGACCGCGGCCACCTCACCCCAGTCGCCGATCTCCCCAATTCCAAAGACACCTTCTTGACCAGCGATGCCATCGCACAGAATCGAGCACTCAATCGAGGCCAGTGGCGCAAACTCGAAAACCAAATCCGCAAACACAGCGCCGCCCACGTCATCACAGGCACCCTCTACAACAACTGCGGCAACGAAAGGATCGAAGCGCCCTGCTACATCTACAAGATCGCCTACCTCCCCGACG
>VFZW01000188.1 GCA_016871055.1 Acidobacteriota bacterium
TTCACCTCCTCGGCGTCACACCCTAACACTTTGTTCCCAGCGCCGCACACCCTCCTCTTCGTCTAACTCGTTTGGAGTGTGTCGATTGCCCCGTTTTGCCAAGGGGAACTTCGGGCTAGTGTTTGGAAGCGGCAATCCGGTGATCGGCAGTTTCGAGTTCGCGTTCCTGAAGGGAGTGGGCAGCGCACCGAACACCGACTACGCACCGACGATTCCGCATTTAACGTTCATGGTCTATCAGATGATGTTCGCGGTGATCTCGCCGGCGCTGATTACGGGCGCGTATGCAGAGCGGGTGAAATTCAATGCCCTACTCGTGTACTCCATCGTTTGGGCGTTTCTGGTGTACTTCCCAGTCGCGCACATGCTTTGGGGCAAGGGCGGTTACTTTAACGCGTATCTCGGCGGCGCGATTCCGGTGTTCGATTTTGCGGGCGGGACGGTGGTGCATATTACGACGGGTATTTCGGCGCTGGTCTGTGCGTTGGTCATCGGCCCGAGAAACGGCTATCCGAACGAACCGATGAAGCCGCATAGCCTGGTCCTGAGTTTCACGGGCGCGTGTTTACTGTGGGTGGGCTGGTTCGGGTTTAACGCGGGATCGGCGCTGGCGGCGAACGGGCTGGCATCGAGCGCGTTCGTGACGACGCACTTGGGTTCGGCGGCAGGCGCGTTAGGGTGGTTGATCGCGGAGAAAATCAAGATGGGACGGCCAAGCGCGCTCGGCGCGATCTCAGGATCGGTGGCTGGTCTGGCCACGGTGACGCAGGGCGCGGGATTCGTCTCGCCGTTCGCGGGCGCGGTGTATGGACTGGCGGGCGGAGTGATCTGCTTCTACATGGTGGCAATCGTAAAGAACAAATTTGGATATGACGATTCGCTCGATGCATTCGGAGTGCACGGAATCGGCGGCACCATCGGCGCGACGCTGACGGGCGTGTTCGCGACAAACGTTGTCAACGATGCGTTGAAACTGGCTAACGGACAGGCGGCGCCTCTCGGGATGGTCGATGGGAACTCGGCGCAGATTGGGAATCAGTTGATCGGCGCGGCGGTGGCGATTGCGTTCGCCGTGATCGGCAGCTACATCGCACTGATGATCGCGAAGATCACTTGCGGCGGACTGCGGTTGGATGCGCGCGAGGAGTCGCAAGGCATGGATCTGGCGATTCACGGTGAAGAAGGATACAACTTGGAAGCCTAGCGCCATGAAAAAAATCGAAGCGATCATACAACCCTTCAGGCTCAACGAGGTGAAGGACGCGTTGAAAGACATCGGAATCGACGGAATGACGGTGACCGAGGTTCGCGGCCACGGCCGCCAGAAAGGGCACACCGAGGTGTATCGGGGCCGGGAGTATCAGGTCGATTTGATACCCAAGGTGAAGCTCGAAATGGTCGTGGCTTCTGAGCGATCTGAAGAGGTTATCGGAACAATTGTGAAGTCTGCAAAGACCGGCAAGATCGGAGACGGCAAGATCTTTGTCTACGACCTTGGCGATGCGATTCGGATTCGAAACGACGAGCGCGGCGACGCAGCGCTGTAGCTACCTGGCCCAATAGCGCGCGTATGGCGGCGCGCCGGGTTGGGCAGCCGCGATGTTGTCGGCTTCTTCGGTAATGGCGGTGTCGGCGCCGCTGGGGAATTGGTAGCGGCGCACGAATTCGTCTTCCATTTCGAGACCCCAGCCGGGCGCGGATGGAAGTTGATAGTGGCCGTCTTTCACGACCAGAGGATTCTTGAAGACGCCGGCTTGGAGGAATTCAAGGTATTCAAGCCAGCGGCCGTCGCTGCCGAACCATGCCTGATCGAAAATCGACATCGCGCCGACGAGTTGACCAAGGCCGATGCCACCGCTATGCGGGCAGACTGGTACGTTGTACTTCGCGGCCATGGCGACGATAGCGAAGAGTTCGTTGACGCCGCCGACGCGGGCGCCGTCGATCTGGCAGTGCGTGAGGCCGCCGCCCGCCAAGAGTTGCTTGAATGTCACGGCGTCGGGGGCTTGTTCGCCGCCAGCGACACCGATGTTGTAAGGCGCGAGCGCTTCTCGGAGTTTGATGTAGCCGGCGACATCGTTGTAGGCGATGGCTTCTTCAATAAAAAGCAGCTTGTATTCGGCGAGCTCCTTCATATAGCTGGCGGCGTTGCGCCAGTCGCCTAGATTTTGATTGGCGTCAGTGAGCAGGAGCGCATCGGGGCCGGTCGACTCGCGGATGGCGTTCAACATACGCCGATCTTCGTCGAGCGCGCGGGAGCGATCATACTGTTGACCGCGGCCGACCTTGGCCTTAAAGGCGTGTGTGCCCGCTTTGTAGAGGCCGCCGCAGAGCTCGCGCACTTCGTCGAGCGGCCGGCCGGACCAGCCGGCGGTGCTGTAGACGCGCACGCCCTTCGCCTGGAGACGATCGATGTCCGGTTTGCGCGAGTTCAACATTTCGAGCAGTTCGTCTTCGGCGAGCGCGTCGCGCAGGTGATGGAAGTCGATGGACTGAACGATCTTTTCCGGCGAGAGCGACGTGAGCAGTTTCCACATCGGCACGCCGTCGCGTTTGGCCCAGAGATCCCAGAGCGCATTGACGATTCCGCCGACGGCCATGCGGTACGTGCCAAGAGCGAGCCAGCGGAGTTGGTGATGCTCGGCGAGCGATTGGGCAAAGAAGCCGGGCTCTTCGATGAACTCGTTCAGATCGCGGCCGACGACGAAGCGTTCGAGGGCTTCGATGGCGGCCTTCTGAATTTGCGTGCCGTCACCGATTGTGAACACGAGCGAACGGCCTTCGAGGCCCGTGTCGGTGCGCAGAATCGGAATCGCGCACGAATAATTCGGCGCGAGATGGCGGGGATCGGAACCGGCCATGCCGAGGCGGACGGTGGGGTAGCGGAGGTCCAAGACCTCAAGCGAACGGATGATGTGCTTCAACGGTTGAGTCCAGAGATGTTGTTGGTGAATTGAAAGAGAGATTTGCCGGCGGTGATGTAGAGGGTCTTGTTGTCGGACCCGCCGAATGCGGTGTTGGTGATGGTGTCTTCGGCAAGTGGGACAAAACGCAGCAGCTTGCCCGCGGGCGAAATAACATATACGCCGCATTTTGTATCAAGCGTTTCCTTGGTACCTCGGAGTTTGTGGAGACCGGCGGCGGCGTAGATGTTGCCTTCTTTATCGATGGCCATTCCGTCGGCGCTGCGGCCGGGGAAAAAGTTGTAGTGGACGCGCATGTTCGACAGCGTGCCTTCGGGAGAGAGATCGAACGCGCGAATGGCGCGCGTGCCTTTTTCGGTTTTGTTGGCTTCAATGATGTAGAACGTCTTATCGTCGGGCGAGATAATGGGACCGTTGGGCCATTCGGTGTCGGGCGCGGTCAGGAGGCGCGTGATCTTACCGTCGGTATCGATGCGGTAAATGCCGGGCACACCGGTGGCATTCTTCGGTTTGGCGGGAGCTTGCGAAGTGGCGTCGGGAGCGGGGTCGGTGAAATAGAGACGCCCTTTGCCATCGATAGTGACGTCATTGGGAGCGTTGAAAGTCTTGGCCTCGAACTCGGCTGCGATGACTTCGACGTTGCCGGTCTTCATGTCGGTGCGGGTTACGCGCGGGCTGTTGTGTTCGGGATCGGAACCTTCGCAAGCGATGAGGCGGCTTTCGGCATCGAAGAGCAGTCCGTTGGCACGGTTGGAATCGGCGCGGAAGACCTCGTGCTTTTTGGTCTTCGGGTCGTGGCGCATGATGCGGTTGTTAGCGACGTCGGTGAAATACATCCACCCGTCCGGGCCTTGCGCGGGGCCTTCGGTGAAGGCGACGCTGGCGGCCGTGGAGACTTCTGGTTCTGGCTCTTTGCTGGCGGATTGGGGTTTGTCGTTGCAGGCGGTCAACAAGACCATCGCGGGGATGACGAACACTCGTTTCATATCGATGGAGGTTATCACGGCTCGCGGATGTCGAGGTGTTGGCGAGTCTTGACGTTCGTCAGGCTCTGCTTCTTTCCGTTTGGCCATTCGATGTCGATTTTGTCGACGACGGTTCTGTCGCCGAGGCCGAAGATAAGGGCGAGATCGCTTTGGCTGCAGTAGCTGGAACCGCTGTGGATGGTCTGCCATTGCGTGCCGATGCGGACGATTGCACCTAGCGCCGATGCATTTCCCCTAAAACGGAATGACAGGTAATTGTTCTTATTGCCGCCGTCGTTGCGGTAGAGCAAGGCAGGGCCGTGGTTGTTGGAAATGAGAACGTCGAGATCGCCATCGCGGTCGAAGTCGGCGTAGGCGGCGCCGCGCGCAACGAGCGGTTTGGTGAAGCCGGCGGCTTTCGATACGTCGAGGAAGCGACTCTTGCCTTCGTTGCGGAACAGGAGCGGGAGTTGTTTGTAGGCAACCTTGGGCTGCACTCGGCCGATGTCTTCGTCGATGTGGCCGTTGGCTGCGAAGACGTCGGGGCGGCCGTCGAGATCGTAGTCGAAGAAGAAGACGCCGAAGGCCAGGGAAAGCAAACTAGCGCGACCGATGGGGCTGCGCGGGGCTTCGTCGACAAAGAGGCCGTTGCCTTCGTTGTGATAGAGGCCGAGCATTTGATTCGAAAAATTACCGACGAGGATGTGGGCGCGGCCGCTTCCGTCGTGATCGATGGCGTCGACCCCCATCGCGCCGCGTGCCACGCCGTCTTCACTGAAGGCCACGCCTGCCTGCACGGCGACATCGGTGAATGTGCCGTTTTTATTGTTGCGGTAGAGCTTGTTGGGTTGTGTGTCGTTCGCGATAAAGAGATCGGAGTAGCCGTCGTTGTTGAAGTCGACGACTGCGATGCCGAGAGACTTGCTCTTCGGATCTGAGACGCCGGCTTTTGCCGAGACGTCTTCGAACTTGCCGTTGCCGTGGTTTCGGTAGAGCTTGCTCGCGAGGCCTTTGTAGCTTTCGGGTGTGCAATAGGATTTCGCCGAGCCGTCGAGCGAACAGAAAACATCTCCCTGCGCGGTCCACTGGACGTAATTGGCGACGAAGAGATCGGCGCGGCCGTCCTTGTCGTAATCGAGGAATGCCGCGCTCGACGGGAATCCATTGTTGTTGATGCCGCTAGCAGCCGTGATGTCCTTGAATTTGAAGTTGCCTTCATTGCGGTAGATACGATCGCCTTCGAGGGCCGTGATGTAAATGTCGTCGCGGCCGTCGTTATCGACGTCCGCGAAGGCGATGCCGAGACCGTAGACCTCAACGTCGAGGCCGCTGCCTTTTGTCACGTCGGTGAAGGTGCCGTTCTTGTTGTTGCGGTAGATGGTGTGGGTCGAGCGGCGGCCGCGCGAGGTCCAGTCGCGGCTGTTGACGAAGACGATGTCGGGGAAGCCGTCCCCATCGGCGTCAATAAAGGCACAGCCGCTGCCCATGGTTTCGGGCAGCCAGCGCTTCCCTGCCTTGCCGGCGTTGTGTGCAAAAGTGATGCCGGCTGCGTTTGTAATGTCGGTGAATTGCACCGCTTGGCCGTGAAGGACAGTGGCGGCGAGGAGGAATAATTTCACTTGCTGGACTCGTGATCGTGGATCATCTGGCGTTCGTTGTTGTCTTCGGGCTTTAGCAGGCGCGGCTTCTGCGTGATGGCCTGCGCGGATTCGTCAGCCTTGAACCGTTGAAAGAGTTTTTGTTCGCGTTCGGCGCTGGCGGTATCGCCGAGGCCACGATAGGCGAGCATCAATGTGTAGTGCGCTTGCACGTCTTCGGGGTCGACGAACAGAACACGCTTTCCGGCGGCGACGCTAGCTTGATAGTCTCGCTTCAAGAATTGAATGCGAGCGATTTGGTTTTGGGCAACACGATCGCGCGGGTACTGCGCGACGACCTTGTCGAGGCTCTTTAACGCGGCGTCGTAGTCGCCGTCGGCTTTTTGCACCATGGCGTTGAAAAAGTGAGCGCGTGCGAGCTCGGGAGAGAGCGTTAGCGCTTTGGTGAGGAACGGTTTGGCAGCGTCGGTTTCGCCTTCTTGAATCAATGCGCGGGCTACGTTGATCCAGCCGTCGGCGTATTCTGGCTCGGCTTCGGTGACGCGGCGGAAGGCGTATTCGGCGCCTTTCAAATCGCCTTGCAGCAACATTCCGATGCCCCAATCGTTCCAGCGTTCACGGCTCTTTTTGTCGGCGACTGACTTCCATTGCGACGGAGTGTCGGCGATTTTGAGATTTGCGGTGGCCTGAGCCATGGTGACGATCGGAAGATCGGGTGTTTTGTCTTTGAACTGCTCGTAGGCGAACTGCGTGTAGTAGTGCGAAAACTTGCGGTGGTTCAACTTCGCGGTGAAGGCGATCGGGCCTTTAGCGTCTTTCGGAATTCGGACTTTGTAGTGGACGGTGTCGGCGGCGCCGGGAGGGATGAGCCGCACATACATCGTACTGCGTGCCTGCCAGGCGTTGCGTTTGTTGATGTGGTCGCCGTTTTCGTCGAGCAGGTAGGAACGGTAGAAATGCGCGGCGGGATCGACGGGGCCTTTGCCGTTGTCTTGGACGGCGCCGTTGATGAACACGGTCTTGCCGGTTGCGTCCTTCCCTTCGAGTTCGAGCCAAATGTCGAAGGCGTCGACGGTGCCGCCGGGGAAGAAATGGCCAATGCGTCGGGTGCGGACGACTACGTCGAGGCGCACGGTGTCGCCCGGTTTGAAGGTGGTTGGCGATTGATCGATCGGCGCAGCGACATCACCGACCTCGCGAAGGAAGACCTGCGTGTTTTGTTCGGCTTCTTCGCCGACGGCGAATGTCGTCATGGCTTGCTGCGCGGCGTCGCCGGCGCGTTTTTGTCCCGCATGTTTTTCCTCTTTGAACGCGGACGCGGCGAAGATATCGACGGTAATGAAGCCGGACTTCAAGAAGTTTTCAGTGGCTTCGAGTTGCTTGGCGTCCTTGTTGACGTACGCGACGGCGGTGTTGGCGGCGGGGAATCTATGGCTATGAACTCTGCCGTCGATGTTGCCGGGATCGTCCGAGGCGACCAACGGCATATGACAGTCGTTGCAGGTCTGCGATTTCGGCGGGTAGTAGAAGCTGCGCGCGCCTTGGCCGCTGACGCCGGAGGCTTGCCAGTTGTCGTAGTCGTTGAAGCCGCGCAGCCAGCGGTAGTTGTTGACGGGGACGTCGAGATGGACTTTGTGGCACGTCGAACAATACTCGGCGCTGTCCTTGCGCATAAAGGGCTTCATGAGAGTCTTGCGGTGCGGCTCGGGGTCGAGGTAGGTGAGGAAGTAGTCGAGCGCGCGGATGTACTTGTTACGGCTGGAGGCGAATTCGTGAAGCGGCGGATAGTCGATCGTAAAGCCGCCGTTGCCCATGGACGAATCGACGTGCGAGATGGAATGGCACGACATGCAACCGAGGCCGTTCTGCGCTTCGGGAGTATCGACTTGTTCCTTTATTGGCTTGTCGAAGCGGCCATTGAAGAAGACGGCGTGATCGTGGCAACCCGCGCACCATTTGCTGGGCTTGGTGCCGGCGTGCTCCTGCATGTACTCGATGGACTTGCGATAGAACTGATTGTTGAAGCTCGCGAAGTGGTGCATCGAGGAGTTCCACTGTTCGTAGATGTCTTTGTGGCATTCGCCGCAAAGCTTGGAGTCCATGAAAAAGTCCGACGGGATGGTCGTCTTCACGTTCGTTGTGGAACTTGAGGGCCAAAAGGGGCTTTTCGGGCCGTCGCCTTCTTCTTCCATCGAGAGCGGTACGACTTCGGGGTTGACGATGCGCGCTTCTTTGACTGGGCGCAGCGCAAGGCCAAGGCCGGCGAGTGTCAGCGCGGCGACGGCGGTTCGAATGCGAGGGAACCTTATGGCAGAAGCGATGGCGGCGAGTGCGCCGACGGCGATGTGCGCCCAGAGGATTTTTCGATTCGGCGTGGTCGCGCCCATTACGGTGAGATACGCGCCAGTGGCTGCGACGATCAGTGCGATCGCTCGTTGCCAGTTCGGAATGAACCTCAGAGCAAGCACGAAGACAAGTGCGCCGAGCACGACGTGCATCAGCACATTGCCCATGTAGAAGATGCTGGCTTCCGCGAATGCGCCGATGTAAGCGGTGTTTAGGAGTAACGCGACGAAGAGCAGTGCGAGGATGCGGATCATCGTTGAGTAATCAGCGGACGGAGTAGACGGAGCGCGGGACGGGTGTTGTATCGTTTGATCCAGTCGCCGCCGGGATGCGGTTCGCTTGCGCTGTAGGGGTATTGGCTCATGCCGTGATGCGGAAGAGGATCGACGGTGTTTGAGAACGCAGTATTTGGGTCGCGGTCTTTGGCCCAACCGTCGACTTTCAGGATGTACTCGCGTTGGAAGCCGGGTTTAGCCGGCGGCAGTTTCGCGTCGAAGAGCAACCTCAGCTCATCGCCGCTGCCCATTATGGAGAGTTTGTCGTCGATGTCATTGAGGAGCGGTTTGACCTCGCCGTAACGGGTATATAGCCCGGGCGTGGGATTCCACATCGACGTCGTCTCGACTCGGCCATAGTGGAATTTTTCCGGTTCTTTGCGCTGCGGGTGAATGGTGACGGCGCTGAAGCCACGGAAACGTAGAGAAGCGCTGCTTAACTTCGCAGCATGGATCGTTGTCTGGGGTTCGGATACGTCTGGCGTGAGGAAGACATTGTTCCAGTGCACGTCGAGATTGGTGTCGATGCGGAGGCGAGTCGAGGGCAGTTCGCCGAGTTCGACGACGATCGACTTCGGTTTGCCGGCGGGGATACCCATGTCTTCAACGATTGTGATCCAAGTGCCATCGGGCTTTTGCGCTTCGAGTTTCGGGAAGCGCAGTTGCTGATCGCGCGTTTGCGCGGATTGCAAGAACGTCGAGGCATCGGCCCAGTCGACCCAACCGTTGAGCACCAGCAGCGAGCGCTTGGGCGGAGCGACTCCAAAGTCGAAGACATTGCCGTCGCGTTTGGCGGACCACTTGGTGCGCGCGGCGTAGAGTTTGAAATCGGGGAACGGTGGGGCTTTAAATTTGTCGCTGACGTAAAGCGACTCGCCGATTGGATGATCGACTGTAAGAAGTTTCACTTGATCGAGATAGGCGACTTCGCTCAACTCTTCGGTGATGCGAATTTCGAACAGACCATCCTTTTCACGCAGCGCGGAGGCGGGGATCTGAATATGTTCGTCATGATCGACCGGAAAGTACTGGCCATCGCCGGACGATGCGCCGAGCGGGGCGACACCGAGAACGTCGGAGATGTATTCGAACTCGTGACCGTTCCAGGTCCAGATATGCGGGCACGATCCGGAGAGGCGCTGGGCTTCCTTGTACACGTAGGCCCTGTTAGCGGCCTGATGCACCTCGCCTTGAATGAGGCCATTGGGCCAAGTGATGCGAACGGTGTCGGCTTCCTTGGCCGCGCCAAGCGCAAACGTCAGCGGGGCGCCGGTGTAGAAACGCTTCTGGTAGAGGCGGCCGGCCTTGACTTCGACTTCGGCGGCGTAAGCGAGTTTGGGATTCTTGACGCCTTCGAGCTGCACGGTGATCCAGTTGCCGCGCGGCATTGTCGTGTTAAGGCGGCGAATTAGGGAGTTTCCGTTTGTGACCCACTGATCGACGCGGCCGTCACGGTCGATGTCGTCGGCCACGGCGTTGCGGAGTTCCTCCAAACGGCCGTCACCGTTGAAGTCGGCGGCGTCGGAGTAGTCACCGTGGATGGCGTACAGGCCCTTGTTTGCCAGGTCACGCGGCGGGACCAGCGTTCTGGCTTCGGCCTTCAGCGAAGTGAATTTGCCGCCGAGTTGATCGCGGTGAAGAATCGTTGTCCCGTCGGCGTAGTGGATGGCGACGTCGGTAGCTTTGGAGTCTGGCTCTTCCCGCAACGCGTAGCCGTATTGCGCCGCGCGTTGGGCAAAAGGCCAAGGCTGCATGTTGAAGCCACGGTCGCCTTCGTTGCGGAGAAGTTTCGATTGCGCACCGAGCAGGACTAGGTCGAGATCGTTGTCGTGATCGTAGTCGAGCCAGAACGCGGACGTGTAGTTAGTTTTGTCGAGTAGCCGCGCGGCGCCATTTTGATAGAGTTCCACGCCGCGAGTAGATAGAACGGCGAAGTCTTCCACGCCGTCGTTGTTGGCGTCACCAGCGGCGGCGGCGAAACCAGAAGCTTTCCAGCGAGTAGAGCCGTCGCGGTTCAGGACAACAACGCCGCTTTTCGAAGCGAGAAGCAGGCCGTTGGCGAGAACCTGCATGCGAGCTGAAGCGGGATCGATGACGAGTCCGGCGACGGGAAAGTCGCGAAACGTCGCAGCAGCCTTAGAGGGCGGCGCGGCGGGTTCGACTTCGTCGAAGATCTCCGAAAACCAGGACCATTCGAGGTCTTCGGGAACAGCTTCGCCTTCCTTCTCTTTCTTCAGGCGCTGGAAGATCTCAAGTTCTTTCTTGGCGTCTTCGGCCTTGCCGGATTGACGGAAGAGATTAAAGAGCTGAAAGTGCGGGCCGAAGAGGCGAGGGTCAAGTTCGGTTGTTTTCCGGAATGCGGCAATCGCGCCAGTAATGTCGCCATTCTGCTTGAGCAACACGCCGAGGTTATAGTGACCGGGAGGATCGTTCGGTGCGAGGACGACGAATCTGCGGATCTGTGCTAGGGCCTTGTCGGTCTCGCCGAACTTCTTCCACTGAATGCCGAGGTTGAACCAGGAGTGCGGAAGATCGGGCTTTTCTCTCTGCACTCGTTCGAGTTCGGCCATGCCTTCTTTTGTCGCGCCGGAGCGCAGCAACGCGAGGCCGTAGTTGAGGCGGTCCTTGGGATCGCGCGGATTCATCGCGACGGCCTTAGCGAATTCGGCGACGGCTTCTTTGTGCGTCGTTGGATTTTCGTAGAATGCTTTGCCGAGGTTGCGGATCGCGGCAAGGCGGTCGGCACTGGTCACGGCGGGTTGTGCGGCGGCGAGCCATGCGAAGGCAAAAAGGAAAAGGCGCGGGTACAAGCCCATTAATATGATTGTACCCGCGCCTTGTTGTTGACGTAGTTAACGGACGGGCATCATCACGGTGTTAGAGGCGACACTGTTGATCCGCAGTTGTACAGGGGCATTACCGGCAGCCACGTTGCGGGGCATCTGGAACAGCGTAATGTAGAAACCGGGTAGACCGGGAACGACTGTGCTTCCCGCGACGGTTGCTGTCTGCCCGCCGACGGTGAGCGTGACGCCTCCTAAGACAACGTTTGGAGCGACAGGAATCTCGCCGGTGGCGAGGGCGGGCGTCGTCTGGCCAAGGCCGGTGGAGAGAAGCGCTAGCGCTTCGCCCGCGCGGGCGGGAGCGTTGGGACGTACGAGCTCAAGATTATCGGCCCGGACAACGATTGCGCCCTCCGTGTCGAAGAACAGCGACGGCGCTTGCGCGGCGACGGTGGTCTTGACCGCCGCCGAGGATCCATTGACGGTCTTCACGACCACGTCCTGCTCGCCGACCGGTGTGTCGACCGGAACCATCGCGACGATATAGTCGGGCGGATTATTGGCGGCGATAGTGCCCATTGCCACGATCGGCGCGGCGCGGCCGGCTACGGTGACGCTAGTGCCGTTCACCGCCGACGGCATACGAAGAGCTTCATACCGCCAACATTGGCGCCAATCTTCATTAGATCGCGGCCGAAGATCGTGAATTGCCCCGCGGGCGCGATGGAGTTGTCGTTGACATCGCTGACGGCGGAAATGACGAGACTGACCTGAGGCGAACGTGTGTTCTCCGCGCCCAGTTGCGCGCGCACCGCGCCGCCCGCGTTGGCCATCGTGTGCAGGTTGATGTAGTGATTTTCCGGCGAAACGACGACGGAGTTGAGCGACGTCAACGCTTGACCGCCGCCGACGTTCACCGAGCGCGTAATGTTGCCGAAGCCAGTGGGGCTGTCGAACGCTGCGAGCGCGGAGTTGATGGTGACGCCACCGTTGACGCCAGCTTTGGCGTCGTGAATGTGCAGACCGGTAAAGCGGGTTTCGGCGGGGAAGCGGTGATTGACGTCGAATGTCGCGACACCGGCGACGATGGCGCCGTCTGGCCCGCGCAGCGCGTTGACGGTGAACGTCCCGACCGCGGCGGCTTCAAGACCGGTGATTGCGGGAACTTCGTTGGCGGGCGACATCGACACGGGGATGCTCATTGTTTCGGTGCGCGTGAGTTGCGAACGCATCACGCCGCCAGGGAAGCGGGTGGAGTGAATGTTGATGTAGAACGCTTCGGCGGCATCAAAAACGCCGTCGAGTGCGAGCGATGCCGGGGTCCCGGTAGGCACCTCGACACGGCGGGTGATGTTACCGCTACCGCTGGCTGCCGAGGCCACCGAATTCGCGCCGGCGGCGATGCCGGTGTTGATCAGAACCGGGCCATTGGCCGTCGCGAGGCCCTGATGAATGTGGAGGCCGGTGAACGTAGTGGGTTCCGGAACCGTATAGTCGACGCTAAAGGTCGCGGCGCCGCCAATGTAGCGAGCGTTGCTGTAAGCGCGAACGATTTCGACCGATCCCGTGGCAGTGCCGGAGAAGTCGTTGATGACGGGAACTTCTTTCGTTGGCAGCATGCGGCCCATGACGATGTGGCGTTCGGCGCGATGAAGCTGTCCGCGCAGGATGCCGCCGGCGTAAACGGTGGTGTGGAGATTGGCGTAGTATCCGGCCGCGT
>VFZW01000189.1 GCA_016871055.1 Acidobacteriota bacterium
TCGAGTTGCTCCCGTTGGCTCGCTTCTACCGCCAAGGGAGCTGCTGGGATGAACATGACCCAGTATGAGGCAACTCTGCCTATATGTACATAGTTATATGAGACAGGACACTAGACTCGGCCGATCCGGCAATTCCCGATGCGTCAAGCGGGACAATTTCCGCATCCAAACGACCATTGTTGGTGCCATAGAGCAAGGTCCCCTTCGCAGTCAGAGCAAAAGCGACACTATCGCCGGAAGCCTGCATGCGTAATTCCCGTGCGTCTCCCGCCGCTTTTCCCGCAGTCAGATTCTGCACGAACAAACGGGCGGCCTCGCCCTGTTTCTTCCGATATACGATTCCGCTCCCATCCGGTGTCCAACCAAGCAGTGTGGCCGCCTCGGATATAGTGACCCGGGCCTTCGACCCACCGGTTTCCACTACCCGAAGAACTCTCGCCTCACTGCCAAAGTTCGGGCGTTCCGTATACGCGACCCATTTCTGATCGGGGGAGAAGAGCGCATCATCCATGGCCCACGAGTTGAATTCGAGAAGAATCTTCCAATCATCGGAATCCACCGCGACCATTTCCAGCCGGCTCCTCGGGATCGTCCGCCCGGCGGTGGAAAAAACCAACAACCACTTCCCGTCAGCGGACCAGCCGAGCGGTTCGACATAACCATCCTCGGGAAACTCCCGCAGGACCCGCTCATTCTTGCCGTCGGCGTCGATCAAGTGCAGAGAGTAAATTGTCTTCGACTCAATCGCCTTTGGCTGCCAACTATCCCATGCAAAGGCCACCCGCTTCCCGTCCGGCGAAATCGAATTCCTCTCCACCTCGCCGAGCGCCTTCTCGTAGCCGCCCTTATTCGTTACTCGCCGGTTCTCGCCAGTCACCAAATCGCGAATCGCCAAATCGCCGGTCGACCAATCGACGAAGGAAAGGTACCGACCGTCGGCCGTCGCGCGGCCCCACGTATCGATCGCGTTATCCCACAGCAGCCGAGTGCGAGTCTCCGTCGCCGCCGTGACGCCCAACTTTCTCCGCGCCAATTCAACGGCCACCTTCTGGTCACTGAAATTGCGCACGATCTCTTCGTAGGTCTTACGCGCTTCGGCCGCGCCCTGGCGCTCCTGGCACTCAGCGACCTTCAGCATCGCCTGCACTGCGACGGTGCGATCGGCGCGAGCCGCCTTCGCCGCTTGCCGGTACAGATCGATAGCGCCTTTCAAATCGCCCGCGATCGTCTCCTTGGCCTGCGCGGCCTGCATCAGGCTTTGCGCTTTCTTGGTGTCGGCGCTTTGCGCGGTGCAGAGCGCGATAGTGAGTATGAGGATCAGTAGGTGTCGCATGGTTCCACAATGACGGCGCTGTCTCCTTTCTTCGTCCGCGGCCTGTCAGGATTCGGTCACGAAGCGATAGCCCAATCCGCGCACGCTCAATATAAACCGCGGCTCGGCGGGCGCTGGTTCCAGCTTTCTCCGCAGATTCATGATGTGGTTGTCGATAACGCGATCCGTAATCGCCACGCCGTGCCCCCACACCGCGTTGAGCAGTTGATCGCGCGACAGCAGCCGCCCGTTGGCCCGCCACAACGACTCGAGCACTTTCATTTCCAACGGCGTCAACTCCACCAGCACACCGTTCGAACGCGCCGTGCCGCGCTCGAAATCGATCTCCGCTTCGGCGAACCGCAGCACGGGCTTCCGCTCTTCCGCCGTCCGCTGCAGCACCGCTTTGATCCGCGCGCGCAGTTCCAGCGGGCTGAACGGCTTGGTGACGTAATCGTCGGCTCCGAGTTCAAGCCCCAGGACCTTCTCGGTTTCCTGCGCGCGCGCCGTCAACAGAATGACCGGCGTCTTCACGCCCGCGCGGCGGACCTCGCGGCAAATCGTGAATCCGTCTTTCTTGGGCAGCATGATATCGAGGAGGATCAAGTCGAACGCGCCCTCGACCGCCCGCTTCGACGCCGCTTCGCCGTCGCTCGCCACCTCGACATCGTAGCCTTCCAACTGCAAATCGTTTTTCAATCCCAGCGCGATCGCCGGTTCGTCTTCAACAACGAGAATTCTCATCCGTTCCCCCACTTCGGCAGCCGCAGCGTGAACGTGCTTCCCTTGTCGGGCTCGCTCTCCACCGCCACCGATCCGCCGTGATACAACGCCAACTGCTTCACCGTCGCCAGTCCCACGCCCGTGCCACGCAGCCCCAGACGCCTCGCCTCTTCACCGCGGACAAATTTATCAAAAACGCGCCTCTGTTCGTGCCGCGGAATGCCGATCCCCTCATCGTGCACGGCCACGCCGACATCGCGCCCCTGATCGACCACCGACACCCACACCTTCGCACCACCGGGCGAATACTTCACGGCGTTTTCGACCAGATTGCCGATCGCGATCCGCAGCGCATCGCGATCGGCGCGCGCCGGCTTTGAAGTTTCGATGGCGACATCGAACTCGAAGCCCGGATGATGCGCTTTGGCCTCGCGCGCGCATTCGGCCACGATCAACCCGGCGTCGATGGGTTCGAATTGCAGAACCGCCCGGCCTGCGTCGAGCCGCCCAAACGTCAACATCCCTTCAACCACTCTTCGCAAGCGATCGCTCTCGGCATCGAGCAGCCGGTAGTACTCCAGCCGATCAGCCTCGGTAGCCACACGGCCCTGCAGCAACAACTCGGTCAACTGCTTCAGCGTGGTCAGCGGCGTGCGGAATTCATGCGAAACGGCGGACACAAAATTCGACTGATCGGCCGCAAGCGCGAGTTGATGCCGCACGGCGCGGTCGATCGCCCATCCGGCCGCTGCGATCAGCGCGAGTAGTACCCCAAGCGCCGCCGCGGCCATCCACTCGCGGCGCTGCGTTTGGTCTCCGGCGCCTGTGATCTGGAGCGTCCACGGTAGCCCTGTCGCCGAAGCGAGACGAATCGCGGCGGATGCACTCGCGTCGCCGAAATGAACCGCATAACCGGCCGGAACCGCGGGCTTCCAGGCCTCGGCCTCAGCAGTCAGATACGCGACGGTTTGATCGCCGCTTGCGCGCCAGATCTGAAGTACGCCGTTTGCCGCCGAGCGCTCGGCAACGGATCCAACACCGGACTCGGTCAAGCGTTCGACGGCCTCTTCCAGCGGCGCCGCCGGCGCGTCCGGCGCAAGCGCACGAAAGACCGCGGAAGAAATCGCCCAGCGGCGCGAATCCAGTTCCCGTCGCATCGCGTCCTCGCCAAGCCCGAGACTGCCGGCCAGCGCCGCGGGCATACCGCCGATCGGTGTGTCGCCGAGCTTGATCAACTCGTTGAAGTTCACGCGCGCCGTGGCCTCATCGCCGATCTTGCGATGATTGCGCGCCAACCGCGCCAATAGCGCGGCGCGCATACGCGCATCGGCCGCCGGAATCGCTTGTAATGCGCGGATGGCCGCGCGGGAATCGGCTGCGCGAAATTCGAGATCGGCGGCGGCGGCAAGCGCGGGTGATTGCACCTCGGGCGGCGTGGCGAATCCGGGCTGGTACAGCAACCGGCCCGGCGGCCAGACCTCGATCCGTCCGCCTCGAAGGCGCACACAAACGCCGTTCGGCGGACACGCAGGAGAACCGAGCGTTCGTTCGACCTCCGCCAACCGCCTTTCCAACGCGGCGACCGCGCGATCGGCCGCAGGCTCTCGCCGTTCCGTTTCCCGCTGCACCGCGAGCGCGCGATCCTGCTCAACCAGCTTCCATGCCAGCAACGACAACACGGCGGAAAGACCGCCGATCGCCGTCCAAAGCCATACTCGCCAGTACCGCGCCATCGCCTACGAGTATAGGCGGCGCGTGTCAGGTTTCGGTCAGGACGCTTACTTTCCCTTGCGCGAGGAGTACTTGTTCAGCAGGCCCAGCAGCTTGCCCGCCGACGCCGGCGCGGGCTGTTTGCCGCCCATCACGATGTCGATGTTCTTCAACTTCTTCGGGCCATAGAGGCCTTCGTTCGCGTCGGCGTCTTCGCGCATGGTCGCGCCCTTGAGCGAAACACCAGCGAACAGGCCACGCGACCGCGACCACGAAAGAATCTCGGCGCGCATCGTCGCATCGGTTTCCGCCGATGACGTACGGCCGACCGGTCCGCCCGCGGCCATCGCCTCGGCGCCGACGGTAAATTTGCTCTTTTCGAACAGACGCTTCGCGCCACGCTCGTTCATAACCAGCATCACGACATCGGTTTCCGAACCACCGATTTGAAATCCGACAGAAACACCCTCGACTTTCACCGAACCGGGCGAACTCCAACCGCCGCCGCTCTTGCGGCAGGTGACGAAACCACGGCCATATTTGCCGCCGACGATGAACGCGCCGCTCTTCACGCCAGGCACGACGATTGCGCATTCGGCGCGGTCGAGCAGATCCTGCGGAATGGCCTTATCCTTGGTGTCCATGATCTCTTGCAGCACGACGCCTGCCTCTTCGAGGCGCGCGTCGTGCGGGTTTTCTTTTTGCGCGAGAACCGGAAGCGCGGCGGTAAGAACGAACAGTAAAGTTTTCATACTCTCTTTAGAAGAGCAACTTGCGGCCGGCGTTACAAGAACGCCGGCCGCGGATTGTTGCTAAAAAATGAACCGCAAGGCCATCTGGATGCGGCGATTGCCGCCATCGGTGCCCCACTGGTTCAGGAAGTTGGCCGAATTCGCGCGCGACTCGGGGATGCCGTAGTTGCGCGTGTTGGTGATGTTGTACATGTCCGCGCGGACCTGCGCTCTCAACCGTCCGTCGGCGAGAATTTCGATGTTGCGCGACACGCCAAGATCGAGATTGCCGATGCCGTCGGCACGCAATAAATTGCGGCCGGCGTTCCCGAGTCCGGTGGTGGTGTTGGTCGCGGTCAGAACCTGGAAAAGCGAGGTCCGGGTCGGATACAGATCGTTGATCGTCTGGCTCGAAATGTCGAGGCTCGACGCGACGTTCGGGCGGATTGCGTTGCCGACCAGACCGTCGATACCGGACAACCGGCGTAACGGATCGGTGCCATTCAGCGGCGTGAAGGGCGCGCCGGATTGCGCCGTCCAGAACGCGTTGAATTGCATACCGGGGAAGATTCGGTTCAGAATGCCTTCTTTAGGCACGTCGTAGACCATCGTTAGCGTCAGGCACATCGGGCGGTCATAGGTCGAACGGCCCCGGTCGTTGCGGCGGTTGAAGCTGTCCTGGCTTACCGCGACGTCACCGTTGACCGCTGGATTGAAGATCTCCGACGCGTCGTCGATGAAGCTCGACCACGTGTAGTGCGCACCGAGATTGTACCCTTTGCTGTACCGTTTCTCCGCCGACAATTGCAGCGAATGATAGATCGACGACGCCGAATTCGCCCGGAGCCGGATTACGCCTCGCGAGGGATTGACTCTAACTAATCCGCCAGACGCCGAAGGCCCGGTCGTCGGGTTCCCGTCAACGGTCTGGAACAACGCCGAACCCTTTGTTCCGACCCAACCGGCCGTGAACGACCAGTCGTTGCCGAGCTGCCTTTGGACGTTCACGCTGAACTGTTCGGCATACGGCGAGCGCAGACTCGAATCGACGATCGTGCGGACGAGGAAATCCGGAGCCGAAATGGGCGTCAGACGCGCGCCAAGCAAAGCCGGCATCGAGTTCGGCGTGCGCGGCGCCAGTGTCACCGAATTCTGGAATGGGAACGCGGAGAAGATGTTCAGGCCGATATTGATAAAGGCGAAATCGTACGTCCTGGCGTAGCCGCCGCGAACGACGGACTTCCCTTGGCCGAAGATGCCGCCATCGAGCCGATAGTTAAAACCGATGCGCGGCGCCCAGTTATTGTTATCGCGCGGCGGCGCTTTGTCCATCCGGTAGCGGGCATCGTTGTTGTTCGCCGAGACAATGGAATCGTTCAACCGTTGCAGATCGAGGAAAGGATTACCGGGCGATTCGTAGCGAATGCCGTAGTTCAACGTAAACTTCGGTGTGACGCGCCACTCGTCCTGCACGAAGAACATGTAGTCCTTGAAACGGTTGTAATAGAACGTCGCGCCGCCGCGGAGCGGAGCGTTGATCTGCGACGTTTGCGCCAGATCGTCGACCACGTCCTGCAAGCGCTCGTAGGCCAGCCGTCCGCGCAGCGTCGGCAGGAACAGGCTCTTGATATGCTGCTCACGGAAATCAATGCCGGCTTTGTAAGTGTGATTGCCGCGGATATGACCCACTGTGTACTGCAACTGATAGATATTATTCGCGCGCGCCTGCGGCAGGTTTACCGCGAGACCGATGGCGGTACGCGACGCCGCTGCGTTAAAGCCGGTCAGTCCCAACGAATTCACTTCGATCGAAGGAATCGTTTCGCTACGAGGATCGCTGCTGACCGTTCCAGTTTCTTGCCGCGCGAAGCTAGTCCGCAGTTCGGCATACGTGTTCGAACTAACCGTCCAATTCCAAGCCATCGTTGCCGCCTTCGGAAGCGAAAACGAAACGGAGGTCAAGCCAGCTGGTGTCGCCTGGCCGGAGATCTGCTCATTGTCGCCGCTGTTGTACCGAAAATTCAGCCGGTGATTGTCGCTCACGTTGTGATCGGCGCGCACCAGCCACTGCGTGTTATTCACAAGGTTCGGCGCCGTGCCCGTCAGACTGCCGAGCGGCACCGAGATCGTCCGCCCGTCGGCCGTAAACGTCTGCGGCGCGACATTGGACGGATTGCCTGCGGGAAGAAATTCGAGCAGCGCGCGCAATGGGGCGCTCCGCGCGGCGAATGGTTGCAGCGCCGCCTTTCCTTCCGCCGTCGGCGCGCCGTTGATCGTGCTGCCGGAACCGACCTGACGGTTCCACCAGCGTTGGGTCGAGCCGAAGAAAAAGGTCTTGTTCTTGATCACCGGACCGCCCAGCGTCATGCCCGCGAAGTTCTCGTTGCGATACGGTGTCCTTTGCAGGCCGGCATTCTTGTCCAGGTTCGACCGCGAATTGAACGACCGCGAGTTGTGGAACCAATAGCCGGAACCGTGGAGGTCGTTCGTCCCGCTTTTGGTGATGAGGCTGACAGCCGAACCGGCCGACCGGCCATACTCGGCCGCGAACTGGTTCGTGATAACCCGCATTTCCTGAATCACCTCGGGATTATTGAACTGCTGACCGGAGCCGGTGACCGAGGGATCGTTGATGTCCTGGCCGTCAAGCATGAAATTATTCGACCGCACGCGCATTCCGTTCGCAGAAAAACTGAGGCCGGATGCGAAACCGGACTGTCCTGACGAAAGCTGGCTCACGCCCGCCACGTTCAACGCCAAGTTCAACATATTCCGATTCGGCGCCAGTGGAAGTTCGGCGATCCGCTTCGCTTCAAAGTTCTGCCCAACTTCGGAGTTGGTCGTGTTAATCAGCGGCGTATCGGCCGTGACATTGATCGTTTCGGCAACGCCGGCAACTTGCAGCTTAAGATTGAACTCCGCCGCCTGGTTGAGGCGCAGGATAATCGGCCCCTGCGTCAGCGTGCCGAATCCGGATTTGGTGACCGAGATCGTGTAGCTGCCCGGTTGAAGCTGCGGTACGCGGAATTTGCCCTCGGCCGAACTTTCGGCTTCGCGGCTAATACCGGTCTCTGTGTTCTTGATAGTAATCTTGGCCTGACCGACAACGGCGCCCGAGGCGTCGTGAACGGTGCCGAGAATTTCCGAGTTCGTAATCTGCGCGGTGAGCGCACATGCGAACGCCAACAAGCAAGCGATGGTTCGCTTCATGTTCTTTCCCCTTATTGCGATTTGTACCCTGTAACAGTACCCACAGACGGGTGCTGTATGCCCTTACGGTAGCATTTTCCGCCGGCTTTCAAGCGTCGGCTATCGCAATTCGACCCGAGAGTACATCTTCTCCGTCTGGGCCAGCGTTGGAAACGAAATTCCGGGCAGCGCCGCCGAAGCGGTCCCGGCCGCAACGCCCCACTTCACGGCGTCTTCAAACGGCTTGCCCTCGGTCAGCGCCCACACAAACGCCGCCGCCAGCGCATCGCCCGCGCCGATCGGACAAACTGCGTCGATCGAAGGCGCCGCCGCGCTGATCACGGTGTCCTTATTCGCGGCGACCGCGCCGCGGCTGCCCAGCGATACAATCGTGGTTTCGGCGCCCATCGCCACCATTCGCGCGGCCGCGTTCTTGAAATGCGCCTGCGTGATCAGCGCTCGGTTCAGCAACCGCTCCGCCTCCGCCTGATTCGGCGCTACCGCCGTCGGCCCCGCATCCATGCCGCTGACGAGCGCGTCGCCATCTGTATCGAGCAGTGTCTTCACGCCTGCCTTTTGCGCCAGCCGAATAATCCGCGCGTAGAAATCCGGCGCAACGCCCGGCGGCACGCTTCCGCACAGCATCAGCCATTTGGCGCCGTCGAGGTTGTCGGCGACCGTGCGCTCAACCTTTTCCAACTCTGACGCCTGAATATGCGGCCCGCGTTCGTTCAACTTCACCGCCAGGCCCTGCTTATCGACGATCGTGAGATTGGCCCGGATGCCGTGACGGATCTTGACCAGCGCGGTCGGAAAGCCGACTCCCGCCAGTAACTCTTCGAATCGCTTGCCGTTTTTGCCGCCGGTACAAGCGATCGCCTTCGTCGCACCCCCGAATCCGTGAATGACGGTCGACGCGTTGATACCGCGGCCTCCCGCGGTTTCGTTGGTCGAGAGAATATAGGCGCGGTCTTCAAACACAAGCCGGTCGGCCTGGACATTGCGGTCGACGGCGGGATTCAATGTGAGCGTAACGATCAAGCCCATATCATAACAGCGGCAGCCACCCGCGCCGCGATGATATTCTGGTTCATGGGCTCCTGGCAACGCGCGCTTTCCTATGCCGCGTTGATTTCCATCTGCTTTTTCTGGGGTACGACGTACCTCGGCATCCGCATGGCCCTCGAATCGTTTCCGCCGCTGGCCCTCATCGCCACGCGATTTTTGACGTCGGGCGGAATACTGCTGGCGTGGGCGATCTGGAAAGGCATGCCGCTTCCGAGGGGGCGCGAACTGGCGCGTACCTGCGGCTTCGGCCTGATGATGCTCGGCGTCGCCAACGGGTGCCTGACGTTTTCGGAACTCTGGATTCCCTCAAGCCTCGCCGCATTGTTCCTGACGACCGCGCCGTTCTGGCTCGTCGGTATTGAGTCGGCGATGCCGCAAGGCGAGAGGCTCACGATGCCGCTCGCCATCGGCCTTCTCATCGGCCTCGGCGGAGTAGTCGTGCTACTCATCCCGGCCGACGGCAATTTCGCGATGAGTCCGAATGTGTGGAAGGGTTTTCTCGTCCTGCAAGTTAGCAGTCTGTTCTGGAACGCGGGGTCGATTTTTCAGCGCCGGTTCCGCGGAGAATCGCATCCGCTCGTCACCGGAGCGGTGCAGCAGCTGGCCGCCGGCGCGGTCTATTTCGTCGCCGCGCTCTTCATTCCCGAACATCCGATTCACCTCACGGCGACCGGCGTCGCGAGCGTGCTGTGGCTGGTGACCTTCGGCTCGATCGTCGGCTACAGTTCGTACATCTATGCTCTGGAAACACTGCCCGTTTCCTTGGTCTCGACCTACACCTACATCAATCCCGTCGTCGCCGCGGCGCTCGGAAAGCTATACTACGACGAACCGTTCGGCGCGAAGGAATCGCTCGCCATGCTGGTGATCTTCGCCGGCGTGCTGATCGTCAAGCTTCGCTCGAACCACGGTCCAACATCTTCGCCGCAACCGCACCGCCCAAAATCATCGGAAGCGTGAAGAGCATGAAGGTGACGGCCAAGCCGACGATAAACTGCGCGGGCGATTGCAGCGCTTGCAGCGCCGCCTGAATCTCCGCCTCCGGAACTTTCGCCGCGCGGGATTGCTGCTCCCACGCCTTGATCGCGCCGCCCTGCTGCTCCAACACCAGCACCGCCGCGGTGAGAAACAGCACGAGGATGGCGTTGAAGAACACCCCCGTCATCCATCCCATGCGCGCGCCCGACATAACGCTCATCGCGCTGCCCGTTCGCCGGCCGTACACGATCGCGGCAAACAGCCCACCCGCGCCGAGCAGCAAGAGTATAGTAGGAACGCCGCCGCCGACCGCCGCGAACGGCAGCAACAAAAACAGACACGCCGCCGTCAGAAACGAAATCGTCACCGCGTTCGCGTTGCGAAAACTGATTTCAACCGCAGCCGGTTCAACTGCCGGAATCGACGGCGCAGTGTCCCGCACCTCCGGAGGCGGTTCGGCGAACAACGGCCTCCCGCATCGGTGACAGAACTGCGCGTCATCGGGAGGCTTGGCGCCGCACGTACAAATTTGACCCACGAACTTAGTTTGTCACAGCCACCGTGTTACGTTGGAAACGATGTCCGCTCCAACAATGCTCGTGGTCTCCAAACCGGATGCGCCGTATTTGAAATGGCTCTCCGAACTGCCCGCCGATACACGCTACGTCATAGGCAACACGCTCGAAAAACTCGCGCCCCTCGCCGAGAGCGCCGACGTCATCGTCTATTGCATGACGCCGGGCATCGCTCTGAAAGACGTATGGAACATCGCGCCGCGCGTGCAATGGGTTCATAGCCTCTCGGCCGGACTGGAGAGCATCCTCTTCCCCGCCCTCGCCGACAGCACCGTGCCGATGACCAACTCGCGCGGCGTCTTCAGGGAATCGCTCGGCGAGTTCGTCATCGCATCGATTTTCCATTTCGCCAAGGATCTGCGCCGAATGCAGCGCAGTCAGATGGCTGCCAAGTGGGAGCAGTTCGATGTCGAGATGGTGCACGGCAAGACGCTCGGCGTCGTCGGCTACGGCGAGATCGGCCGCGCCGCCGCCGTGCGCGCCCATGCGCTTGGCATGAAGATCCACGCATTGCGCCGGCGGCCCACGCTGTCGGACGACGACCCCATCGTGGAAGAATCGTTCAGTATCGCCCAGCGGGCCGAGATGGTCGCTGGCGTCGACTACCTCCTCGCCGCCGCGCCGCTCACACCCGAATCGCGCGGCCTGATCGGCGAAGCCGAACTGCGTGCCATGAAGCCGACATCGGTCATCATGAACGTCGGCCGCGGCCCGGTGATCGTTGAGTCCGCGCTGATCAAGGCGCTGCAGGAAGGTTGGATCCGCGGCGCTGGGCTTGACGTGTTCGACGTCGAACCGCTGCCCTCCGGTCATCCTTTCTGGACAATGGAGAACGTTCTGCTATCGCCCCACTGCGCCGATCACACCGCCACCTGGACCGACGAAGCCCTGCAATTCTTCCTTGAGAACTTCCGCCGCTACACGCATGGCGAACCGCTGTTAAACCTTGTCGACAAGAAGAGCGGCTACTAGCCACCGTGCGAAAATAGCTATGATCCCGCCGTGCCGACCGACACCCCCGTTCCGTCCATAGAGACCCCGCCTCCGGGCGGTTGGCGGAAGTATGTCCGCATAGCCAGCGGCGTGGGCCTGCTCATCGTCGGCATCATCGGTCTGCTGATTCCCGTCATGCCGCAATGGCCGTTCATCATCCCCGGCCTCATGATTCTCGGCGACTACTACCCGCCCGCCAAACGCCTACTCGCCTGGCTGCGCGCGAAACTCGAATCCGCGAAGGAATACGTGCCCGGCAGATCCAAGAAAGACTCGTAAGCCTAGACATGCTCGAAAAGATCTCCGTCAACGGCGCGCGCCAACACAATCTGCAAAACGTCAGCGTCGAAATACCGCGCAACACGCTGACCGTGATTACGGGCCTCTCCGGCTCCGGGAAATCGTCGCTGGCGTTCGACACCATTTACGCGGAAGGCCAGCGCCGGTACGTCGAAACGCTCTCGCCCTACGCGCGCCAGTTCCTCGATCAAATGGAGCGGCCCGAGGTCGACTCCATCGACGGCCTGAGTCCCGCCATTTCGATCGAGCAGAAAACGACGAACCGTAGTCCGCGCTCCACCGTAGGCACCGTCACCGAGATCTACGACTACCTCCGCCTGCTCTACTCCTCGATCGGCGTGCCACACTGCCCGACCTGCCAGATTCCGATCTCGCAGCAATCGACACAGCAGATCCTCGATCAAATTCTCACTCTGCGGCAGGATGAGCGCGTGATGATCCTCGCGCCCGTCGTGCGCGGGCGCAAGGGCGAGTACAAGAAGGACCTCGAAAAATATTTGCGCCAAGGCTTCGTGCGCGCGCGCATCGATGGCGAACTGCGGTCGCTCGACGAAGACATTCCGCTCGACAAGCGCCGCAATCACACCATCGAGGTTGTCGTCGATCGATTGCTCGTTAAGCCCGGCATCGAAAAACGCCTCGAAGCCAGCATCGATACGGCGATGAAACTAGCCGCGGGCCTGGTGCTCGTCGCGGTCGTTAACGGCGAGGAGCGGCTGTTTTCGAAACATCTTGCGTGCCCGGAGTGCGGTTCTTCGGTGCCACAGCCCGAACCCCGCAGCTTCAGCTTCAACTCGCCCTTCGGAGCGTGCGAAGCGTGCCACGGTCTCGGCAGCAATTGGTCGTTCGATCCCGACAAGTTCATCGTCGATCCGTCGAAGCCGCTCTTCGACGGCGGCCTTGGCCCGGGCGGATCGTCGAGCGTCATGTCGGCGCGCGTCGAAGAAGCAGCCAAGCGTTTCAAAATCAAAATCGACAAGCCGTTCGAATCTTTGCCGAAGGCGCAG
>VFZW01000190.1 GCA_016871055.1 Acidobacteriota bacterium
TGTGTAGTACCCAACGTGGGTAATACACCCTTGCCGCTCTAACCCTCGGAAAATCTTTGGCTTAGAGGTCTGCTTGGCCGCTTCGCAGTAAACTCCCGCTAGGATTGGAAGGACCATGTGGAAGCCGCGTCGACTTGCTCCGGCGGGCGCTCGCACTTGGTTTCGATGGGTTCACTTTCCGGCTCAAGGCGCAGACGCGCGATATGGAGGAAACGGACACGGTGCGGGTGAATGTCGCGGTAGCGTATCGCACGCGCTCTTGGCAGACGATCGAGATTGATTTGGGTCCGGCGGGCGCGCAGATGGTCGACTTGATTGATCCGCAAGTTGCGGGGCTAGCGGAACTCGGATTGCCTGTTACATCGCCAGTTCGCTGCCTCGGCTTGGCGGAGCAGGTGACGCAGAAGTTGCATGCTTGCACGTCGCCCCACGCAACCGGACGAGCTCGTGATGTTCTCGACATTTTGCTGGTGGAGATGCTGCATGGGCTGGACTATGTTGCCGTGGCGGAGGCGGCGCGGCGAGTTTTCGCGGCGCGGGCGACGCATGCGTTTCCGCCCAAGTTTGTGATGCCGGCGGAGTGGCGGCCGGAAGTTGAGGCGCTGGCTCAACAGCTGGGCTTTGCGCAGACGCGGGCGGAGGGGATTGAGAAACGGTTCGGAGAGGTGTTGCGGCGAATTGCGGGAGCGGATTCGCGATTAACCCAAACTGGTGGCTGAGCCTGATCGGGTCAACTCCAAAGCTGTTCGGCCCCGTCTAACAAGAAATCGTCCCGAGCAACACTCGCCGATTTGTCTACAATCTGGAGGGGCCTGCCCAGGTGAGCCCAAACGAGAGTTATCCTTGCTCAGATGGCTGATCAGACATGGCACTCTGAATTCAATCCTTCACAATACTTGCCCACCGTATGCACGCAAGAGCCCGTCGCTGAGTGCGGCTCGCATGTGCAACGGCGGGGGCTGGAACTATGGATCGACCGCCGGTTTGGGAACTGAATTCGGTTGCAGTCGTTGATCGCCTACAACTCCTCCACCTTCAACACGGCCGCGCCCTTCCACAGCGCGTCAAACTCCGCACGAACCAAGTCCGCCTCGCGGCCAGACAGCACCTTCATCAGCAAATACAGCGTTCGCGGATCGCGCCGCTGCACACGCAACGACTCCCGCAACACCGCCTCGGCTTCCGCCGCTCGCCCGGCCCGCAGCAACACCGCGCCGAGCGACTGCCGCACCTGGTAAAACCAGATCGGCGGCTCGTCGTAGCGCAGCGTATCCTGCGCGGCTACGGCCGCCCGCCAATGCCGCTCGGCCGCCGCCTGATCGCCCGACGCATCGGCGATCCGGGCAAGCAACGACTCCTCGGCGACGATCAAATACGCCCGCGTGTACTCCGGCGCATAGATCGTCTCCGGCGCGACACTCTTCGCCGCTTCGCGCATGGCGGCCAGGACGGTTCGCGCCCCCGCCAGATCCCGCGCCCACGCCGCGCGCGTGCCCTTCGCGTACTGATACGCCACCGTCGCCAGCGCGTGTTTCGGCGCCGGCGGGGCGGCCAGCGGAATCGACGGACACCACACCGATAGCTGATACACATAGGAGATGAAGCCCTGTAACATCGGCATCGCATCCAGCCCCGGCGTCACCTGCGCGACCAAGTCCTTGCCCGCCGCCGCGGCCTCCGCGCACTTGCCTTGCGCGCCTTGGGCGTAGAGGAGGAAGTGGATGTTGTGCGGATAGTACATCAGCGGGTACATGCCGTCTTGCGGCTTGCCCTTCAAGTACGCGCGATCCGCGGCAACCGCTTGCGCGTTCGACTGCGCCGCCTGTTCCCAATCGCCCGTCCTCGCGTAAATGTGGCTCGGCATGTGGACCAGATGCCCGGCCGCGGGAACAAGCGCGCCTAGCCGGTTCGCCGCCGCCAGCGCGCGCTCCGGATTCGCCGACGCTTCGACCGCGTGGATGTAATAGTGATTCGCGCCGGGATGTTGCGGCCAGCGCTGCAACACCCGCTCCAACACGCCGACGAACTCCAGCGTGCCGTCTTCGGGCGTCCCGTCGGCCTTCCAATACTTCCACGGATTCAGATTCATCACGGACTCGGCGTAGAGTGTCGCGGCGTCCGGATCGTCGGGATAGTCGCGGGCCAGCACCTTCATCGCGGCCGCGTAATTGCGCGCCAACTGCTTGCGATCGGCCTTATCGTCTTCGGAGTAGCGCGCCGACAGCGCCTCCACGTACCGGCGTTCGTGCGCTGGCGCGTTCGCCGACAGCGATCGAGCCTTGGCGATGGCGTCCCAGGCGTGTTTTTCGCGGACCGCTTCCGGCTCGTTGTTGATATGACTGCCCCAGGAAAGCGCGATGCCCCACCACGGCATCGGCGACGCCGGATCGGCATCGGCGGCACGCTGAAACATGCGCTGCGCTTCGTCGTGATTAAACACGTAAATCAGCGCCAATCCGCCATCGAAAAACTTCTGCGCCGACGGCGACTTCGTCTGAATGGCAAAATGGAAATTACCGAGTCCGGCTACGGGCGGGCTAGCCGCCGCTCTTTTCTTGTCCGTCGAGTGCGCGTGCTGGCCGTACGCCGCCAGACCAACCATCAGCAAAACCGTGAAATATCTCATCTTCCTGCTTCCTGCCTCGTTAATGGCCCAGAACCGCATCCAGGCCTATAATCCTAACGCGTGGTTGATGTACTTCGGAGACCACCCCATTGCGAAAACGAAATGGGGCGTGCATCTGGAAGGACAATGGCGCCGCCACGAACTCGGCCGCAACTGGCAGCAATGGCTGGTTCGTCCGGCGGTGAATTACAGCGTGCATCCTAACATAACGCTGACCGCCGGCTACGGCTTCATTCAGACCCACCGCTACGGCGACTACCCGGTCGCGGCGGCCTTTCCCGAGCATCGCATTTTCGAGCAGGTGCAGATTACGCAGAAGATCGGCCGCGTCAACTCCAGCCACCGCTATCGGCTTGAACAGCGCGAGCTTGGCGAAATGTCCGGCAGCCGCGTCGTCCGATGGCGCCACGAGAACCGTTTCCGCTACATGTACCGCGTGACGATCCCGGTGAAGGGTAAATGGTCGATCGCCCTCTACGACGAGTTCATGTTCAACTGGGGCAAAAACGTCGCGGCCAACGTGTTCGACCAAAACCGCGCCTACGCCGCGGCGGTTTATCAGTTTCACAAACACGCGCGCATCGAGACCGGATTCATGGAGCAGACACTCCAACAGCGCAACGGGCGGGTCTTCGAGAACAATCACACGATACAAATCGGGATCTTCTCGAACCTACCTTTCGGCCATTAGTACTTACGCAGCACGGCGATCAGACGCCCTTGCACAGCCACATCCTGCGCCGGGACACGAATCGGTTCCATCGACGAATTCGCCGGCTGCAATCGGATGACGCCCTGCGGTTCGCGATACAAGCGCTTCAGCGTTGTCTCCATGCCCTCGACCAACGCCACCACGATCTCGCCATCGCGCACCGATTCGGTCTTTTCGATCAACACGAAGTCGCCGTCGCAGATATGATCTTCGATCATCGACTCGCCGCGCACTTCGAGGGCGTATGTCCCCGCGTTACCGGCGAAGTCCTTGAACTGCAACACCTCGCCCTGCGCAACGGCTTCCACCGGCATGCCGGCGGCGATCTTCCCCATCAACGGCACCGCCAGCCCCGTCTCCGATGCCTTGCGCTTTTCCACTTCCGCCTGATAGCGCGGCGAAAACTCGAGCGACCGGCTCTGATTAAACGCGCGCCGCAGATACCCCTTCGATTCGAGCGACGACACATGTTTGTGCACCGTCGCCAGCGAACTCAGAGAGAGCCCCTCGGCGATCTCTTCGTACGAAGGCGAGTATTGATTCTTCTCGATGAACTCCGCGAGGAATTCCAATACTTCTTTCTGACGTCTAGTAAGGGCCATGACAGATACAGTATGGGCGAAAATAGAGCGAAGGTCAAGCGAAAAATTAGCGAAACACTAGCGTGACGGCGGCCGATTCGAACTGCGGTCCGAGGCCGGCTTGTTTGTGGAAGACCGAGACAGCTGGCCGCGGAAGCCGGCCGAAATGTCGGCCAACAATAATGCGGCGTCGGCGGGGCGGCTGTCGGCGATCGAACGGAACAGCCGTTCGTGTTTCAGGTACTGCTGCCTTGAGTCGACGGAAGCGTTGCGGAGTCCGCAGGCGAACAGACAACCGACGACGGTAATCAGAGTGCGCGCGGCCGGCGGATTTCCCGCCAGTTCCCAAATGCACCGATGAAAGTCCAGATCGCAGGCAAAGAAACGGGCGTAGTTGCCGGACTCGGCGGCGAGACGCAACCGCTCCAATCGGGCGCGTAGTTCGGCCAAGCCCTCTTCGGTCCGGCGGCAAGCCGCCCATTCCATGACCTTGGGTTCAAGCCAATCCCGTAATTCGGACATCTGGGCCATCTCTTCCGGAGATAGATCAATCACCGAGCAACCGCGGTTGATGCGTTTGATCACCAGGCCCCGCGTCTCGAGAATCTGCAGCGCCTCGCGCACCGGTATCGAGCTGACCCGAAAGCGTGTGGCGATCTCCCGTTCCACCAGGCGTTCGCCCGGCGGACGTTGCCCGGAAATAATCTCGCCCTCAATCGTGTTGGCGATCGCTACGGCTATCGGTACTTGCGGCATCGTCCGGATCGAACTGGCGGCGCTCATAGACGTTTAGAATTGCAGACGCAAGCTGAACTGCACTTCACGCGCGGCGCGGGCGCTGATTACCTGGCCGAAGCGCGCGTTGATCTGCCGTCCCTGTGGATCGAAGCGCGCGGTGGAATCCACGCCGTCGTATTGCGTGTGATTGAACAGGTTGTAGAATTCGCTTCGGAATTGCAAGCCGAGGCGTTCGGTGATTTTGAAATCCTTGCCGAAGGTCACATCGAAATTGGAGATGCCCGGACCGCGGTAGACATCCTGCGGCGCGTTGCCGAACTCAAGCCGTCCCGGCGCGCCGAAGGCTTCGGCGTTGAACCACTTCGCGAGAGAACGTTCGCTCCGGGGCAACACGGGTTTTTGCAGCATCCAGACGCGCTGCGCGTCGCCGCCGCCGGTGCGGTCCACGCCATCGGAATAGGCGAACGAGATGCCTCGTGGAAAGCCGGAGGCAAATGTCGTGATACCGCTCAAGTTCCACCCGTGAAACAGGCCCCGGGCGATACTGTTGTTCTGGGCGAAAGCGAGATTAGGCAGCCGGTAGGAGTAGTTCAACACGAACACGTGAGTCTGATCGAACGGGAGTTTTCCGTATAGGAAGGTTCGGTAGTTGGTGAACATGGGCAGAGCGCTGGAATCTTCGTCGGACAGGCCCATCGACTTGGACCATGTATAAGCGAGCCCGTACTGCAACGGCCCCGCCTTCCGCTTGTTCAAGCTAACTTGCAGACTGTGATAGTTCGACCAGCCGACATCCTCGGCGCGCAGGCTGACGTTGGTGAAGCCGGGGTAGGGCCGCAGAAAATTGTCCGGCAAAGGCCGGTTGGTGGTCGGGTCGAGCGATGACGGCAGAAACCGCGTTCCCGGCGCCAGGGTGTTCAACTGGCGGCTATGCCGCAGATGCCGCCCGGTGTTGCCAACATATGCCGTGTCGAGCAACATGTCGCCGGCGAGTTTCTGCTGAATGCCAAACGACCACTTGTATACCGTCGGGATCTTTTCCCACTTCGGATTGAAGGCGAACACTTCATTGGTCGGAAACGAAGCGCCGCCCGCGGTCCGCAGGCTCGGGATCGTGCCGAAGAAGAGATTCGGCACATTCACGATCGGTGGCGCGGTGACGACGCTCGAACTGATGATGCCTTCGCCGGAAGAGAAGATCGCCTGTTTGTAGACGCCGATCCCCCCGCGCACGACCGTGTTGCTTTTGCCGGTCACGTCATAGGCGAATCCGAACCGCGGCTGAGCCTGCAGCGGCGGATTGCCGCGAAATCCATTCTTAAGTTCCGGCACACCGCCCGGCACGATGCCGTTGAGCGGATTGCCCGCGCCGGGAACGAAGGCGCCGATAAAAACGGCCGGCAGCGTCGCTCCAGTGATCGGATTGCGCGCGACTCGAACGTTCCCGTTAAGTGCCGGAGCGTACAGCCGAGCTGCGTTCGCCCGATCATACCGTCCGAGGTCCAGCGCCGCGCCGTCTGGATTGCGCAACCGGTAGTCGGTGAAGCGCGACACGCGCACGCCAAAGTCCAAGCTGAGACGCCGAGTCGCTTTCCACGAATCCTGAATGAACCATTCGATCAGATACATTCGGGCGGCGCCGTTCGAATACCGGCTGGCCTGGCGGTATTCGCGAAAGACGCCGAAGCCCGCGTTGGCGAACGGATGGTTGGTGTCGAGCGGATTATTGGCGTCGCGGTTGAATAGAAACCGCCCGCCCAGATCCGCCGAACTGCCGATTCGCGGGCCTTCGCTGGCGAACTGGGCTTCATAAAATACGCCTGCTTTTACGTTATGCGTGCGCCTGAGCCAATTCATCTGGTTCTGTAGATTCAAGCGATCGTCGCGCGCGGCAATCGGCGTGCGGTCATCGTAGGTGAGCGATGGCGCGTTCGGCAGGCCGGCGAACTGCATGCCAGGAATCAGGCTTGCGGTGTTGGCGTCGGGAAACAATTGCGGAAGATCCGCCAGCCCATTGTTCTCCCGTTTGTATTTCGACAAGTCGAAACGTTCGGTAAGATTGCCCTTTTCCTGACTGGTGAACCAGCCTCCACTCAGTTCATTCACGAGGTTGGCCGTGACGGTCCTGGTCCAGGTAACCGCCTGCGCCCGGTTCAGGAAATTGTAGTGATGCGGTTGCACGGCGAAATTGGCGTTCGCCGAACAGCACACTCCCGTTTGCCCGCGCAAATCCTGATCGAACCAGCGCGGCCGGACGCTGATGCGATCGTTCGAAGTTGGCAGCCAGTCGACTTTGAACTGAGTCTGCTTTTTCGGAATCTCGATGCGCTGCTGCATGATGTTGTTGAATCCCTGCGCGAGGAAGGTAGCCGGCGAGTTTGGCGCGGGCATAACCGCCAGCATGGCGAGTCCATGTTTATCGGTGCGGCTGGTGGGGATGACATTGCCAGGCAGCGGTTGTCGCGATGTGGGATCGGTGACAACAATCAAGCGGCCGTTTTGTTCCACGCTCTGCGAGAAGTCTCCCCGTTTCTCAAGAGCCGTCGGCAGCGTCGTACGCTGAATCGGCGCCGCCTGCGTGATTCGCCAATACTCCTGGCTGGCGAAGAAGAAGAGCTTGTCCCGTTTTACCGGGCCGCCGATCGACGCGCCGTAGGAAGTGTAGCGCCCGATGGGCCGCGGCAGGCCGTCGCGGTTGTTGAAGAAGTTGGATGCGTTGAACTGCTCGTGGCGTTTGAATACGTACCCCGAGCCGTGAAACTCGTTCGTGCCCGACTTGGAAATCACGTTGATGTGAACGCCCGAGGAGCGCCCGTGCTCGGCCAGATAGGAATTCGGCTGCACCGTCACTTCCTCCACCGCATCCCAGGCGATCGGGACGCTGAACCGGTTCATCTGATCGAGGTTCTGTCCCGGTTGGCCATCCAATTTCACCGAGTTCCATTTGGCGCGCGTGCCGGAGAAGTTATTCAGTTCCGAACCCGAGATCGATCCGCCGATCGACTGATTCTGCCCAAAGCTTTGTTGCGATACGCCCGGCAGTACTTTCATCACCGACATCACATCGCGGCTGGCCGCCATCAGCGTTTTCATCTGGGCGTTTGTGACGACCTGACTCTGCCCGGATCGATCCAGTTCCACCATCGTGCCCGACGCTTCCACCTGCACCGAATCGGTGACCGCCCCAATGACCAGCGCGATCGAGCCAAGCGAGACGCTGCCATCGGCCGAAAGCGCGATTCCTTTGCGTTCCTTGGGAACGAATCCGGCCTGGCTCGCACGAATCGTATATGATCCGGGCGGCAAACTTGGGAACAAAAAAACGCCCGCTTCGTTGGAGAGGCGGCTCTGGCGCTCGCCGGTTCCCTCGTTCGTCAACACGACCTCGGCGCCAACGATGGCAGCGGCCTGCTGATCTACAATGGTCCCGGAGATCCTGCCCGAAACAGATTGCGCTTGGACGAGTCCGGCGACTGTACAGAGCTTGACAAGAAGAAACGAAATGGCACGAGACATAAGCTTGGAGACATCATATACAATTTCGCTAGCCGCCACAATCGCACGGTCCTGTCGAACATCCGCTTGGGATTGCACCATAGAGCGCCGATCTGTATGATCGAAAAATCGATCCAAGGGAGGTCGTTTCTACATGAGACTCGCCGCGCTTCTGGCCGCAATAATGATCGCGCCAGCCGCTTTCGCCCAGCAGGTCACCGGAACTGTGACCGGCGCCGTATCCGATTCATCAGGCGCCAACGTACCCGGAGTGGAGTTGCGCTTGAGCAACACGCAGACCGGGCAGATCCGTGTCGTGACTTCGGGCGACGACGGCACGTTTCGCTTCTTCGTTCTGCAACCCGGAATCTATCGGCTCGATGTCGCCCACGCCGGCTTCAAGGCCGCGCGCCGCGACAACATCGTCGTCGAAGCTGATCGGTCGCTGGCCGTGCCCGTGACACTGGAAGTCGGCGCGGTCACCGAAGTTGTCGAAGTCACCGGCGGCGCGCCACTGCTGGAGCCAAATACGTCTTCGCTCGGCACAGTGATGGATCAGCGGAAAGTCGAAGAGCTTCCCTTGAACGGCCGCAACCCGCTCGGTCTCGCCAATCTCATTCCGACCGTGCGAGGCATCGGCTTTTTCGGCGGCCAGGTGTTGTCGAGCTGGCGTCTGGCGGCGATCTCGATCGGCGGCGGACCGCCCCTCGCCAACGGATTTCTCGTCGACGGTATCGCCAGCGAAAAGGTCACCATCGCGGGAACACAGACGTTCCTTTCGATCGACGCCACGCAAGAGTTCAAAGTCCTCACCAACGCCATGTCGGCCGAGTTCGGACGCACCGCAGGCGGCATCATCTCGATCGTCAGCAAAAGCGGCACCAACGCGATTCACGGCAATCTGTTCGAGTTTCTGCGCAACGACAACCTGAACGCCAACGACTTCTTCGCCAACCGAGCCGGCCGCAAGGTCGCCCCGCTGGCCTACAGCCAGTTCGGCGGTTCCATCGGCGGACCGGTCAAGAAGAACAAGATCTTCTACTTCGCCAATTACGAAGCCTTCTTCGAACGCCGCACCGGCCAGGGGCAAATCAGCTCTCCGAACGCGCTGCAACGCGCGGGCGATTTCACCGATACCCGCAACGCCGCCAATCAGCTCATCACAATTTACGACCCCACCACCACCCGTACCAACGGCACCGCGTTCACGCGCGACGCTTTCCCAGGCAACCGCATCCCCGCCAGCCGCATCGACCCCGTCGGACGCAACGCCCTGACCTATTTCCCGATGCCGAATCTGCCCGGCGCCGCCTTTACGCAAGCGCAGAACCTGTTCCTGCAGGGCCCGGCGCCGATCGACCGCCACGCCATCACCGGGAAAGGCGACTGGAACATCTCCGATTCACGCCGCATCGGCGGCCGCTACACGTGGGACGATCTCGATTGGAGCTTCGCCAAACTTTGGAACACACCGGCCGAACCGGATGGACGCAAGGTTCTGATCCCGCGCAACAGCGCGTCGATCAATTACAACGAAACGCTTTCGCCCACACTGCTTCTCGAAGCCCGCGCCGGCTTCAACCGCGAGCACGAACATTTCTTCACTCCCTCTGAAGGCTTCGACATTACGTCGCTGGGCATGCCCGCGGCGTTTAGGCAACAGACCTATGTCGGCCGCGGCGCCGACACGGGCCGCTTTCCGCTCATGCAGGTCGCTGACGCCGCCAACTTCGGCGCCATCGCTTCCCGGGGCGGCCCGTCGCACACAACACTTTCGAGCGTCGCCCTGACCAAGAGCAAGAACGCGCACACTATCAAGTTTGGCTACGAACATCGCTTCTACGCCGCCAATGATTACGGGCGCGAGAACTCTGTCGGCACCTATGCATTTAATCGCGGCTTCACGCAAGGTCCCGATCCGTTACAGGCCACCGCAACCTCCGGTTTCGGCGTCGCCTCGCTGCTACTGGGAACGCCGGCCTCGGGCTCGGCTCGCCTGCAGACCGATGGCACGGCCAGCATCAAGTATCAGGCGCTCTTCGTGCAGGAGGATTGGAAACTCACGCGGAACCTCACGTTGAATCTCGGCCTGCGCTGGGAGAACGAAGCGCCGCCGACCGATCGCTACAACGTGCTCTCGAACTTCGACCCCAACGCCCAATCCCCGCTCCGCGTGCCCGGCTACGATCTGCGCGGCGGCCTGACCTTCCCCGGCGTCGGCGGGGCGAGCCGTTATCAACGCAACCAGAATTTCAACGACTGGGGCCCGCGCTTCGGATTCGCCTGGCAGGCCATGCCCAAGACGGTCGTGCGCGGCGGATTTGGCATCATGTACGTCCCGATCACCGTTTCGCTGGCGCGCACCGGGTATACGTTCGATACGCCGATGGTCTCGACGCTCGATGGCGGACGCACACCGCAGGACCGCATGAGCAATCCGTTCCCGAACGGTCTTACTCCTCCGTCCGGCAGCCGCAACGGCCTGCTCACCGGAGTCGGCCAAGGCGTGGCCGGGCAGTTGTTGGATGCCAACCGCGGTTACACCGAACAGTGGAACTTCACGGTGCAGCATCAACCGTGGAACAACTGGCTGTTTGAGGTGGCCTGGGTGGGCAATCACGGCGTGCGCCTGTTTGCCGATGGCCGCAATCTGAATCAGATCTCCGACGCCAACTTCGCACTCGGCACACAGTTGGCGCAGAGCGTCCCCAACCCATTTCGCGGGTTGATCGCGAGCGGCCCGCTGTCCGGCGCGACCATCACACGCCAGCAGAGCCTGCTGCCCTTTCCGCATTTCACGGGCGTCAGCGGCGGCTACTCGTTCATCAACAATTCGATCTATCACGCGCTCGCCATCAAGGTTGAGAAGCGGTTCTCGCAGGGATACTCGTTCTTGCTCGCCTACACCGGATCAAAGCTGATCGACGACGGCGCCAACTCCGGCCAGGTCCGCCCCGGCGCGGCCGTCACCACAGGCCCGCAGAACTGGAACAACCTCCGGGCCGAACGCAGCAAGAGCGCGCAGGATGTGCCGCAGCGCATGGTCTTTAGCGCGTCGTGGGAACTCCCGTTTGGCAAGAACGGCTCCCGTCTCGCGCAGTACACGATCGGCGGCTGGCAGTTGAACGCAATCCAGACGATCGAAAGCGGTACGCCGCTGTCGCTGGCGGCCACCGTCGCCGGCGGCGGCAACCGGCCGAACGTCGTCTCCGGAACGGCGGCGAAGCTGGACAAGCCGACCATCGACCGCTGGTTCAACACATCGGCATTTTCTATCCCGCAGGCCTACTCATGGGGCAACGTCTCCCGCACGCTGCCGAACGTCCACACCGATTCGGTCTTCAACATGGATCTGTCGCTGTTTAAGAACTTCCCGATTCGGGAAGGCATGAAACTCCAGTTCCGTGCCGAGGCGTTTAACGTGACCAACACGCCAACCTTCGGTGAACCCGGCCGAGCGATCAACGCCGCAACCTTCGGCATCGTCACCGCGACGGCCTTTAATCCGAAGCCTCGCGAAGTGCAGTTGGCTTTGCGGTTGACGTTCTAAGCGCGGCTTTCGTTCTTTCGAGGTGCTCAGCGCGTGCCTTCTCGCGTCGCAAGGCAGTTCCCATGGCCGAGATTCGAGGCCGGCTCAGTCGCCACGGCGGCTAGCGGCGTCGCAGTGCGCTAAAATAGAAAGTTTGGTCATTCGATGAGCAACCTGATCGTCCTAGGCGCCCAATGGGGCGACGAGGGAAAAGGCAAGATGGTCGACCTTTTCTCCGACAAATTCGACTACGTCGTCCGCTACCAAGGCGGCCACAACGCAGGCCATACCGTCTTCATTGGTCCCACGAAGTACGTGCTGAAGCTGATCCCGTCGGGCATTCTTCGCCCGGGCGTGCGAGCGGTCATCGGCAACGGCGTAGTCATCGACCCCGCGGCGCTGCTCGAAGAAATCGCGACGCTCGAAAAGGCCGGGATTCCGGTCGCCAGCCAGCTTGCGATCTCCAACCGCGCGCACGTCATCTTCCCCTTCCACCGGATCGTCGAGAAGATGAGTGAGGCGCGAACCGACCGCACGGCGATTGGCACGACCTCGCGCGGTATTGGACCCTGCTACGAGGATAAAATCGCGCGCCGCGGCATCCGCATCGCCGACCTGATCGACACCGACAACTTCCGGGCGCTCTACGCCAATCTCATCGCCGACAAGCGCACTATCGCCGAAGCCTTCGGAATCCCGTTCGATCTCGATGTCGACGCGCTCCGCGCCCAGTACGAAGAGTTCGCCGAACGCATTCGGCCCATGGTCGCCGACACCGCGATTCTCCTTCGCGACGCGATGAACGCCAAGAAGCCAGTGCTCTTCGAGGGCGCGCAGGGCACGATGCTCGACATCGATCACGGAACGTATCCGTTCGTGACGTCCTCCAGCGCCGCGGCCGGAG
>VFZW01000191.1 GCA_016871055.1 Acidobacteriota bacterium
CAACCAAGTGGAACGCTTCTTCGCACTGATCACCGAGCGCATGATCCGGCGTGGCACCTTCCACAGTGTCCACGAATTGGAAACCGCCATCTACCACTGGCTGGCCGGTTGGAACGGAGCCCCGACCCCCTTCACATGGAAGGCCTCCGCAGACGTTATCCTCGACAAGGTGCGCCTTTGTAAAGAATTATCCAAGACAGGAGACTAGAGGCGCTTCGTCGGCAGTTACAACGAAAGCGGAGTCGAACTCGGCAGGGCTACTACGCGGGCGTCCAGAACGCGAAGGAGATTCAGGCAGACGTGTTTCTTCTCTTCATAACTCCGGACCAAGCAGCGCAAGCCGCCCACGAGATCGCCCTCGCACTCAGCGGCGCACCGGTGTTCTTGAATCGGTCCTCTCGCGAAGCGCCTATCTGTTGGTTAGTGCAGTTCCTCGCTTCACTCGCCGCCAGTATCGTGTGGGTCTGGCCTTCTTAGATGATCGTAATCTCGCACACACGTTTGAACGTGGCGCCAACCGCGTCTACGTCGCCTTGAACGCCAGCGCCGCGGCTACGGACACGACCGATCAACCACATTCGCCTGGTCGACCGTGAAAGAGTAGCCGCTCTACTTCAGCGCCGCCTCAATCGCCGCCGCCAACTCCGGTGAGTCCGGGCTAACGCCAGACTCAAACCGTTGCCGCACTTTGCCATCTTTCCCGACCAGGAATTTGGTGAAGTTCCACTGCACATCCCCGCCCGTCTTCGGATTCGACTTATCGGTCAAGTACTGATAGAGCGGCGTCTTGTCCGCTCCCTTCACCGACACCTTCGCCATCATCGGAAACGTCACGTTGTAGGTCCGCGAGCAGAACGATTTGATCTCCTCGTTCGATCCCGGTTCCTGCCCGCCGAAGTTGTTCGCCGGCACGCCGACAATCACCAAACCCTTGTCTTTGTACTTCGCGTACAAGCTCTGCAAACCCGCGTACTGCGGCGTGTAGCCGCACTGGCTGGCGACGTTGACGAACAACACCGCCTTGCCCTCAAACGACTTCAGCGCGACGGGCTTGCCGTCGATCGAGTTCATCGAAATGTCGAAAATGCTCATGGCAATTAGCACCGGTATCATTATTGCTCCAGAAAAGCGCGGACCGTGGCGGTCAGACGCGCGGATTCGCAAACGAAGGCCATGTGCCCGCAGTTGCCGTTAAGGTTGAGGGTGGCGAAGCCGCCCAAATTCGCAAAATCGATCGACGTCTTCGGATTCACCATGTGATCCTGCGCCGCGTAGACGATCAACATCTTCGCCCGCACCTTGGCGACCGACTCCTGCAAGTTCAAATTCTGCGACATCATCGCGCGCAATTGCGCCGCGCGGTCCAGCGGGTCATTACCCGGGTTCGAGAGCGACTGTTTCAGCTTCGCCCACTCCGCGCCGTTAGCCGCATCGTGATCCGGCGTGCGCAGTGCGAACTGGTGCATCGCGTTGACCGCCGGCATTACCGCGCGCGGGTCGGGTTTGTTAGCGACGGCCGTTTCGATCGCGCTCAACTGCGCCTGCCACAGCAGCAAATCCGGCGTCGACAATTTTGGCGAGCCGATGATCGGCACGATGCGCTCGGCGAATCCCGGGTACGTCACCGCCCAGTCGAAACTCTGCATGCCGCCCATGTAGATTCAGATGACGCCTTGCAGCCGCGCGATTCCAAAATGTTCGGTCAACAAGCGATGCTGCGATCGGACCATGTCGCGAATTGTCGGTTTCTCGATGCGCGTAGACACACCGTTCGATAGCGCATCGACCAGAATCACGAAGAAGCGATCGGGATCGAGAATTTTGTCCTTGCCGACAAACTGTTGCAGGTTTTCGCTCTTGCCCCCGAACCACGTCGGAAACAACACGGCGTTCGTCTTCGCCACGTTCAACGTTCCATAGGTCCGGTATCCAAGGCGGACGCTGGCCAAGTCTTCGCCGCTGGTCGTTTTAAAATCCCGCAACTCGGCGAACTTCAGTTCTTGCGCCGCAAGCGTCGCGGTGAGAAAGAGAAACAGTTTCATGCGTTAGCTACTATGATGCTAAGAGTTCCGTTCGTCGTCAAATTGAGTGCGGCACTACTTGCCGCACTGACTGGGTACATGGGCAGACGAGCGATGCCCGCGATCGACCGGTCACAACGGACCGACGTACTGGCCGATCCACCCGCGCTTCGCCGCTGGCAGGAAGTAACAATCGCGGTCGGCAAGGACGACCAGACCGAAGCCTCTCTGCGCGATGTCGGCGATTGGCCGCTACGATACCTGGCCCTCGGCGGCTTGGTTGCCAACCTCTCGCGGCCTCGGCGCGCTCCTTACCAACGGCGGCGCGCAATTCGTGTCGGGCAAGATCTTCGTCACCATAACTGAGATCGTCGAGACAAGCAGCACCGCGAAAATGAGAGTCTCCCTCGATCAGGTAGAGCGGATCGATCAAGAACCCATCTATGGTGAAGAATTGAACCGCCGGCTGCCAGGTCCTGACTCTATCATCGGTCGGACACTCGTACTGCGCGACAGCGCTGGAACGGAACTCTACCGGGTGTCGCCCAATTTGGAGCCGGCCGAAGACTTCCAAGGATTCGTGAACGCCTTGTCCCTGCGGTTCCCTGTCAAAACGCAGCGGACGTGCGGTGAGTGCGCGCTGGCGCATCGGCGTGGCGACGGGAAGCCATGTCGCCGATTGCGCCGATTCGGACCGGTCGGGCTTCAACTTCGGTGATATACTCCTGTCCGTCGTGCTTCGATCGTTATTCATCATTTCGCTGATCGTCGGCCTTCTACTCATCCCCGCGGGATTACTCGGTTGGCCGCTTATGATCACCGACGAGCAGGCGCGTTATAAGCGAATTTCGGTGCGGATCGAATCGATCGCATGGCCGCATTGGAATTTGAGCGACGGAGTCCGATCCTGGCAAGTGAAACGATGGGTTCCGCTTCCCCTGTTCGGCCGGGGCGAGGAGATCGAGGTCGCGTTGGATCCTGACGAATCATCGCGGATCTACCTCACTCACGGCTACTGCCACCCGTTGCTTCTGCTGCTCTACGGATTCCTGCTGACCATGGGATCATTCCTGGCGCTCGCGCTTCTGTCCCCGCCCCTCGCTCAGCCGCCCCCTGATGCGATGCCGGATTTCCCGGTGCTTTTGACCGCCGATAGGGGCAAGGGATTCACCTTGCTACTCATCGCCGCCGGCTTGGCCGGCTGGGTAATCTGGGATTGGATTGCGCCCGATCCAGGAGAACCGAGGTTCTCCTGGATTTCGGGAGTCTTCAGGCTCGGCAGCAGCTTTCTACTCGGTCTAGGCGGCTTTCATTGGATGACGATGACGGTTACCGTCACACAAAGCGAGATCGTCGAATCCAGTTGGGTACATGCGAACCGCGTGGACCTAAACAGCGTAAAAACGCTCGAACTGGAGCCGATCTACGGGCGCAAAACGAGCAATAGCGCAGGCAGCCAGCGGCCGATCGTTGCGTGGCTGCTAAATTTTAAGAATGCAGCAGGTGAGCGAGTCTACAGCATGGAGGATTCGCTGTCGCCCGCGTCGGAACTGAGGAAAGTCGCGAACTATATGCGGAAGCGATTCCCGGTTGAAACTCCGCGGTAAGGCGGCTACCGTTTCAGACCTTCGACCAACAGTGTCTTGATCACCGCCTGCCGACTGATGTTTAACAGCGCCGCCCTCGCGTCAAGTTCCCGCAACATTCCATCGGTTAGATCCACATTGACCCGGCGTATCGGCCGCACAACGGTGAATCGATCCGTGAAGAACCGCGAAACGTCCTCGCCCCTCGTTGCCATCTCCGCGATCTGATCCGCGGTCTTCATTTCTTTAGACGTTTTCGGCATAAGACTGTTCTTCGCTGGCTTTCGCCTTCCATGCGGTGATGAGAGGTTAATACTCGCCGTCCGAGTCAAACCGGACTTCGAAAACTATTGAGTAAAGATTAGCACCGCACCATCCGATCGCGCGGTACTGCTCGGGATTGTCGGATTGTTGGTCGACGACATACACTTGGTCAAACAAAGACTTGGCCTGTTCCAAGCTGATGCCGTGCTGCGACTTGACCAACCGGCTATTGTCTCTGTCGAACAACAGTCGCATTCGAGTGCATAACTGTTATGCCATGCGTTCCAACGAAAACAAAACGGCCGGCATCGCTGCCGGCCGCTCGTCAAAGCTGAACTCCAAACTACTCGCTCAGTTGCCAGTTGGCGACAAAAGCGCTCGACTTGTTCGGGCTCGACCAGGTCGTCCCTAGTTCCTTGCCCTTAAAGTGATGATCCATCGCAAACGCCGGCATCGCGTGCTGAACTTCCGTCAGCGGTTGATACCAAACGTCTTCATGCGAACACACATGATCGGTGGCCTTCATCGCGCGGGTCTGAATCGCGGCCAGATCGCCGGCGCGCAACGTCGCCTTCGCCGTGTGTACATTCTCGTTTTCAACCGTCAGCGAGATCGGCCGGTACATAATCGTCACCACATCCGACAACAGATCCTTACTCATGCGCTTGGCGAAAGACGCCAGCGCCAACCGCTGTTCGGGCGACGCCCTCTCATCGACAATCAACACCGACTTCACCGGATACGCCGTGTGATGCACGTCGCCGAGAGTCGCCGACGCCTTCACAACGCCAACAACGCCAAGCCCGTCGAGCTTCACGCCGTCCCACGAACCTTCCGAAATTTTCCAGCCCATGACGGCCAGATTGCCCGAGTTTTCGACCTCGGAGTTAGCAAAACACGGACCGACGAAAACGTCGGCGGTGCGGGCTTCGACATACGTTCCACGAAGTTGTTTTTGCGGCAGGCCTCCGGCCAGCAACAAGGAACCAGACAGTAGTGCAAACAGGCAAGATTTCATTTGGCTCTCCTGAATAAATCTTACTACAAGGGCTTATAGCACTTGCGGGTCTCGTTACACTCGTACTCGTCCACCAACTGGCTGTCGGGGCCGATGCACTTTTGCGTGGTCAAGCACCAAAAGGCGCGGTCGTTGCCATGTGGGACTTTGGGGTCCCACATGGCGTCGATAAACATCCCCTTCCACTGGAGCAATTGACAGCGGTCGTCGTCGATCCTGGTTAGACCGGCTCGCTCCATACCGCTATGCCTTCACTCCCGCGGCTTGCAGCAACGCGCGCTTCACGGCAACCTTTGTCAGCTTCAACTTGTAGGCGTTTTGGCTGAGCGGGGTCGCGTTGGCAACGGCTGCTTCGCCGGCCGCTTCCGCGGTCTCGGCGGTGATGGTCTTGCCGACCAGCATCTTCTCGGCCTGCGATGCACGCCAGATTGTGGGCGCAACGTGGCCTAGCGCAATGCTGGCGCTGTTGACCGTCGAACCGCTCAAGCGCAGCGCAACCGAAACCGCCGTCAGAGGCCAGTCGAGGAGTTCTCGTTCGCGGATCTCGTAAGTAGCGTTCTTGGTCGCCGGCGCCGGAATGAGAATCTCGGTGACGATCTCGTTCGGCTTCAGATCGATCTCGCGCTGCCCGTCTCCCGACGGCGAGACGAAGAACTTCTCGACCGGCACGCTGCGGTTGCCGCTCGCGCTCGCGATCGTGACCGATGCGCCCAGCGCAACCAGCGCCGGACCCAGCGTCGACGCACTAACAAAGTACGCCGGGCCGCTCGAGAAAATAGCGTGATACTTGTTTTCGCCATTCGGAACGAGCATCTCGCCGTTCGGTCCTTTCGCCAGCAGGCCGAAACCGCGGCGATAATACCAGCAGCGCGGCCGCTGGCAAAGGTCGCCCGCCACCGTGCCCATGTTTCGAATTTGCGGGCTGGCCACGCCCAGCGCCGCCTGCGTCAACGACGGGAACGACGCGCGGATCACGGCGTTGGAAGCCAGATCGTCGAGCGTAACCGTCGCGCCGATGCGGACGTTGCCGCCCTTGCGAGCGATGCCGCCCAGTTCCTTGATGCCCTTGATATTCACGACGCGCTTCGGCGACGTGATGTAGTCTTTCATCAGGCTCAGGATATCGGTGCCGCCCGCCAGAATTTCGGCGTCGGACCAGTTGCTGCCGAGGAGGCCAAAGGCGTCCTTCAGTGTGGTTGGATTTCCGTATTCGAACGCTTGCATGTTATGCGTACCTCCGGTTGCCGATGGCGTTGAGCACCTTTTCGGGCGTCGCGGGGGCAAGGGGCACGCGCACGCCGAGGGCGTTGTGAATTGCATTTGCGATGGCCGCGCCGCCACCGATCGCGCACGGCTCACCGAGACCGATGATGCCGCGGGCGTCGTGCTCCGGCGTGATGTCCATCTGGACTTCGATTTCACCGATGTCCGGCAGACCGGCGAGCTTGTAGAACTCCATATCGGGGTTCAGCACGCGGCCGGTGACCGCATCCATCACACGTTCTTCAAATAGTGCGCTGCAGATGCTCATGATGCAAGCGCCATAGACCTGGCTCTCGGCCGTCTTGGGATTGACGACCAGGCCGCAGTCCTGCACTGCAACGAGCTTACGCATTCTAACGCGTCCCGTTTCGGTGTCGACTTCCACTTCGGCCATCTGCACACCGGACGCGCCAAGCGTGTTCAGACCTTCGCGAGGCGCCTGCGCCGGAACGTTTTCGCCCATCTCTTCGATCGACTGCGGACCCATCTTCTGGGCCGCCTGTTTCCAACTCATTGCCTTGTTCGGGTTGCCCTTCACCTGAATGCGGCTATCCACCGCTTCCAGTTGATCCGCCGGAACGCCGAGCGACGGCGCGACCTTCTCGAACAACTTCTCTAAAGCGTTGACAGCAGCCTTGCGCGTCGAGCTCGACACACCGCCGATCGTCGTCGAACCACCCGACGGTCCCGATGCCGGATACGAGTTGGTCCCAATCTTCACGCGGATCGCACTCATCGGCAGCCCCAGCGTTTCCGCCGCCACCATCGTGATACACGTGCGCGTTCCAGTGCCGATATCCTGCGAACCGAGTTCGACTTCCACCGAACCGTCCGGATGCAGAACGATCTTGCACTTCGACGCGTGGCCCGCGCCGCCCCAGGTGGCGACGCCAATGCCGACACCGCGGCGAATCGTGCCCTTGCCTTCGCCAGGTGCGTGATACTTCGCTTTCCAGTCGATCATCTTCGCGGCTTTTTCAAGCTGCGACTTGTAGGTCGCTTCACGCAGCGTGAGGTTGGCGTTCTTCAGGAACACGTCGAGCGGGTCCATGTTCAACTTCGCCGCCAGATCGGTGATCGCCGAGGTCGTAAGGAACGACGCCTGCGGATGGTTCGGAGCGCGCCAGGCACGCTGAGGACCGGCGTTCAGCGAAACGGCCGCGTGATTCATGCGGCGGTTCGGAATGTTGGCATACACGTAAGGAATCGGCGCCATGCCGCCGCCCGCGAATCCGCCGGTCGACCACGAGTCCGATTGCCACGCCGTAATCGTGCCGTCCTTCTTCGCGCCAACCTTCACCTTCATGAAGTGCGAAGGACGAACGCCGGCGATCGTCAATTCGGTCGCGCGATCCAGGAACACTTTTACCGGCCGGCCGCCGGTGTCTTTCGACAACCGCGCGCCTTCCGCGCCCCAGGAATCGGCCGGAAACTTCGAGCCAAATCCGCCGCCCATGTAATCGCAGGTGACCTTGATCTTCGCGGCGTCGAAGCTCAACGCCTGCGCGAGTTGGTTACCGACCGTGGAGACGGCCTGTGTCGATGGCCAGAAGTTGATCGCGTCGCCTTTCCACTCGCTGACCTGGCCATGCGGCTCCAAACAGCAGTGCGTGATCACCGGAATTCCGTACTCGCTCTGCAACACGACATCGGCGTCTTTGAGCGCCTGATCCGGATCGCCAGTGATCTGTTCGCCGGCCGCCTTCGCGCGAGTACCGGCCTTGGCCAGATTCTCTTCGCGCACCATGTGCGGCAACACTTCGTAGTCGACCTTGATCGCCCGGACGGCATCGCGCGCCTGCTCTTCCGTGTTGGCGGCGACGATCGCGATTTCAGCATTCGCCCACTGCACCTCAGCGCCCGCGTTGACGAATGTGCGGATGCCCGCCACGCCCGGCATCGATTTGGCGGCGTCGGTGTTAATCGAGCGGATCTTGGCGTGCGCGTGCGGCGAAACAAGAATCGCGGTCTGCAACAACCCTTGCGGATTCATGTCCGACGGATACTTCGCGCGGCCGGAAGACTTCGCGGGCCCGTCGAGACGGGACACACGCGTGCCCATGATCTTCCGCTTGTTCATTGCTGGCCATTTATAATCAGGCATTCGAACCTCCTCGCATCTTGGCGGCTTCGAGAACGGCCTTGCGCACGCCGACGTAGGTACCGCAACGGCAGATGTTGCCGGCCATGCCTTTTTCGACTTGTTCGACCGTCGGATTCGGGTTGCGATCGAGCAGCGCCTTGGACGCCATCACGAATCCGGGCGTGCAATAGCCGCACTGTTGCGCGTCGTTGTTGACGAAGGCTTGCGAAACCGGGTGCAGTTGCCCTTCCGGCGCCAGTCCTTCGATCGTCTGAATGTTCTTGCCGACCGCATCGACCGCAAGCATTGTGCAGCCATAGACGGCCTTTCCGCCGACAATCACTGTGCATGCGCCGCAAGTCCCGCGATCGCATACCCGCTTGGCGCCGGTGGTATCCAGCCGGTTGCGGAGTGCGTCGAGGAGCGTTGTGCGCGGCTCAACTTTTACGCTTCGCGGACGGCCGTTGAGATTGAGACTGATTTCCACCTCGCCGCTCATGACCTTGGCTTGTTGCGCGTCGGCTTCCTGTTCCAGGACGCCGGCGCCTACGACACCAGTTCCGATACCCGCGCCGCGCAACCACGAGCGGCGGGAGAATGCGGATTTGGTGAGATTGTCTTTCGTGGAGTCGTTTTGGGAACTCACCGAGACACCTACCTTTCCTTCAATTCGTTTCGTTGATCTTGCGCCCTCCTGACGATGGATGGCTTCGTACAGCATAATACAGTGGCGCGCGCTTTGGTATTTCGCGGGGTGGAATGCCGCTCGGCGCGATCACCGTAGCCAGCCCTTTGACGTCGAATCGCATCTCTCCATCCCGAACCACCCGCCACATTCGCGTATACGGCAAGAACCGCCGGCTTGCCCGGCTCCCTCCGAACATCGGTCGCGGAAAAGCACCCTCGTCGACGGCCTGACGCACCCGCATGCTCGCAAGCACGCCACCGCAGCCATCGTCACCGAAGCAGTTCAAGTATCGAACGAAGCTCCTTCTTAATCGGATCGAGCTTCTCCTTCGACACCGATCCGGGCTCCGGGCCCAACGCAAACAGCGCTCCCTGCGCCGCTACCGCCGGAGCCGAGGAAACAGCCGCCGCTGCAACGGCGAGCCCCTTGTTCCGCTGTCCGAGATGTTTCCGCGCGCCCTCGATCGTAAACCGCTTTTCGTAAAGCAGCCGCTTGATCTCCAGCACAAGCTCCACATCCTTGCGCCGGTACTGCCGCTGATTCGTCCTCGACTTCTTCGGCCCCAGCCCGTTGAATTCGGTCTCCCAGTACCGCAGCACATACGGCTTCACGCCCGTCAGCCGCGCCACTTCGCCGATCTTGAAGTACAGCTTGTTCGGGATATCGGCCGGCGATGCCAGCGTCCCCACACCCGCTCCATTCTCGATTGGCTCTTGCAGTTGCACTCGAATCACATTATTACGCGAAACTATCTAGTACGTGCAAACGCTCGCTGGAATTCACCCCGTACTCGAAGCCGTGCGCTCCGGGCGATCAATCGATCGCGTCGTCGTCGCCAAAGGCGCCGGAGGCCCGCGCCTGCAAGAGATCATCGAACTCTGCCGCGAACGCAAGATCCCCCTGCGCTTCGAAACGCGCGACGCGCTCGATCGAATGACGCACTCCGCCGTTCATCAAGGCGTCGCCGCGGTCATCGCCGCGTCGCCTTATAAAACGATGGACGACGTCACCAACGGCGCGCATATGCTCGTCGTGCTCGACGGCGTCGAAGACCCGCACAACCTCGGCGCCATCGTCCGCACCGCCCACGCCGCCGGCGCCAACGCGGTCATCATCCCGGACCGCCGTGCCGCGCCCGTCACCGAAACCGCCGCCAAAGCCGCCGCCGGCGCGCTCGCCCACCTGCCCGTCGTAAAAGTCGGCAACATCAATCAAACGCTCGACCGCCTGAAGAAGGACGGGTTCTGGCTCTACGGCCTCGACGAACGCGGCACACACGACTACGACGAAGTCGTCTACAACTCCCCCACCGTCCTCGTCGTTGGCGCCGAAGGTCACGGTCTCCACGAACACACCGCCAAACGGTGCGACGTACTCGTGCGCATTCCTATGTCCGGCGCCATCGCGTCGCTCAACGTCTCCGTCGCCACCGGCGTTGCACTCTTCGAATGGAAGAGACGCGCGAAACCTCAGGTGTAAACTTGAATCTATGCGTCGGTCCCTAAACACACTGCCGGAACCCTCCGTGCGCCCGTCTTCAAACAGAGGCGCGAACGCCACGGAGCGCACCCTCCCCTACCGACAACGCCGGCTTTCAGCAGTGCGCCTCTTCCTTCTATCTTCCCTCTTCTGCCTAGCCCTCCCCGCCGCCCAACCCGCCCGCTCCCGCAAAGCCATGGTGGTCTCGCGTGAGGCCAACGCCACCGATGCAGGCGTCGCCATATTGCAAGCCGGCGGCAATGCCATCGACGCCGCCGTCGCAGTCGGCTTCGCTCTCGCCGTCACCCACCCCAGCGCCGGCAACATCGGCGGCGGCGGATTCATGCTCATCCGCTTCAAAGACGGCCGCACCACCTTCATCGACTTCCGCGAACGCGCCCCGCTCGCCGCCACCCGCGACATGTATCTCGACAAAGACGGCAATCCCACACAGGACTCCGTACGCGGCTGGCGCGCCCCCGGCGTGCCCGGCACAGCGAGCGGCCTCGAGTACGCGCACCGCAAATACGGCAAAGCCAAATGGGCCGACGCCGTCGCCCTCAGCGTCAAACTCGCGCGCGAAGGCTTCACCATCTCCTATGGCCTCGCTCAAGGTTTGAAGGGATCGAAAGCCGTGGCCCAGTTCGACGAGTCCAAGCGCATCTTTCAAAACAACGGCCAGTTCTTCGAACCCGGCGATAAGCTCGTCCAACCCGAACTCGCCCGCGTACTCGATCGCATCCAGAAAGTTGGCGCTAAAGACTTCTACGAAGGCGAAACCGCGAAACTCTTCGTAAAACAAATGGCCGCCAATGGTGGGTTAATCACGCTAGAAGACCTCAAGGCCTATCAACCCGCCGAACGTACTCCGCTGCAATCGAAGTTCCGCGAAAAGTACACGATCATTACCGCGCCGCCGCCATCTTCGGGTGGCATCGGCATCCTGCAGATGCTCTCTGTCCTCGAAAAAACCGGCTACGAAAAGAACGGCGCCGGTTCCGCGCAAGCCATCCACTTCACCGCGGAAGCCATGCGCCGCTTCTACGCCGATCGCGCCGAACATCTCGGCGACCCCGACTTCTGGCCCGTTCCCGTTTCCAAACTCCTCAGCGTCAACTACCTCAATAAACTCCGCGCCTCCATCGATCCCGACAAAGCCACCAACTCCGACGCCATCAAAGCCGGCGACATCGCCACCATGGAGTCCGCCGAAACCACCCACTACTCCATCGTCGATAGCGAAGGCAACGCCGTCGCCGTCACCTACACGCTCAACGGCGGTTACGGATCCGGCGTCACCGTGCCTGGCCTCGGCTTCCTGCTCAACAACGAAATGGACGACTTCTCCGTCAAGCCCGGACACCCCAACATGTTCGGCGCTCTCGGCGGCGAAGCCAACGCCATCGTCCCGAAAAAGCGCCCGCTCAGTTCGATGTCGCCCACCATTGTCCTCAAGGACGGCAAGCCCTTCCTCGTCGTCGGCACTCCCGGCGGCACGCGCATTCTGACATCGGTGATGCAAGTCATCCAGAACGTCCTCGACTTCGACATGAACATCCAGGACGCCGTCAATTTCCCGCGCTTCCATCACCAATGGCGCCCGGACAAGCTGTACCTCGAACCGCAGATCTCGCCCGACACCCGCCGCCTTCTCGAACAAAAGGGCCACGCTGTCGAAATCGCACGCAGCATTTGCGAAATGGCATCCATTCAATTTGAAGACAACGGCTGGCTCGCCGGCGCCGCGGATCCGCGCGTCGAAGGCAAGGCCGCCGGATACTAGACCCACTATGAATCACGCCGTTTCGACGCACTACTTCATCAACCACAGGCTCACCACCGCCGCGCTCGACAAGATCTCCGACGCCGGCATCCCCGCCGTCGAAATCTTCTGCGCCCGCCAGCACCTCGACTACCACAACCGCGCCCAAACCGACGAACTCGTCCACTGGTTTCGAGACTCCGAGATGAAGCTGCACTCGCTGCACTCGCCGATGTACAGCGACGACGTCAGCGGCAAATCCGGCCCGCAAGCTGTCGTTAACATCGCCGATCTCAACAAGGCCCGTCGCATCGCCGCCTGTGATGAAATCAAGCGCGCGCTCGAAATCGCCGATAAACTCCCCTTCCGGTTTCTGATCCAACACCTCGGCGCTCCGTCGACGAG